>CAIXGW010000362.1 GCA_903919145.1 uncultured Myxococcales bacterium
AGCGGAGTAGTACGAAGCCGAGCCCTTCTTGACCAGGTCGAGCATCTCGTTGGCTTCGGCAGCCTTGGCCGAGCGCATGTACTTGGTGAACTGGGGGACGGCCACCACGGCCAGAATCGCGATGATCGCGACCACGATCATTAGCTCGATCAGGGTGAAACCCTTGGTATTGCGGAAATTCTTGAGCATCTCTTCCTCCGTGGCCAAGAGCAGCGCTCCAGCCGACAATGTTGGGCAGACTTCCGGCGCACTTGCACAACCGCAGCGACCGCTGTCGCTTGCCCCGCCAGCTACCTAGCTGGGAGCTTTTGGCCCACCTAGTTGTGGCGCCAGTTGGCCAGGGCGAGCACGGTGGCGCGCCGGCCACCGCTGTACCCCTTGCGCAGCGGCGCGCGGCACGCTGATTGGCAAACTGGGTGCATGCCATTCTTCATTGCAAGGATGGTGCCATGAGCGCCGGGCGGGAGCCCATCATTGCGCTAGCCTGTAATTGAAAGGGGTTGCCATCGCTGGCGCTGGCTGCGAGCCGCTTCACGGCGACGCACTGCGTCATGTGGTGACGTTTTACGTCACATCAGCCAGCTAGCGCATCGGCCGCCTCCGCTTGGGCCAGAGCCCGGCCAAGCAGGGTTGGCGGCAAGCAAGAAGGTCAGAAAGCCTGCCGGGCCTCTGCAACGGCCCCGACACCGGGCTGATCGCCTCGATTTTTCCAGATCCTTGCCGGCCATCTCTGGCGTCTTGGCCGCAATAGTGTTGATTCTCTCAGGCGGCGGAGTTGCCGGACCGCATTGATCAAGAAGTTGTGTGTCCGCGCTGTCAGCGTCAGCTTGTGCTGGTCGCTGGGCCGGCGCAGAATTCACAGCGGACCTCTGTGCATTGGTGGTCCGCAGGAGAGTGTGATGTCGACACCGCCTCAGCCCTCCGTCACGGTCTGGACTGAAGAGATGGTGCGGGCCCTCACAGAGCACGCTACCGACATCACCTCGCTGGTCGACGCCCAGGGCAGGCTGATCTACAACTCGGCAGCCGCGCAGCGGATCAGTGGCTATTCGCCAGAAGAGCTCGCTGGCGTTGACACGTTTGAGTACATCCACCCCGACGACCGCGACCGCGTCAGCGCCGGTTTTGCCCAGATGGCGGCCACGCCGGGCTCGGTGGTGACCGTGGAGTATCGCTACCGCAGAAAATCCGGCGGCTGGACTTGGATGGAGGCGGTGGCTGCCAATCACCTTGACAATCCTGCAGTGCGCGGCGTTGTTGCCAATTCACGAGATATTTCAGAGCGCAAGCGCAGTGAGGAAGAGAGGCAAGCGCGCGAAGAACAGCAGCTGCACCGCCAGCGCCTGGAGGCCTTGGGCACCCTCGCAGGAGGAATTGCCCATGACTTCAACAATTTGCTCAGCGCCATCAGCATGCACGTCGCTCTGGCCGCCATGAACACGACCGACGCAGCGGTGCAAAGCGAGCTGGTTGGGGCAGAGACAGCGGTCAAGCGCGCGGCCGACCTGACCCGGCAGCTGCTGGGGTTTGCCCACCGCCAGCCGACGCGGCCGCAGACCCTGGACCTTGGCCAGACGCTGGAGCACCTGCGACCGCTGCTTGAGCGCATCCTTGGCGGACAGATCTCCGTTGCCCTGTCTGCCCCGGACACGCCGCTGTGGGTCAGCATTGACCCCGCTCAGCTGGAGCAGGTGGTGGTCAACCTGGCCACCAACGCCCGCGACGCCATGCCCAACGGCGGTCGCCTGCAGCTGGCGGTCGAAATGCTGCCGTCTCAGGAAGGGGGCGAGCGGGAGCCCGCCGTGGCCCTGCGGGTCCGCGACGACGGGGTGGGCATCCCGCCAGAGGTGCTGCCGCGGGTCTTTGAGCCGTTCTTCACCACCAAGGAGCTGGGGCAGGGCACTGGCCTTGGGTTGGCGGTGAGTCACGGCATCGTCACGCAGGCCGGGGGCAGCATCCGCTTAGAGAGCACTTTGGGCGCGGGTACAACGGTGCTGGTGCTGCTGCGTCAAGCTCGCCAACCAAGCCAAGCTACTGAAAATACGCCTATCGAGCCGACCGGTCGGGCCCAGCCGGGCGAGCGGGTGCTGCTCGCCGACGACGATGATCTGGTGCGCTCGGTCACCCGGCGCATGCTGGCGCGGCTGGGCTGGCAGGTCGATGAGGCGCGCGACGGCTTGGAGGCCGTTGTCCGCTTGACGGCCTCGCCAGAGACCTACAGCGCTGCCGTTTTTGACCTGCGGATGCCGCGCATGGGCGGTGAAGAGGCGGCGCGGCAAGTGCACTCGATCCAGCCTGAGCTGCCCATTCTCTTTATCTCAGGCTATTCCGCCGGCACCGCCAGCGCGGCCGACGTGGTGCAAAAGCCCTTTGACGGACGGACCCTTGGCGGAAAGCTGCGCCGCGCCATTGATGGAGGTCGCTCCCCCGTCAGTCCACAGTGATCGACTTGCTGACGTTCTTGGGCACGTCCGGGTGAACGCCGTGGTCTGAAAGCCCCAGGCGGTCCAAGTACTGCATCTTGAGCAGGCTCATCCGCAGGGCCAGCCGCTGCAGCACTACGGTAGCAGAGAACACCACCATTAGCGTGTCATCGGTGCGGGGCAGCGGGATATAGACGTGGCGGTAGGCGGGGTTATCGATAGGGGCTTTGCTCGCCGCGCCGCGCAGGGCAGGGTGGTCCTCGGCGATGATGACCGTGCAGGCCCCACGGATCTTGTGGGTATTGATCTGCGAAACCGCCAGGTTGACGTCGCGCTCGTCGGGACCGGTCAGGTACAGCAGCGGATAGTCGGCGTACAGCTGGCGGAACAGCTCATCGCGGTCCATCACCTTGTCAAACAGCGACTTTTCCGCCGGGCTGAGGGTAAAGGCCGACGTCGATGCGCTGAGCACCGTGTCCGTCAGTGCCTGCACCAGCCGCTGCCCCGACTCCATGGCCAGACCGGCCGCCGCCGCCGCCTTGAGCAGCTGCTGGGCCATCAGCCCCAGGCGCAGCAACAGCTTGTCTACCTGCGCTGGCCCCAGTACGGTGTTAAAGCCCAGGATCGTGTTGGGGCCGTGCTTGAATTCAGAGCCTTCAAAGCCCTCGGCGTGGTTGAGCACCACTTCGCGGATCTTCAGCGCCCCCTCGCGGGCCAGCGCCGTCAGCCGGATGGCCAGCAGGTGAATCGACGGCCGCAGGCACAGCAACTGCGCCGCCTCTTCGACCTCGCTCTGGGTCGCTTCGACGGTTTCGGCAATCAGCAGTGGCAACCGGCTGAGTTTTTCGCGGCGCAGGGTCAGCTCGGCCTTCCACTCGACCTGCTGATGGTCGCCCAAAGGCGCGACCTGCCGCTCGGCCAGATCCAGGGCCAGGCAGTAGAACACCGCCAGCTGGTTGATAAAGCTCTTGGTGGCCGGCACCGCGATCTCGGGACCGCAGCGCAGCGGGATGACCACTTCGGACTTCTCTATCGCCAGCGTAGAGTTGACGTTGTTGACAATGCCGATGCGGGTAATCGCCTTGCCCGAGGCGATGGTGTCGTTCATGACGTCAATAAGGTCTTTGGTCTCGCCCGACTGGCTGACCGCGATGAACAAGTCGCCGTCGCGCAGGGTCTTGGAGACGCGCTCGCGGAACTCGCCCGGCAGCAGCGGTACCAGGTCTACATGCGCAAGCTCATTGAAGAACAGCGCTGCTGCCCGCGCCGCGTTGTAGGAGCTGCCGCAGCATACGCAGAACAGCCGGCCGCCCTTGGCCACTGAGCTGCGGCAGGCCTCAGAGAACTTGCGCACCGACTCGGCGAACTCGTGGGCCTCGCCGTATTCCAGCCAGGCATCCAGCGTCAGCACCGCCAGGCGGTCGTCCTCGTCGCGGGCCATGGGCAGAAGGTCAGTAAAAAAGCCCATCTCTGAGGAACACAGCCGCTCGGCGATCCGCTCTGGAGCCAGCTGGTCTTTGCTGGGCCGGTCGGCGGGCTTGAGCTCCTGCAGCAGAGACCGCATCGCCGGGGTATCGACTAGAGCATGGAATTCCCTAGCGATAGCCTCATCGGCGTATTGGTCGCGCAGCAGCTCCAGGTGCTGCTGGACGGTGGGCAGGTCTGAGCTGGCGTGCAGCCACGCCCCCAGAGTTTGGGCCGCGGCACTGCCGCCGCTGAACAGGCGGATGACGGCGCGGCAGGTGTCTTCCTGGGCCGAGATCTCCTGGTCCATGAAGGTTTCAAAGGGCGGCACCAAGGCGGTGTCTTTGGCCCGCAGCCGACTGCGGACTGGCGTGCGCTCTAGCGATTGGCCCGCCCGGCACGCCGGATAGCCGCCCTGGGCCGCCAGGTTGGCGATGGCGTACAGGTGGTAGCCGTCGGCGTCGTACTCAGTAAATTCGCCTTCGCGCATGGGCACAATCACCCGAGTCAGCTTGAGCACGCTAGACAGATCAGAGCTGGCGATGGCAAACCGCCCGCCCACGTCGTCGCGGCCGATGCCAAAGTACAGGCTCGAGCCCTGCTTGATAGCCCAAGAGCAGCGGCTGACCGGATCGACCAGCACCGCCGCAAACGAGCCCTCTAACCGCGCCGCCGCCGCCACCAGAGCCCGGCGCATGGCTGGCCGCCGCTGGGCCGGATCGCGGCGCTGGCCCTCAGGCAACAGGGCGAGCTCGCGGGCAAAGTAATGCTCTACTGTGTGGACCACCATCTCGCCGTCGTTGTCCGACAGCACGCGGTGGCCCTCATCGGTCAGCCACACTTTCAGGGCATCGCAGTTGGTGACATTGCCGTTGTGCGCGCCATACATGGCGATTTTGCAGGCGACCGAGTGGGGCTGCGAGTTGGCCTCGGTCACGGCGCCAAATGTGGCCCAGCGCACCTGACCGCAGAGGATCTGGCCGGGCAGATCGACAATGCCCAGGCTGTGGACCATCAGAGACGGCGCACCCACGCCCTTCTTCTGAACCCAGTCTTCGCCGCGGCCCTGGATCGCCGCGCCGGTGGAGTCGTAGCCGCGGTACTCCAGGGTTTTGAGCAATTCTGCGGCAATGCGCCCCATGTCGCTGCGATAGTTCTCGTACACCAAGCCGACGACGCCGCACATGCTGGACTCCACCTGCCGGCCCCGTAGCCAGCCCGCGCCAAGTAGCACATTTTGAAGCTATCGTCACATGGCGCGGCCCCTGTCTACACCAGCGGGCGCACCCACACATAGATGGCGCCAGTGCCGCCGTGCTCCAGGCGCGCGGTCGAGTAGCCCAACACCAGGCGCTTGAGCTTGCCGCGCAGCTGCTCGCGCACCGCTCCGCCCAGCCGCGGCTGGCCCTCAGAGCGCAGCCCCTTGCCGTGGATCACCAGGATGCAAGCGTGCTTCTGCTGCCGCGAGGCGTGGACCGCTGCCTCCAGGTCGCGCTGCGCCGCTTCGACGTCCTTGCCGTGCAGGTCCAGCGTGCGCTGCCAGGGTCGATCGCCGGCCATCGCCCACAGAAAGCTGGGGTCGATGTCGCCGGACCACCAGTCGGGCTCATCGGGCTCTTCGGTAGGCGTCAACCCCACCAAGCCCTTGGGTTTGTCCGGTGTGGCCAGCGCGGCTCGCTGCGGCGGCGGCGGCAGCGGCGCCACCCGACCCGGCCCGGCGATCGGCTTGACGCCGGCCAGGGCGATGGCCAGCAGCTCCTCGTCGGATAGCGGCGAGCGCTCTGGCTCGGCCGGCGCCGGAGGTGGCGGCGGCTTGAGGCGAGTCTGCGCTTCGGCCTTGCGCTGGGCCTCTGCTTGCTTGACGAATTGCTCCTTCATCCCTGACAGCGCGTCGCGAAAGGGCGAGGGGGCCGCAGGAATGTTCTTGCCAGCTGTGGGCTTGCTTGGTTTGCTCGGCTTGGCCATCGGCGCACGTCCTGGGGCAGAGGGAGGAAAGGTCCGCAACACGCCGATGCTAGCCGATTCGCCCGGGCTTGACAGCGTGCGCCTGCCGATCCACAAGCAACTCCACGGAGGTCCCATGGCGAGCCCGGTCAAGATCCACCTGTTCGGCAAAGAGATGACGGTCAACACAGAGGAGCCGGCCCAGCTCCTCTTGGTGGCTGAAATGGCCAATGCGCGCGTGGAAGACCTGCGGGCCCGCGGGATGCGCAGTACCGAGCAACTGGCCATGGCTGCTGCTCTTTATCTCGCCGAGGACTTGGAGAAGGCCCGCGCCGACCAGGCGCTTCAGCGCGACGAATTCCTCCGCCAGCGCACCGAGTGGGCCGACCGCCTGGAGCAACTGGCAGCCCAAGCCGAACTCCGCGCCCAGCGCTGATCTGCGTGGCCCACGCCAGCTAAGGATTTGCCAATGGATTTAAAGGATTTTCCACTGTTGTCGCTGGCCGCAGAGCCTCAGCCCGCTCCTGCCGACAAGGCCAGCTGGCGCGCCGCCGCCCAGACCGTCCTTCGCAGCCGTCCTGAGCCGCTGCGCAAGCGCCACGCCCTGCTGTTGGCCAATGAAGTCGCCAAACTGGCTGACAGCCTCTCTGCCCAGACGGTGGCTCTGTACGCGCCCCTGGGGCCCGAGGTGGAGACCCGCGACCTGGCCAACGCCTTGCTGGTGCGCGGGATTCGCTTGGTATACCCGCGTGTGCGGACCGACAATTCGGCGATGGACATGGCCGAAGCGGCTGGCCCAGCAGCTCTGGTGATGCGGCCGCGATCGCGGATGATGGAGCCCGCCGGCGCAGTGGTGGCGGCGCAGGCCATTGATCTGGTCGTGGTGCCGTGCCTGGGCCTGTCGGGCAGGGGCGTTCGCTTGGGCCGCGGCGGTGGCTACTACGACCGCTGGCTGCCCGGGCTGCGCAGCGACGCCGTGACCGTGGCCGCCGTAGCAGCGGGCTGCGTTTGGGATTTTGGCCCGATCGAGGCCTTTGACCAGCGCGCGGTCTTGGCCTGCACCGAGGCCGGCCTGTTTCGCACTGCCGATTGAGGGCCTTGCCGTTTGAGCGCCTTTCCGATGGAGCGCCTTTTCGTTTGAGCGCACTGCCTGTTGAGCGCTTTGCCTGTTGAGCGCATTTCCAGTTGCCGCTTCTCGCACCGCCAGCCGAGATATCATGTTGGAATTCATCAAGCGGCATCAACGTTTTGTGCGCTTCTGCCTGGTCGGGGCTTCAGGTGTCCTGGTCAATTTGCTCGCTTTTCGCGTGGCGCTGTGGCTCCTTGGCGCCGAGCCCAGCCTGGCTTCCAAGCTGCAGGCCAACGCGGCGGTGGTCGCAGGGTGGGTGGTCTCTGTGGCCAGCAACTTTGCGCTGAACGACCGCTGGACCTTTGCCGCAGAGGGCGCGGACTACCACCAGCCCCTGCCGGCGCGACTGCTGCGCTACTACGCCAGTGCGTTGACGGGGCTTGGCCTGCAGCTGCTGGTGTTCAACGGCGTGATCTGGGCGATGGCTCAGATGCCGCTGCCCAGTGCCGTGGTCCAGTTGCGCTTGTACCTGGCGAACTTGGCCGGCATTGGCGTAGGCACCGTCAGTAACTACTTGTTGTCCAAGAAGTTTGTCTTCAAGTCGGCCTAGCGCTGCCGGGCGCCGGTCCAGGTGACTGGCCACAGCCGGGCACGGGAAACCAGCCAGCGACTCGTGCGCGTAGCCTATCGCTTGGGAATGGGAAAAATGCCCAGGGCCGGCGTGATGGTCAGAAGGTCCACGCCGCGCAGCACAAAGCTGGAGACCTGAACGCCGCCGGTAATGCCCAGCCACCAAGAGCCCATGTCGACGGGGAAGATGAACTGCAGTTCGCCGTACTTGCGGAGCTGGTCGTCCGGCGCCAGCTGAGAACCGGCAAACAGCATGACCAGCAGCCCGCCTTTGACCGGTGCGATGGTCAAGACCCCCTCTACCCCAATGGCGCCATGCCAAAGGCCGTGGGGCGATACCCCGGTGCTGGCAGGCAGCCCCGTCTTCAGGCCTTCGGCAATAAAGCCAATGCCAAGAGAGAATTCCTCTGGTCCGGCTAGGAAAGCCCCCGCCCGCAGGGCCAGCGGTCGGCTCTGCTGCCCTTCTTCGCGCGTGGCTCCGGCCCAGCCCAGCCGCCAAGGCTGCAATTCCATGCCAAAGTAGCCGCCGCCGCTGCCAAGAGCGCCAAACAGCAGTCGCAGCGTCACGTCGCCCGGGTGTTCGTACAGCAACCCACCGATGCCAAAGGTATTGCTCTTGGCCAGGGCCAGCTGCGGCGTCAGGCAAAGACAGGTAACCAGCAACAACAGGCGGCGGAGCATCGCGGACCTTCTTGGGCGCGGGCACTCTCTTCAAACCGCAAGGGTTTTAAGGCTATGCCCACCCCTGCAGAGGGTCAAGGGCCCCCCCTGCAAGCCCTGGCACGGCTCTGGGCGTGTCGCTGCGGCTGGCACATGCGCGGCGGTTCCGGCACCCTGGCCACGGCGCGCGACTGCTCACAGGCGCCCGAGGTTCCATGCCTGCCCTTTTGCCGCTTCGCCGCACCCATCCCGCCCACCACCGGCTGCGCTGGAGCCCCGCCTCGGCCTGGATAGGCTTGGCGCTAGGCGCCGTGGGGGCGCTGGCCGCCTCGCCAGCCCTGGCTTCTGGGGCGTGTTGAGGGCGAATTGAGCTTCCGGTCGGGAGCTTGGAGCGCGGCGGCGCCCCCCAGAACGCAGTACAGCTGAGCCTGGCTTGGCAGCTGGATGTGCTGGAGCGCATCGAATCTACAACGGAACTGGGAGAAGCGACCCGCGGCACCAACCAGTCTTTCAACCTGTCTGTCGGCTATGGCCTGAGCGAGCGGTGGGCCATTGAAGTGACCGCGCCGCTGCTGCTCAAGCGCCAGGACTACCTGACGGCCAAGGGAGAGCAGCCCCGCGACGTGTTTGGCCCCGGTGATCCGCTGGCGCTGGTCAAGACCACGGTTGTGGGGTTGGGGGCCCGCAATCCGCGGCAGCTGCGCATTGGCCTCGCCGCCGGCGTCAAGATACCCGTCGGCGAGTCGCAGACCCGCCAGGGCGGCGAGCCGCTGCCCCAAGCGTTTCAGGTCAGCTCTGGCGCCTGGGATGGCGTACTGGCGGGATTTCTCAGCGTGGGCGCGATCGACCGCGGCACGGCCGTAGGCAGCTTGGTGCTGCGCCTGCCCACCGCCAACGCCCAGAGCTACCGCTTTGGCCCCAGCGCCACCCTGAGCTCCGACTTGCAGCTCATCCATCTGTTTCCGCTGGTGATCTCCGCCGGCGCGCGGGCCACTTGGGCGGGCGCCGACCACAGCCCTCTGGAGCATGTCCACGCCTCAGGCGGCGGTCAGGTCGCCGGGCACCTGGGCCTGGGGTGGAATCCTGGTGGCGCGTGGTTTGTGACCGCCGACGCGGTGGTTCCGCTGGTGCGCGTGCTCACTGGCAACCAGATGGCGGCGCAGCACAGCTGGACGGTGGCCGTGCGCACAGAGCTCTAGGGCCTGTTGC
>CAIXGW010000363.1 GCA_903919145.1 uncultured Myxococcales bacterium
CGGATAGGAGGCTCTGGCGGCGGCTGGTGGCGAACCTGTGGGGGCTGGCATCGCGGTCCTTGCTGGCTGCGTCACTGCTCGCCAGCGAAGGTACACGATTGGCTGGGGTTGTCACGCAAGGCCGGGCCGATCCACCGATCGCTGGGGTTGCAGACCTGAGTGATGGTGGGTGAATAACATTATTCTGAGTGCGCACTTATCAAAGCCCCCCATCCCAGCATCGGCGCTCGCCAAGAGCACGTGTCAGGCAGGCCCCCGCAAGCACCGGCATCGCCCCTCTGAAGCCATGCAATAGAGCGTGCTGCACGCGCCCCGTGGGACGCTGCACTGGGCATTGTAGGAGCTTGAGGCCGCTGCCATGGGGCCCCTGGGCTCCGCTATTGGCTCCATCGCTGTTGAGAAGATCGGCGCTTCGGTCAGAGCCTGTTCGGCCCCAAACTGGAAACCAGGGCTTTGTTAAGCCGGCTGTATTATGTATGTATCTGCCTAAGTGTCGGTGGCGACTCGGCTGGCCCAGCGGCAATGCCGGGAACTACTCCGTGCGAGGATAGGGCATCGACCCCAGCAGCATGAACGGTGGAATGACCAGCCCAGGCGCGCCTAGACCGCCATTGGTGATCGCCATGCGGGCTTGGCAGTCGCTCTTGGCCTGTAGGTACGCACTGACCCACTCGCTGTAGGCCTCTTCATAGGCCTGGCAGACCGACTCAGACCACGCCAGGATGAGCGGTCGCCGTTTCCGCTTGCCGTCCGAGGTGTAATAGCTCTTCTTGGGCCGCGGAGCGCCGGCTTCAAAGGGCTGGCCGGCCTCGTCGACACGCGGCGGAATGTAGCACTTTTCTCCTGCCTCCTCTGCAAAATCACCTGACGCTGGTGGCACTTGCCAAGGCCCTGGATCCCGGAACTCACCGGCTTCGGCAACGTCGGGTTCCGGATGAGCGCCCGTCGGTTGCACCGGAACCGCCTGCTTGCCGCGCCGCAACTCGGCTAGGGGTACTCTTGCAACCGAATCCGCTATATCAATGTACTTCTGTCGCAATTCTAAGGGCGAAAGGTGGGCCCAACATCCCGGCGGCGAGATCGTCACTTCGCTGGCCTTGAGGTACGCGTCATCGGGCGATGCGCCGGCCTTCAGGCGCGAGTCGCGGTATCTGGCTGTAGCGTCGTAGGATTTTCCAGTCATCGGCGTGCCGTCGATCATGGCGTCAATGGTCGATGCGCCGGGGAACTGGATGGGATGATCGACCAGCTTCGCCGCCACGGCCTGGCCCATGATGTAGCGGATTCTCCAGGAAACGGATTTTTCATCCGTTGCGACTGGAAACCATCCCATCTCGTCCCAAAGTCTGACGGGCCTGTAGTCGCGCTGAGGGGTGTCGGCGCCTCGCAGCTTGTTGTAGGCCCGGGTGATGCCAGCGTGGAAGTGAGCCAAAAATTTGGCAAATTTGTAGGGGCAGGTGATGCCGTACAGGGCGTGGAAGTGGTCGGTCATGAAGTGGAGGGCGACCAAGGTCACGCCGTAGCGGCGCATCGATACGGCAAGCTGTCCGTAGATGGCTGCTTTGAGATCTGGGCAGTTGGGGTCGAGCAGGAACTTCCCGTCCCGAATTCGCTGGGTAACTTCGTGGTACAGACCGGGATCAAAGACGCGGTAGCGGCGGGGGCTGGCAAAAGACTGGCTCATGGCGACGGACTCTGGGGCAGAACACCGTCTGCACCGCTGATCAAGTGATCGCGTCCCGCATAGAAAAACCGCGGCAAAAAAGAAGGCGGCTGCAAGAAAGTTGCGCAGGGCTCCTCCCGTCGACCCTGTGAGGTTGGCAGAACTCGGCCGGGCTAGGACACCGCGAACAATTTCATGCGCATGCCAAAGCCCTGGGTACCTCCATTGTCGAGTCTGCTGGGCGACGGCCGCGGTAGCATCGACTGGATAGCAGAGCCTGCCGGCCGTGCCCTCGAATTCGCGGCCGGGTCCCGCGCCGGCTTCCGGCGCTGGCGAGAACTGGAAGGGGCCGAAACCGTTCTTCGGCGCCGACGCAGCCGGCGAGAGCCCGCCCCTGCGATTCCTGGCCGCGGGGCCGGGCGGGGCGCGCGGCTGCGGCGCGGCTGCGTGGTCTCTGGGCATTGCAGTCGCAAGTTGCGCCGATCTGGCGCCCCGACTTACACTTCAGGCCCCTCGCGCGGGCCCAGCCGCCCGCCAGAAAGGCCCGATCTATGAGCACCGCCCCCGCATCTCACCCCGGTTTTGCCAAGCCAGAGTCCGCCCCGCAGTTTGCCGCCCTAGAGCGGCAGATCCTGGAATTGTGGAAGCAGCAGAACACCTTTGCCCGGCAGGTTCGCGACGGCGGCATGGGCGACTTCGTGTTCTACGATGGCCCGCCGTTTGCCACCGGAACGCCGCACTACGGGCACTTGCTGGCTGGAACGCTAAAGGACATCGTGCCGCGCTACTGGGCCATGCGCGGCTACAAAGTCGAGCGGCGCTTTGGCTGGGATTGCCATGGACTGCCAGTCGAGATGGAGATCGAGAAGGACCTAGGGCTCAAGTCGCCCTCTGACGTCCAGGCCTATGGCGTCGGCCGCTACAACGAGGCGTGCCGCTCCATTGTGCTGCGGTACACCGGGCTGTGGCAGGAAGTCGTCGAGCGGATGGGCCGATGGGTAGATTTTAGCAATGACTACAAGACGATGGACGTCACCTTCATGGAGTCTGTCTGGTGGGTTTTCCGCGAATTGTGGGACAAAGGGCTAATCTACCGCGGCCACAAGGTCATGCCGTACTCGTGGCGTCTGGGCACGCCTCTGTCAAACTTTGAAGCGGGCATGGACTATCGAACGGTGCAGGACCCGGCAGTTACCATAGCATTTCAGGTGCTTGACAAAGCCCTGGGTGCCGGCGACGACAGCGACGACAGCGACCCACTGCATATCCTGGCATGGACGACCACCCCGTGGACGCTGCCCGCCAACATGGGCCTGTGCGTTGGCCCGGACCTCGACTACGTCGAAGCGCGTCGCCGCGAAAACGGCATTCGCTACATCCTGGCAGAGCAGTTGGCCGAAAAAGTCCTTGGGGCCCATGAGATTTTGCGCAAGTTCAAGGGCAGCGAGTTGGTGGGCACTCGCTACCAGCCCCTGTTTGACTGCTTTGCCGATGCCGCTTTGGAAGGCGCTTTCCGCGTAGTGGCCGATGGTTATGTCACCGTGGAGGACGGCACTGGCGTGGTCCATACAGCGCCGGCATTCGGTGAAGACGATCACCGTGTGGCCCTGCAATGGAAGCTACCGCTTCGCGACCCAGTGGACGCAGAAGGGCGCTACACCGGCGATGTGAGCAGCGTAGCTGGCGGCCAGGTCGTGGGCAGGCACGTTAAAGACGCCGACAAGATCCTCATCCGCGACCTGAAGGAGCGCGGACTGTTGCTCAAGCAGTCGACCATCGACCACGAGTACCCCTTCTGCTGGCGCTCTGGAACACCACTTATCTATAAGGCTTTACCGACGTGGTTTGTCCGAGTCGAGACCCCAGTCCCTGGCAGTGACAAGCCCCCCTTGCGCGAGCGCATGAGCGAGCTGAACGACACGACCCGCTGGGTGCCGGAGTACGTGGGAACCAAGCGTTTTGGCAACTGGATCAAAGATGCGCGCGACTGGGCCATTTCGCGCAATCGCTTCTGGGGTACACCTCTGCCCGTGTGGCAGTGCGTCGGCTGCGGCCACCTAGCCTGCATCGGTTCCATCGAGGAATTGCAGCAGCGCGGTGGGGTGCCTGTGACCGACCTCCACAAGCACCACGTCGACGAGATTGAGATGGCGTGCGACAAATGCGACCAGACCATGCGCCGGACCCCAGAGGTCCTGGATTGCTGGTTCGAGTCCGGCGCCATGCCGTATGCTCAGAACCATTATCCGTTTGAAAATAAGGAGTTGGTGGAGAAGAACCTGCCTGCCGCGTTCATCGCCGAGGGCTTGGACCAAACGCGCGGCTGGTTCTACACGCTGTTGGTGCTGTCGACCGCGCTATTCGACCGGCCGGCCTTCAAGAATGTCATTGTCAACGGTCTTATTCTTGCGGAAGATGGGCAGAAAATGTCCAAGCGCCTCAAGAACTACCCAGATCCGTCGCTGCTGCTGGACACCTATGGCGCCGATGCCCTTCGCGCCTATCTGGTGACATCGCCGGTGGTAAGGGCTGAGCCCATGCGCTTCTCGGAGGCGGGGGTGCGCGAAGTGGTGCGCTCGGTAGTTCTGCCCCTCTGGAATGCCTACAGTTTTTTTGCAACCTACGCCACGGCCGATAGTTGGGCGCCGGCCGCCAAGCCCATTGCCCTGGGCGAGCGAGGCCTGCTTGACCGCTGGATTGTCAGTGTGCTGCAGAGCGTGGTGGCTGATGTCAACCGCGAGATGGCCGAGTATCGGTTGTACAACGTAATTCCACGGGTACTGGGCTTTATCGACGATCTGACCAACTGGTACATCCGGCGGTCGCGGCGGCGGTTTTGGAAGTCTGTAAACTCACAGGACAAACAGGCGGCATATGAGACGCTGTACGAGGTGCTGACCCTGTTCACCCGGCTGTTGGCTCCGATCCTGCCGTTCACTGCCGAGATGCTGTATCAGCGCCTCGAAGGCGTGGCGGACAGCGGCAATTCTGTGCATCTGCAGAGCTTTCCTCAGGCGAGCCCCCAGCTGGTCGATAGCGACCTGGAGGCGCAGATGGCGCTGGTCCGCCAAGTTGTGCGTCTGGGCCGCAATCTTCGCGAACAGAGCAAGCTGAACGTGCGGCAGCCGCTGCAGTCGCTCACGGTAGCTTTTCAAGACGGCGCGCGCGACCCAGCGTTTGGCCTTCTGAGCGGCCGCGAGGAGCTGCGAGCGATCATTGCTGACGAGCTTAACCTAAAGCAAGTGCTTGTGCAGAAAGAAGATCCCGGCAACCTGGTGCACTGGTCGGCCAAGCTGAACTTCAAGACCGCGGCCAAGAGGTTGGGTGGCAAGACCAAGGACATCGCGGCGCAGATTGGCACTTGGGACTCGGCGGCTGCGGCTCACTGGCTGTCAGCCTTTGAGGCCGGCACGAGCTGCGAGGTCGCGGGGGAGCAGTTGCTTGCAGAAGACGTGGAATTCCGCTCGGCGCCCCAGCCCGGCCTGGCAGCGGCGGTGGAAGGCCGCATCACAGTTGCCCTGGACACGATGCTCTCAGACGATCTCCGACGCGAAGGTCTGGCTCGCGAGCTGGTCAGCCGCATTCAAAATGCCCGCAAAGATATTGGCTTGGAGGTCGAGGACCGCATCACGCTGACCCTCATCTCGGCGTCGCAGCGCATCCGCGAGGCCGTGCATGGCCACACCGACTACCTGATGGAAGAGGTGCTAGCCATCGACCTGACGCTTGAGCAGGAGCAGCCGGGCGAGGGCGCGCTGGAGCTAGCTGGCGAGCTGGTGGCGGTTGTCATCGCCAAGGCCTAAGGCTGCTCTGTTCCAGATTCAGGGCTTTGGCAAGTCCGCTTGCCGGAATCACTTTCGTCCGATACGCCCCTGCTTTAGCACCTTTGCCAAGGTCCGACGCATCAGCGGCTGCGCCTTGGCGGTGAAGCCGAGCCGCCTGGGCGGCGGCCAGGCGCTACGCCCTTTGTTCGCGATCGAATGCGGCTCTGTGCTGGTCCAGGGCTTTGGCAAGTCAGCTTGCCGGAATCACTTTCTTCCGATGCGCCCCTGCTTTAGCACCTTTGCCAAGGTCCGACGCATCAGCGGCTGCTCCTTGGCGGTGAAGCCGAGCTGCCAGGGTGGCGGCCAGGCCCTACGCGCTTTGTTCGCGATCGAATGCGGCTCTGTGCTGGTCCAGGGCTTTGGCAAGTCAGCTTGCCGGAATCACTTTTTTTCGATGCGCCCCTGCTTGAGCAGCTTCGCAAGGGTCCGACGCATCAGCGGCTGCTCCTTGGCGGTGAAGCCGAGCTGCCAGGGCGGCGGCCAGGCCCTGGGCGCTTTGTTCATGATAGAATGGGCCTCTGTGCTGTGCGGCAGGCCGAGCACATGGCCAAGCTCGTGGGCCAGCACCCAGCGCCACGCCTGTTGCGACTCGATCACCCACACCTGGGAACCTGCCCGCCAGGTCACGCCTTTTCTTTGACGCCCGGGCTCGGCGTTGTCCATCAGGCGATCTACCACAAACCAGCGCAGGGGCGTCTGACTGCCAAGCTTGCCGAGGTCATCGCGCTGCGCCACCCGGTCGATGCGAAGGCGATTGGCTGGGAGCTGGTGGACCTGCACCACCTGCACGGCGGCGCCGATGACAGCAAGCCGGTCGTTGGCCGTTTGCAGCTGTTGGGTCAACCAGTCTTGGTGGTCACCGGGGGGCAGCCACACCTGAAGCGTCAAGCAGTGTTGCGTCGCCGTGGGGCAGGTCGGAAGGGCGGCAAGCTCAAGCGCCTGGGCCGCGGTGGGCGGGCACGCCAGGCAGGCAAGGGCTACCAGCGCAGTCAGCCGCCGCGGCATGAAAAACCTGTGGCGACGGGGCTGGCAAGGCCGGCGCAGCGGGTGTACGGTGGCAGTCAAGAGGGGCGTGCCCATGGGGATTTCCTGTGGGCCCAAGGCCTGACACAGGATCTAGGAGTTGCCATGAATCGACAAGAGTTTTGGGCGCTAGGGCTGACGGGTACGCTGGCGGGCTTGATGCTCTTCTCCACTGCTGCGCTGGCCGTCCCGGGGACAACACAGATTGAGGGCGTCCTGCTGTCGTCTGGGGGTGGCCCGGCGGCCGATGGCAACTACAGCGTTACCCTGAGCTATGTCGACGCCGGTGGCGCCCCGCTGTGGACCGAAGGCGCCCAGCAGATCGCAGTCAAGGCTGGCCAGTTTTCTGCCAAGCTTGGCGAGAAGACTCCGCTTTTGCCTGCCGTGTTCGCTAAGCCCGTGCAGTTGCTTCTGCAAGTGGGGACGGACCCGGCGCTGCCGGCAGTGGCTGTGTCGTCCGTGCCGCTGGCCTTGCGCGCTGGTGTTGCCGAAGGCGTGGACTGTAGCGGCTGCATCAAGGCTGCTGCGCTGGATCCTGCTGTCACCCAGGGCTTTGTCAAGTCTTCGGATTTGCAGGGATATGCCAAGGTGTCCGACCTCAGCGCCTACGCCAAGACGGCAGACCTCGCCGACTACGTCAAGGCCTCGTCGCTGGCCAAAGTGGCGGGCACCGGCGCCTACGCCGACCTGGCCAACGCGCCCACCTTCGCCAAGGTTGCGACCACTGGCAGCTACGCCGATCTGATCAATGCGCCAGTACTGGCCAAAGTCGGCGCGGCCTGCGGCACTGGCTTGGTGATGAAGGGCATCAAGGCAGACGGTCTCTACGAGTGTGTGGCCGGCGGCGTCGATGCGGCCAGCCTGCCCAAAGACGGTCTGGATGAGGTCTCCAATGGGTTGTTAACCAATCAGTTCAATGAGGTTGCGACATCGGTCAAGGTGCCAATTGACATTGCCGACGCCTTTCCCGCCGGCACGACCGACGAGATCAACGTGCCCGACTTTGGCATAGCCCAAGAGGTCCTGGTGTCTGTGGACCTGACCAACAGCAACATCAGCAAGGTCAAGATCACCGTCTACGACCCCCAAGGCGCGGCGTACGTCCTGCACGACCAGAGCGGCACCGGCACCACCATCAAGAGCACCTGGCCCAGCCTGACCAAGTTGGTCAGCGGCGACCTCTCGACGTGGGTCGGCGGCAACCCCAAGGGCAAGTGGTCAATCTCGATTGCCGACATCGCGGGCGTTACCGGCGGCAAAGACGGCAAGCTCAACGCCTGGTCGATCGTGGTCAAGACGCTGTCTAACAAGAAGGTGGGGTTCAACGGCGCTCTGATGTTCAACGTGGCGACCGCGCCGCCCATCAATTGCGAGGCCAGCACGTTTGGCGCCGCCTACGCCAACCCGCAAGACAAGGCCCTGTACGTGTGCAACGGCAAAGGCTGGGCCGCGGTCTACCTGACGCTGCCCGGATCCAAGGAAAACCCGGCCACTAGCTGCAAGGACCTGTTGGCCAAGGCGCCCGCCAGCAAAGACGGTGCCTACTGGATCAACCCAGACAACAGCACGCCCTACCAGGTCTGGTGCGACATGACCACTGACGGCGGCGGCTGGACCCTGGCGATGCGCTTCAAGAATGACACCAAGCTCGGCTATAGCAGCACGCTGTGGACAGACAAGAATGTCTTGAACGAAGACGGCGGCGCGTCGGTGGATCCCAGCCTCAATGCCAACGCCAAGCTCGGCTCCTTTGTCAACTTGGCGGGTACGACCCTTCGCGGCTGCAAAGGCGTGACGGACAACTGCTTCAAGCAGGACTACGGCGCTGCCAAGCCGCTGCAGGCCCTCTTCAATGAGAACTTCAAGAGCGGCGGACCCTCGCGCAGCGCCTTGGTGGCCGCGTTTGGCGATGACGGATCGCAGCCCTACTGCAATGGCACCGGCATCAACAATTACAACGGCTACTCTGGCCCGGGCACCTACTCCGCCGCCCGCTTTGGCTTGGTGGGCAACAATGAGAATGATTGCGCAACAACCGATTCCGCGTGGGGGTTTGGCGTCTACGGCTGCAGTGATGCCGCCCAGAGCTGCGGCGCCGGTGCCCGCTTCTGGCAGAGCGGCGCCTGCGGCGGCAACTGCACCCAAGGCACGCTGTGGGTGCGCTAAGACCCAAAGCCATCAATTTGCGGTGGGTTTTGCCCAGGCCTTGTTCGCGGGCGTTGCGTCCTACTGCTAGGTGTTTCTCAGGGCCCCAACGCCGAGTCGTCCCCGGTAGCGCCAAGAAATTCCGTCTTGCGCTGCCAAGCCCACCAATGGCTCTGTTCGGCGGGCTGCAATTCCGCCCCCAAGTCCATGCATTGTTGGTCAGGGTGCCAAGAGGGCCTTGGGCCCTGGCGACTCCCTGCCCGCCGCGGCGGCACACAGCCGCCTAGGAGCAGGCCATTTCCCAGCATTCGCCCCAGCTGACCGCTACCGAGCTGCCCGCGACCCAGGGCCAGCGGCGGTCGTGGCAGCTGCACGGGCCGCTGGACCAGCACGGTGCCGCGCTGCTGGCTCGGCGGCTGCGGCGGCGGATGCCGGGCAAGGATGGCCAGATCATCCTGGACTTGTCAGGGGTTTTGGCGATCGACAACGCTGGCACGGCCACCCTGGTGGGCCTGTGGAGAGAGGCCAGAGATCGCGGCGCGGTGCTGCAGTTGGCTGGCGTGTCTGGCGCGGTGCTGCAGAAACTCAACGAATTCAGAGTCTCCTCCGAGGTCGTGGCGGCGCCCAAGCCGGCTGGCGTCTGGGAGTCGCTGGGCGGGCGCTCTTGGCACGGGCTGCAGGGCGTTGGCGAATTTGTGGTGCTGGCCGCAGACGTCACCGTTGGCGCGGTCCTGTCGGTACTGCGACCGCGGTCGCTGCGCTGGGCGGCGCTGGCGCAGCAGATGAGCCTGATGGGCTCGCAGGCGCTGGGGATTGTCGGGCTCATCACCTTCTTGATCGGCTTGACCCTGGCCTTTCAGTCGGCGTACCAGCTGCGGCAGTTTGGCGCAGCCATCTATGTGGCCACGCTGACCGCGATTTCGATGGTTCGCGAGATGGGCCCGCTGATCACGGCCATCCTGGTCGCTGGTCGGTCGGGGTCATCGATCACCTCTGAAGTGGCCACCATGAAGGTCGGCGAGGAGATCGACGCGCTGCACGTAATGGGCATCCCCTTTGTCGACTACGTGGCGGTGCCCAAGCTATTGGCGATGGTGCTGGCGGTGCCGCTGCTGACGATCCTGGCCGACGGCTTTGGAATCATGGGCGGCTGGGTGGTCGGCACGGTCTACCTTGACATTGCCCCGCTGCCCTACCTGCAAAAGACCATCGACTCGCTGGTGGCCAAGGATCTGGCCACGGGCCTTATCAAAAGTGCGGTGTTCGCCTGGGGCATTGCCCTCATCGGCCTATACTATGGGATGGGCGTGCGCGGCGGAGCCCAAGAAGTGGGCCGGGCGACGACTGCTTCGGTGGTGAGCAGCATCTTCTTTATCATCGTAGCCGACAGCTTGTTCTCTATCTTGTTCTATGTGGTGCTCGGATGAACCACAGCGCCAGTCCAGCCCCCTCCGCAAGGCCTGCCGGTGCTGAACCGGTGCTCAAGGTCCGCGGCTTGGTGGTGCGCTACGGCGACCGCACTGTGCTGGACGGTATTGACATGACGGTGGCGCGCGGCGAGATCCGGGTGATCCTGGGCGGCAGCGGCTCGGGAAAGTCCACTGCGCTCAAAGGGATTTTGGGCCTGACAGAAATTGCCCGGGGCGAGGTCGAGCTGCTGGGCCAGCCGATGGTCGGACTGGCCGAAGCGCAGCGGCTGCAGCTGATGCAGCGGGTCGGGGTGTTGTTTCAGAACGGCGCCTTGTTTGGCTCGCTGACGGTGGGAGAGAACGTGGCCCTGCCGCTGCGCGAACACCGCAAGCTGCCGCAGGGGGCGGTGCGCGAGTTGGTGCGCTCCAAGCTGGCGATGGTGGGCCTGGCCCATGCCGAGTTTCTCTATCCAGCCGAGCTTTCAGGCGGTATGCGCAAGCGCGCAGGTCTGGCGCGGGCCCTGGCGCTGGACCCGGAGGTGCTGTTTTGCGACGAGCCGTCGGCCGGCCTGGACCCGCTGACGTCGCTCAACCTCGACAACCTGATCCTGCAGCTGCGCGACCGCCTGCAAATGACGGTGGTGGTGGTCACCCACGAGCTGGCGAGCATTGAAGGAATCGCCGACTCGCTGTTGATGGTCGGTGGCGGCAAGGTGATTGCCGAAGGGCCGGTGGCCGAGGTGCGCCAGCGCGGCATCGCTGAGGTCGACGAGTTCTTTGCCCGCAAGGCCCGCGTCTCTACCAGCACGGACTGCAGTGCCGCAGAATTGTTTGGTCTTGTGGCATCGGCGTCCAGCGGAGGTGCCTGATGGCCAGCTTGAGCAAGGGCCAAAAAGTGCGGCTGGGCGTCTTTGTTGCCACCGGCATGGCGGTGCTGGTAGCAGCTGCCGTGCTACTTGCCGGCCGAAAATTCACAGAATCCGTAGATACTTACCAAGTCCGCTACTCCAGCAAGGCCGCATCTTTTTCCGGCCTCTCGGTCGGCTCTGACGTCACCTACAGCGGCCTGAAGATCGGCCGGGTAGAGGCCTTGCGGGTCGCCCGCGACGACGTCTCGGTCATCGAGGTCGATATCAGCGTTGCCCGCGGCACGCCAATTGCCGTGGACTCCACTGCCAGCCTGAGCTCCCAGGGGATTACCGGCCTCAAGTACGTAGATATTTCAAGAGGGTCGTCCAAGGTCGCCCTGCGCAAGCCCGGCGAGCGCATTCCGCCCGGCGAGTCGATGATAGACAGCCTGACCGCCCAGGCTCAGTCCATCGGCGGCAAGCTCGAGCTGCTGCTGGCCAATCTGCAGGCGATGACCGGAACCGAGCAGCAGCGCAGCGTGCAGAAGGTGCTGGACGAGGCTGGCGCCGTCCTGGCCGACAACCGCCCCACCATCGCCGCCATCCTGCGCAACGCTGAGCGCGTGACCCAGGACCTGGCGACCATCTCTGGCAGCGGCGTGGTCATTGCCGAGCGGGTCGCGCGCGTCACCGCCAACCTGGAGCTGGCCAGCGCCGACCTCAAGCAGTGGACGGCGCCCAAGGGCGATGTTGGCGCAGCTATTGCTAAAATTGCTAAGCTGATCGATGGGTTGAACATGGTGGTCGTGCGCAGCCAGGGCGATATCGACGTCACCTTGCGGCACTTGCGCGATGCAGCGGCCGACCTGCGCGACTTCAGCCAGGCGGTCAAAGACAATCCCACGCTGCTGATGTTCAGCGGCGAAACAGCCAACGACGGGCGGATCGGCAAATGACCCTGCGGATCAAAACCAGCCTGGTGGATGGCCGCTACTTGGTGGGGCTGCTGGCGCTGCTGCTGAGCGGTTGCTTTGGCGCCACTGCTGCGGAGCAGCGCTTCTACACGCTGAGTCTGCCCCAGGTCGATCAGCCGCCGCGCAGCCAGACCACTGCCGAAGTGTGGGTCAAGGAAGTAGAAATCGCGCCGGTGTACAACCGCCCGCAGATTGTCTTTCGCTTCTCGCCCCAGGAACTGCAGTTCTTCAACCAGAATCGCTGGGCAGACCGGCCGTCGCGGATGATCAGCCAGTTGCTGGTGCGGTCAGTGGCCACGTCGGGCATCTTTCGCAGCGTGGTCCAGCGGCTGGGCACCGAAGCTCCGACCTACGTTCTGGACTCTAGCGTTGAAGCGATTGAGGAATTGCAGGGTGGCGCCTTGTGGTATGCACACCTGGCCATGACCTTTCGCCTGGCGCGCTTTGACGACAACCGTGCAGTCTGGCAGTACAGCTTTGACGAGCGCAGGCCTTTGAACCGCCAGGACCTGGGGCTGGTGACCCGGGCCATGTCAGAGATCCTGGACGAGCAAATGCGCATCGCCCTGGCGCAGATGCAGTCGGTGTTGGTCGGTGGAAAGCCGGTGCCAAGCGCCGCCACCGCGCCCCCTGCAGTAGCCCTGCCTCAGCCCGCGACGCCGCCCCAGAGCGCTGGCCTGGCCCCCAGCAGCAACGGCAACGATCGACCCGCCGTGCGCGATGCCAAGGTCGCTTTTGATGGCACCAACGGCACCCTGGTCAACTGGCGCAACAGCCCCCAATACCACAGCGATCCCACCCCTCTGCCTGCCGGCAAGGGCGCGATCTTTTTGCCGTCTTTGAGTCTCAAGGCCGAGCGAGAGCCGCCAGTGACGGTGTTGCAGCACGGCAAGGTTGTGGCCAGCGGCAACATGGGCAGGCGAATCGCCGTGGCACCCGGCAGCTATGTGGTGTCCTTTGGCTCTGGGCCGGCAGCGCAGCACCTGACCCGCAGCGTGGCCGTGGCAGAGGGGCGGACGTCCATTGTCACGCCGGACTGGGCCGTGCTCGACGTCAGCGTGGTCAACGCCAAATTCATCCCATTTTTGGGGACGTACGAGATCATCCGCATGGAGGACCGCGAGTACATGGGCGTTGGCTATGGCGTAGACGAGGAACTGGGGCAGCGCGCCCAGGTGTGGGTGCTGCGCCCGGGGCTGCACAAGATCGTTCAGTCTGGCTCGACCTACCGCGCCCGCATCAACTTTGCGACCGTGCTGCTGCTGCCGGGGATGGCCGTGCCATATGTGCTGGTGCAGGACGATGTCAGCCGCGAATTTCTGGGCGCCGGAGTGGCTGAGCCCGACGCCACCCGCTGGACCGATGCGCCCGCCGACCAGGAAGGCGCCTGGCGGTTCCGCACTTCGCTGGGCGGCAGCGTGTTGTTGACCAACCGCAGTGAGGGGTATTCGAGCGCGCCGGTCGGCAGCAGCCTGGGAATCGACCTGTTCTCAGACAACCGCCTGTACTGGAAAGCAGATCCCCATCTGTGGACCACCCGCCTGGAGGTCGAAGAAGGCCAGATGCTGCAGCCGACCATTGGCAAGGACAACAAGCCGGGCAGCCTGATGGATGGGCGGCTGCAGTCGACCAAGGACCGGGTCTACTTCAATTCGATCTATATGTATCATTACTTGCCGTGGGTCGGGCCCTATTTGCGCTTTGGCGGAGAGACCACCCTGTTTGACCGGGTGACCTACTTTGAGCAGCCGACCCAGGTGGTGGTGCAGAGCCCGCAAGGCGCCCAGCTGGCAACCTACAAAGGCGCCGATGGCAAAGGCGAGACCCGCTTTACCGTGAGCGGCCCGCTGACCCCGGTTCAGCTCAAGCAGGGCGCTGGCGTCAACTTCCGCGTCATCCACGACCTGACCTTTGACCTGGATTTGCGCAGCGGTTTTGGCTCGCGGCAATACCTGGCGCGCAGTCAGCTGGTGCCCAAAGACGACCCCTCCACCCCTGGCTTTGAGCTCAGAGAAGTCGGCGATACGGCGCTGGCGGGGCTTGAGGCCTCGGCGCTGGGGCAGGTGCGTTTTAGCCGCTATCTGCAGGGCTCTACCGAGCTGGATGGCCTGCTGCCGTTTGACGGCGTGGGCAGCACCCAGCTGGCCTGGCGCAGTGCGCTGAGTCTGCGGCTGGGCAGCTTTGCGGCGCTGACCTACACGCTTAGCGTGGTACGGCAGCCCAACGTGCGCCCAGACACCCCGTGGGCGATGGAGCAGGGCTTGCAGCTGCGCTTTCACTATACGCCGCTGTAGGGCCGCGGCTGCGCTGGGCTCCCTTGCCTTGACCAGACTTCGCCCAGCCCCTATTTTCGCGGCAGCGCACTGCGCAGAGGTTGCCAATGAGTCCCGTAGAAGTCGTGGTCATCACCTACTGCTACAACCAGTGGATCCCCCATGCTCTTGCCGGTATCGCGGCCCAGAGCCTGCAGCCGTGCCGGGTGCTGGTGTCTGACGACTGCTCGCCGCCGCCCCACAGCCAGCAGTTCTTGGAGCTGGCCCCGCAGTTTCCGTGGGCCACCTTTGCCCAGACCCCCGCCAACTTGGGCGCAGTAGAGCACATGCGCCTGCGGGCCAGCGGGATTACGGCGCCGTACTACCTGCTGGTCTCGGCCGATGACCTGCTGGTCGACCCCGAATTCCTGCGCGATGCCGTGGCGATCTTGGAAGAGCACCCCTCCGTTGTGGCGGTCTCTGGGCAATTTCACCAGATCGACGAGCACGGTCGGCTGCGCGCCGCCGCCCCGGTGCTGGCCAGCGAGCCCTACACCCTGGTGCCGGGGGCGCAGATGCGCGCAACACTGGCGCTGGAGAATGTGGTGCCGGCCGTGTGCACCGTCATCCGCACCGCGGTCCACCAGAAGGTGCCACCCTTTCCGATTGACAACCCGCTGACCCATGACTGGCTGCAGTGGTATCTTCTTGCTGGCCAAGGCGATTTTGCGCGGATCAACCGGCCAGTGATGCACTATCGCATCCACTCGTCCAGCCTGTCGCAGTCGGCCCAGCGCGGCCGGCGCACGGCTCAGCAGGGCGATGACGGCTACGCCAGCCTGCTGCAGCGGCCAGAGCTGACCGCTGAAGAGCGAGCCCTGCTGCAGATCGGCCGGGTGCGCTGGCAGCTGCGCCACGCGCTGGCCCGCGAATTGTGGCGGCCGCTGGTCCGCTCGCCGCTGCGCAAAGCGACGTGGAGCGCCCTGGCAGAGACGCTGGCCGAGCGCGGTCACTTTGCCGCCGGCCGCCTCCACGGCAAGCTGCGGCCCAAGCTGGGCGACTGACATCAGCGGAAAAATGCCCGCACGGCCTCGGCTATTTGGCCGATCTGCTCCACAGAGTGGTAGGGGCTGATCGGCAAGCTCAGGCACTGGTCGGCCCAGGCATCGGCCACGGGCAGGTGCAGGTCGGCATGGCTGGCCGCATACGCTCCGGCGCGGTGGGGCGGCACCGGGTAGTGGATCTGGGTGGCGATGCCGCGCTCTTGTAGCCAGCGCTGCAGGCCGTCGCGATCGGCGCAGCGCACCACAAACAGGTGCCACACCGGCTCGGCCCACTGCGGGACCACCGGCAGCGTCAGGCCAGCAACACCCTGCAAACGCTCAAGATACTCAGCGGCCAGCTTGGCGCGGTGGCCATTGTCGCTGGCCAAGTGCTGCAGCCTGACCCGCAGTAGGGCGGCCTGAAGCTCATCTAGACGGCTGTTGAAGCCTGCGAGATCGTGCTGGTATTTGACCACGGACCCATAGCTGCGCAGCTGCCGCAGGCTGGCGGCCAGGGCATCGTCGTTGGTGGTGATAGCGCCGCCGTCGCCAAAAGCACCCAGGTTCTTGCCCGGATACATGGACCAGCCCGCGGCATCGCCCAGGCCGCCGCAGCTTTGACCGCGGTAGCGAGCACCGTGGGCCTGGGCCGCGTCTTCCAGCACCTTCAGGCCGCGGCGGCGGGCCAGCTCGGTCAGGGGCGCCATGTCGGCCGGCTGACCATACAGGTGGACTGGCACCATCGCCTTGGTCCGCGCAGTGATAGCTGCCTCGACCAGCAGGGGATCCAGGTTGCAGGTCTGGGCATCGACCTCGACGGGAACTGGCGTCGCGCCGCACCAGCTGACCGCCAGCCAGGTGGCGATAAAGGTCTGAGACGGCACAATCACTTCGTCGCCGGGCCCGATTCCCCAGGCGCGCAGCACCAGATGCAGAGCGTCGAGCCCATTGGCCACGCCGATGCAGTGGCGGGTGCCGGTAAAGCTGGAAAATTCCTTCTCAAATGCACTGAGCTCGTCTCCGGCGATAAACCAGCCGCGCTGCATGACGCGGTGCCAGGCGGCGTCCAGCTCTTGGCGGTGGGCGGCATAGACTTGGGCCAGGTCAAGAAACGGGATCATGGGTCCACCTTGGGCGAGCCGCTGGGGCCCCCAGCCTCTGTGCGGCGCAGCTGGGCCGCTGCTTCTAGGTAGTCTTGTTGGCGGCGGTAGTAGTCGGACTCGGCAAAAACCTCAGAAGCCAGCACCAAGAGCACCGCCCCGGGCGTCTGCGGCTCCAGGTGGCGCCACACCATCGGCCCCAAGTACAGGCCTCTGTCTGGCTGATCCAGGCGGACGCGCTGGGTCCCCAGGTCGTCCTGCAGCACCACGTCGATGACGCCATTGACGCAGATGTAGACCTGCTGCAGGGCCTTGTGGGCGTGCTCGCCGCGGCGGTCGCCGGGTTGCAGGCCCCACAGGTAGTAGACCCGGGCGATGTCAAAGGGAACGTCGCGGCGGCCCTCGGCAAAAGCCAAGCCGATCGCATCTTGGCGGTGGTGGCGGATCGCCAGCGGGTGGCAGGCGCGGATTCCCCAGTTCATTGGGGTCCTGAAGGCGCGGCTGTCTGCAGGCCCAGACGCCCCGGCTCGTCAAGGCCACTGGCGCGAAATCCTTGGATGTACCACTGAATTGTCGTGGTCAGCCCCTGGTCAAAGTCGGTTTGCGGCGTCCACCCCAGCTGGGCCAGCTTGGTGGCGTCAATGGCGTAGCGGCGGTCATGCCCCGGCCGGTCGGTCACAAAGGTGATGAGGTCGAGCAATTGCTGTTCTGGTACCTGCAGTTGCTGGGCCGTCAGGCTGGCGATGCGCCGGACCAGCTGCAGGTTGCTCCACTCGTTGTTGCCGCCGACGTTGTAGGTCTCGCCCTGCTGACCGTAGCTGACGATGTGCCACAGCGCGTCGCAGTGATCGTCGACGAACAGCCAGTCGCGCACGTTCTCTCCCTTGCCGTATACCGGGATCGGATGGCGCTGCAGGCACTTGCGCACCACGGTGGGGATCAGCTTCTCCGCATGCTGGCGCGGCCCGTAGTTGTTGCTGCAGTTGGACAGCGTGACCGGCAACCCGTAGGTGCGCGACCAGGCCCGCACCAGGTGGTCGCTGCCGGCTTTGCTCGCCGAATAGGGCGACGACGGGTGGTATGGCGTCTGCTCCGTGAAACCCGGCTCGTGCAGGTCCAAATCGCCGTACACTTCATCGGTGGAGACGTGGTGAAAGCGCACTGTGCGCCCCTGCGCCGCCAGCTGCGCCGCCTTGCCCTGCACCAGCCACACCTGCCGCGCCGCCTCTACCAGGGTGTAGGTGCCCACCAGGTTGGTCTGGACAAACGCCGCCGGCCCGTCGATTGAGCGGTCGACGTGCGACTCTGCCGCCAGGTGCAGCACCGTGTCGATGTCGTGGTCGATCAGCAAGCGCGTGACCAGCCCGCCGTCACAGATGTCACCGCGCACAAAGGTGTGGCGGTTCGCATCGGCGCCGGTCAGGTTGTCCAGAGACCCGGCGTAGGTCAGCAGATCCAAAGAGACGATCCGCAGCTGTGGAAAGCGCTGCAGCAACCGCAGCACCAGATTGGCGCCGATAAAGCCCGCCGCACCTGTCACCAGCAGCGAATGAGGCGTGTGCAAGCGCTCAGCCATGTTCAAGAATCCGGTTGTGGGTGGCGCCAAGGATACGGTTGGCTTCAGCAAGCGACTCAAACGTGCCGGCGTCGGTCCACTGGCCCACGCACACGTCGTACTGCAGCTGGCCGCGGGCAATGTAGGCGTTGTTGACGCTGGTGATCTCGTACTCGCCGCGGGCCGACGGCTGGATGGCGCGGATGATGTCAAACACCTGATCGTCGTAGAGGTACAGGCCGACCACCGCCAGAGAAGACTTGGGCTGGGCCGGTTTCTCTTCGATCTCAATGACCTGGTGCTCGTCTAGCGCCGCCACGCCATAGCGCTCGGGGTCGCCGACCTGCTTGAGCAAGACCCGCGCGCCGGTCTTCTGCTTGCGAAAGCCCCCGACGTAGGGGGCGATGCTGTACTCAAAGATGTTGTCGCCCAAGATGACGCAGATCGGCGAGCCGCCAGCAAAATTTTCTGCCAGCGCCAGGGCATGGGCAATGCCGCCGGCCTTTTCCTGGACCTTGTAAGACAGCGTGCAGCCGAATTCCTCGCCCGAGCCCAGGCAGCGCACCACGTCGCCCATGTGGTCGGTCGAGGTGACCACCAGGATGTCTTCGATGGCGGCGGTGCGCATCTGCCGAATCAGATGGTAGATCATCGGCTCCTGACCGACCGGCAGCAGGTGCTTGTTGGTCGCTTTGGTCAGGGGATACAGGCGCGTACCCATGCCTCCGGCCAAAATCACGCCTTTGATGGACTGCTTGTGCTCTGGGGAAGGGGACATGGCGCTCGCTCCTTGCTCGACGGTGCTGGCCTGAAGGCGGCGAGCCCGGCGCCGTTGGCTTACCGCTTTCGCCGCCTGGGGTCAAGGGTTGGGCTGGCGGCGCCGCCAACGCCGCAGGGGTACCTCGGCGTTGTCCAGCCCTTGCCTCTGGAATCGCGTCCGATGGCCCCTCTGCCGGCCAAAGTGGCTGAAGCCAGCTTTGCACGGCAGCAACCGCGTTGGCCGGGCTAGGGTACGCCCCGCGGTGCCCAGGAAACCAACGGGTGACGTCAAGTGATCTCTGGACCGGCGCCGCCAAACTCCGCCAGCCAGGCCTGAACGACCTCGTCGGGGTAGCCGCGATGGAAGTGCCGGCGCCACGGGTAGGCAGGCCGACCGCTGCCATCCTTGAGGCGCAGCTCGTGGGTCGGGCAGATCGGCTTGGCTGGCGCGCCGGCGACCACAGTGTCTTCTGCGACGTCGCGGCCGACCGAGCTGTGGGCCCCAACCAGCGCGCCGCGGCCAATGACTACGCCCGGCAGGACCACCGACATCGTGGCGATGGCCGCGTAGTCATGCACGGTGACACCGCGCATGACGTTGCTGGGGGGGTGCGGGTCATTGGTCAGCACCACGTAGGGGAAGATCCACACGTAGTTGCCAATGGTCGAAAGCTGGCCGATGTGGACGTTGCTGTGAAAGCGCACGTAGTCGCCGATGGTGCAGGTGCCCTGAAGGTCGCTGAGGGTGCCGATCTGCAAGTGGCTGCCGGCGCGGGTGCCTTCGCGAACTGTCACGCGGTGGCCGGTGACCAAGCCGTCGCCAAAGGTCGAGCCGGCGTAGAAGATGCTGTGCGAGCGAATGGTCGTGTGGGCGCCCAAGACCAGCGGGCGCCCCTCTGCCCGTGGGGTTGGGGTGCCAATTTCGCAATGCGACCCAATGGTCGTATCGGCGCCGATCTGCACGTCGCCGTGGATGACGGTGAAGGGCCCGATGGTCACGCGTTCGCCGAGCTGTGCAGCGGGGGAGACAAGAGCGGTGGGGTGGATCACGTTGGCCTCTCTGGGTGGTCAGCGCGTCGCCGGGATGCCGCAATTAGTGACAGCGTCTCAGCGGGTTGGACACTAGCGCCGGCGCCACACCGACCGCCACCCGCGAGGCTACGCTTGCCGCTGCACCCCGTCAACCCGAGCCCTCACCTGGACGCCCCGCTGGCCGCGGGCTATTCTGCGGGCCCCGTCGAGCGGCGGTTTGTCAGGCGGCAAATGGCACGCGGTCCGCACAAGGATGTGTTTTCCAACCTGACCCAGGCCTTGGGTTTGGCCAAAGAAGGCGTCGACCGCATCGTCCAGGCCACTGCAGCTCCGCGCTTTGAGCTCCTCTACCAACTGTCGCGCCTCACCCCGGCTGAGCGGGCGCTGCGCCGGCTGGGGCCGCTGCGCGCCAAAGAGCTGCGGCGCTTTGTCGGCCACGCCCAGCTGCAGCACAGCGCTGCCCCTGGCGAATTTGAACTACTGCAGCAGTCGTCTGGGCCGCTGCTCAGCTGCGCGCCGCGCTTTGCCGATAGCCCTGCCGACCTGCAGCACCCCGCGCCGCAGCCGCTGCAGCTGCCCGGCCCAGCGCACTACGCCGCGTTGTTGCGCCGCGTTGAGGTGTTGGGCGGCTCCAGCGCCGTGCTGGTGTCGGGCCAGCGGGCCCTTTACGACCTGCGCGAATTCGACAGAGAGCGGAGGTTTCGCTATAGCGACGAAGGGTTGCACGGCTACCGCGGCGACGTGTGCGCGGTCAAGCGCCAAGGGCAGGGCCCCGATATCGCGCGAGCCATCCACCTGGGCGGAAATTACGCTTGGAATTACTATCATTTTTTGGTTGAGCTGCTGCCCCGCATGCGAGCGGTGGATCAGCTGGACCTGGATCCGACCATCCCGCTGCTGGTGGACCAGATCCATCTGGAAATTCCACAGCATCTGGCCCTGCTGAACGCCCTGAACCGCGATCAGCGGCCCTTGGTGGCGATGCAGCCAGCCGTGCGCTACCGGGTAGAGCAGCTTTACTACTGCTCGTTTCCCAGTCTGGTGGTGCCCAACTACCAGCGCATCTCCGACATGCGGGCCACGGACACGCTGCTTGACGTGGCGGCCCTGAATTATGTGCGCGATCGGCTGCGACAGCAGGCCGCCACCGCGGCGGTTGCTGCTGCGGCGTGGCCAAAGCGGGTCTACCTGTCTCGCAAGAAAGCCAGCGACCGGCGCAAATTCAACGAGGACCAAGTGCTGGCGGCGCTGCAGCCCCTGGGCGTGGTCGCCGTCCGCCCAGAGGAATTGTCCGCGGTGGAGCAGATCTCGCTGTTTGGCGCAGCCGAATTGGTCGTGGGCGGGTCTGGGGCGGCGTTTGCCAATCTGCTGTTTTGCCAGCCGGGCTGCAAAGCCTTGATCCTTGCCAAAGAGCGGCTACAGGTCGGGCTTTTCTCCGGCCTGGCTGCCGTTGCGGGGGTGGACCTGTTGTATGCTACGGCCAGTGCTGCGGCTGGCTCGGACTCCCCCGATCCCCACGGCGAGTTTGCGATCGACGCCAGCCGGCTGGCTAGCCTGGTGGCGGCATGGCTGGAGCAGAGCGCTCGGCCAATTGGCTGAGCAGCCTGCAGCCCGGCGCCCTGGAGTCCCCGACCGCATGGCCGACGCCCCCCAGTCTTCCTACAAACAGATCGTCAAGGCGACGTCGATCTTTGGCGGCGTGCAAGCCTTCAACATCCTGCTGGCCGTGGTGCGCACCAAGCTGGTAGCCGTGCTGCTGGGCCCAGCCGGCATGGGCTTGAATGGCTTGCTGACCGGCACAACCGCCATGGTCGCCAGCTTGACCGACCTGGGTCTCAGCTTCTCGGCCGTCAAGGACATCGCGGCCGCCCACGCCAGCGGTGACGCCCAGCGCATGGCCTTGACCGCCAAGGTATTTCGGCGGCTGGTGTGGTTCTCTGGCCTGCTTGGCACCGCCGTGACCTTGCTGGCTGCGCCGTGGCTAAGCGAGTTTGCCTTTCGCCACCGGGGATATACCCAGGCCTTCATGGTGGTGTCTGTGACGCTGCTGCTGGGCCAGCTGACGGCGTCGCGCAACGTGCTGCTGCAGGGCACGCGCCGTCTGACCGACCTGGCGATGGCCAACGTTGCCGGTGGCACCGCGGGTCTGGCTGTGTCGCTGCCGTTCTACCTGGTGTATGGCGAGCAGGGCATTGTACCGGCGATCGTGGCCAGCGCCGTGGCCAGCCTGGCGATTGCCGCCTTCTTTGGCCGGCGGGTGCAGGTCCAGGACGTCGAAGTCTCTGCCGAGCAGACCCTGGCCCTGGGCCGCAGCATGGTGGCCATGGGCATCGTGATCTCCGTCAACGGCCTGCTTCTCTCTGGCACCGCCTATCTCCTGCGGGTCTTCATCAGTAGCCACGGTAGCTTGGCCGATGTCGGCCTGTACAGCGCGGGCTTTGGCGTGCTCAACACCTACGTCGGCATGGTGTTCAACGCCATGCTGTCGGACTACTACCCGCGCCTGACCGCTGCCATTCCTGAAGAGAGTCGCTGGCGGCAGATCGTCAACGATCAGGCTAACTTTGCCCTGCTGGTGCTGGCCCCGATTCTGGTCGGGTTCATTGTGTTTATCCGCCTTGTGGTGCTGCTGCTGTATTCGGACCGCTTTTTGGCCATCGACACCATGATGCGCTGGGCGGCGCTGGGGGTGCTGCTCAAAGCGGCCAGCTGGCCAATGGGCTTTCTGTTTGTGCCCAAGGGCCATGCGCGGCTGTTCTTTCTCAGTGAGCTCGCCGGCAACGTCTACATGCTGGCGCTGAACATCGCCGGCTACTATTGGTTTCGCTTGACGGGCCTTGGCGTGGCCTTCTGCGCGGGCTACGCCATCTACTTCTTGCAACTGGTGGTGATGACCCAGCGTGCCTATGGCTTTCACTACAACCGCGGGTTTTTCCGCTTGCTGGCCCTCCAGGGGCTGCTGAGCGTGCTGACCTTTGGCGCCGTCTCCTGGCTGCCGCCGCTGCCCGGCTATGCGATTGGGGCGGGTGTGCTGGCTCTGTCGGGGTGGTTGTCCCTCAAGGAGCTCAACAAACACCTGGATCTGCGGGGGTTAGTGGCCAAGGTGGTGGGGCGGCTGCGGCGCAACTAGGGCATGGGCGTGGCCAAGCAGCTGGGCCCGCCCGCCCCGGCAGAGCATGGCGCGAACTGGCAGGAGTCCAGCAGGTGGCCGCACTCCACGGCCCGCATTGCGGCTCGCAGTGGCCCCCCCGCGACTGTCAGTCTGGGTGCCGCAGCGTCCAACTGCGAATGGCCCTGGCTGTGGGCAGAGGTTGCTCTACCTGCGGCGCGTGGCCACAGCCGTCGAACCACAGCCGCTGGTGGCTGGCAAACGCCTGCGAGTAGGCCAGCGCGTTGTCCAGGTGGACGATTTTTTCGTCGCGCCCGTAGGCGATCAGCACCGGCACCGGGCTGCTGGAGGGTAGTTCCGGCATGGCGTCCAAGCCTTCCAGCGCGCGAAAGTAGTCCGCATGTTCGTGGCGGCGCGCCATCCACACGCTGGCCAAGTGGCGGGTCGCTTGGCGCGGCAGCGGCGGGCGGTGGCGGGCAAAAGACAGGTGCATCAGCTCGTCGAATTCTGCCAAGTTGGCGGGCAGCAGCAGGTCGCGCCCTGCCAGCCGTGCCTGCTCCAGGTGGGGGTGCAGCCCGCGCGGACCCGCAGCCCCCAGCAACGTGGCGCTGCGCACGCGCTGTGGAGAGTGGGCCGCCATGGCCGCCGCGTAGGCGCCGCCCAGGGAATTGCCAGCCAGGTGGGCCCGGTCGATGCCCAGCGCATCCAACACCTCAACCAGGGTCTGGGCCATGGCCGTGGGCAGCAACCGCCCGGGCTCGACCGCCGCAGCGCCGCCAAAGCCTGGCAGGTCCAGGGCGATGCACAGGTGGTCGCGGGCCAGCAGGGCCATCAGCGTCAGCCAGGTCTCTTTGGAGTCGGCAAAACCGTGCAGCAGCAGCAGGGGCCGGCCGCGGCCCGCCCGCAAGTAGGGCAGGGTCAGGTCGCCCACCTGCAGGAGGTGCTGAGTGGCCCCGGCGGCGGCGCGCAGCACCTTGAGCACGCCCTCGTACTGGCTGCGCCCGACCAGCGGATGGTTCAACAGGGCCTGGATCATCGCGGTGCTCCTACGGAAACGGGGCTGGCAAAATGGCAGATTTCGCTTTCGGCCTTGCTTGCACGGTGGAGCCAAGGCAAAGAAGCGGAAGGCTTGTCGGCAATCACCCCGCCAGGCTCGTAGCCTAGCCAACCGCACAGTGTTGGGCAATTGGCGCAGGCCGCGCAGCCCCCGTGCGCCCGGCTTTCGACGCGGCCCAGCCTGTGCCAAGCGTTTTCCCCTTGCGGCATGCAGGAGCCCAGCGTAAAGTCCGCCGCCATTGCCACCCGGGCTGAACCGCGGTGAGGCTCGGAGGGTTGCGTGAATCAGCAGGGATTGAAGGGATTGCTTGGTACTTTTGCCATGTTTAGCCTTGCTGTCGCCGCGGTGTCCTGCGCGGCCAGCGGCAGCTCGCCCGCCACAAGCGCCGACGCTGCAGCCCAAGCCGACACGGCCAGCACCGATGGCAGCGCTGACGGCAGCTCCGCCGACACCGGCGCCGACTCCGCCGCCGATGCGGGTACTGACGCCGCCCAAGCCGACACCGGCGCCGACACCTCTGGCGGCATCTGCACGCCCGTCGCACCGCTGTGCACCGACGATCAGATCCTAGAGCTCAACCTGCTCAAGACCGTCAGCAAGCGCACCATTGTCAACACCGCAGAGACCATGGGCTTTCTCAGCGAGGTTGACGCCACCGCCGGCGGTTTCAACCCCACCGAGTCCTTCCTTTACGCGCGCTTCACCGCCACCGGCTTGGAGCGGGTCGATCTCAGCGATCAGGCCGCTCTGGACTCCACCGAGTGGGATATCGCGTTCCGCCGCTACATTGTGCGCCTCAACAGCGGTGTCTCTGGCCCGTCTTGCGTCTCCGCTGGCGTCTTGCCGGTCAAGACCGACTACGAGCAGGTGACCGCCGCCTCGTCGTCCGTGACCATGAAGACCGAGGCCTACTACGACAAGGGCTGCCTGATGGTCGAAGACGGCTCGGGCCTCAAGGCCCCAGGCACCGTGCTCAGCCCCTGGTGGCAGTACGCCAATTGCGTGCAGACCACGGGAGCGGTGTTTCAGGTCCAATTGGCCGACCAGCGCAAGCTCAAGCTGATGATCACCGACTTCTACGCGCCCGCCGCGCAGAAGACCTGCAACAGCAGCGGCGCCGTGCCCCAGGGCAGCGTGGGTGCCAAGTTGCGGATCCGCTGGGCCGAGCTGCCCAAATGATCAACGGTTTCAAGGGTCAATTTGCAGTCTGTCGCACCGCGCTGGCGGTTCTGGCTGCCGTGGCGGCGATCCTGCCTGCGGCGGCGCACGCCAGGCCAGACAAGCCCAAATCGGGCGAGCTGTGGAAATACGCTGACCCGACCAAGATCGAGACCCTGGACACGGCGGGAGGCGCCTTTCGCCTGCACTTTACCCGCCAGGGGCCAGACGCGGTGCCAGCCGGCGACGGCAATGCCGATGGCTTTCCTGACTATGTCCAAGAGCTTGGCGAGATGTATGAGAAGGTCCTGACCTTCTACCAAAAGCTCGGTTTTGCCAAGCCGCCCAGCGACGAGGGGGCCGGTGGTGATGGGCGTTTTGACGTCTACCTGCTTGATTTTGCTGGAAAGGGTGACGGAAACTTTGTCTCAGAGAGCTGCCTCGCCGACGTCTGCTCTGGCTACATGGTCCAAGAGAACGACTTTGCCGACTACAGCTACCCCAGCGTGGACTACGCCAACCGCATCCTGAGCAGCCACGAATTTTTTCACGCGGTCCAGGCCGGCTACGACGCCAAGCAGTCCAGCATCATCAGCGAAGGGACTGCCGTGTGGGCGACCGAGCAGTACGACGCCTCCCTCTATGATTTTGAGAACTTCATCCCCGGCTATCTGCAGCACCCCGATCGCTCGCTGGACAAACCGATGATCGGTCCTGTGGACGGCTTCAGCTACGGCTCCGCCTTGTTTTTTCAGTTCCTGGGCGAGCGCTACGGCCCCCAGGCGATTCTGCACCTGTGGCAGGACTGCAAGAACGGCGCCCGCGGCATCGCCAATCCCGGCTGGTTTGAGGCGCTGGCCGCCCTGTGCGAGCGAGAATTTGGCAGCTCTTTTGCAGAAGAGTTCACTACGTTTGCCATGTGGAACCTGCGCACCGCCGTCTATGCCGACCCGGCGGTCAGCTACGCCAAGGGCGCGGCCTATCCCAAGGTGGCGTCGCTGGCAGCCAAGTTGCCCTACCGCGATGACGACTTGCGGGTGTTCTATGCTTCTAGCCAGTACTTGCGCTTTGCCCCCGAGGGCCGCGCCGAAGTGGCCGTGGTCGTGGCACCCAAGACCGATGCCAGCGGCCTGCGCCTGGGCATGGTGGCGCGCAAGGGCAAGCAGTTTGGCGAGTGGGTGTGGCTGAGCGCGCCGATGCAGCTGCCGCTGTGGACCGTGGATACCAAAGGGATGGACGAGGTCTTTGTGCTGGTCGTCAACACCGCCCAGGGCGGCGAGAGCGCCCGCGGTAGCCTGTGCGTCGGCTCGCCAGAAGAAGCGGCCAAGTGCCTGCCTGCAGCGCCGCAGCCCGATGCCACCAGCGGCAACGCCGCGGCCGATGGCGGTGGGACCAGCGGAGACAGCGCAGCGGGCGGCCAAGACGCCGCGGCGGTGGCCGACACAGCGCCGGTCAGCAAAGCTGAGCCAGATTCAGGCTGTACGGCAGCATCGGCCTCTGCCGGCGGTCGATCGGCCGGCGCCGCCTGGCTGGCGGCCGCGGCGGCTGCGGTAGCATGGCTGCGGCGGCGCAGGTCTTCGGCCACCTGAGCCGCGGCGTCGTTCAGTCAGCGTCGCACACCCTCTTGCCGGGCCGCGCCGGCCATGCGTGCGGCTGGCCCACGGGTTCGACGCGCAGGGCGCTGCAGCCAGCTAGCTCCTTGCAGCAGCCTACTTCTTGACTTTGCCCTTGGTCTTTTTGCCTTCGACCTTGGCCTCTTGCTTGGGCGCCTCGTCTTTCTTGGCTTCTTCCTTGCCGTCTTCGGCCTTGGCTTCGGCGTGCTTGTGGCCGCAGTTCTTGCCTTCGCAGTTCTTGCCCTGATCGCCGTGGCCCTCGCAAGCCAGGGCCGTGCCAGCGCCAAGCGCCAGGGTGACAAGGCCAAGGCTCAGAAAGCGGGCGATCTTCTTGATGTTCATCGGTAGGACTCCTAAGGGGGGATAGAGAGCAACAGCTCAGTTCAGCTTTGGTGCCACGCGCACTGCGGCGCTGCATTGTGCTAACTCCGCAGCCGGGGTCAAGCATTCCCGGGCTCCGCCGCGCAGGCTGACATGGCCGACCCTCCTGTGAGCAGTGCCTGATCTGCCGCCTGCAGCTGGATGTAACTCTGGACGGCCGTGGTAGCCTCGTCCAGGCTGGGGCCTGCGCCCCTTTCCAATGGAGTACCCGATGAAGCGAGCCCTGACCCTCTTTGTGGTGGCCCTGTTGAGTGGCTGTGCCAGCGAAGGCGCTGCGGGCGATGCCTGCGACAAGGCCGGCGTGACCGATGGCTGCGAGTCCGGCACCATCTGCGCCAATGACTCCAATGGCTTGAACTATTGCCGCAAGACCTGCACCGACCAGGCGCAGTGCACGGCGACCGAGTCGTGCAGCGGCATCACCGGCACCTCGACCAAGGCTTGCCAGCCCAAGAAGTAGCCGCGCTGCTGGAGCCTTGCCCAGCACAGCGGGGCCCGTCGCCGTCGCAGATCTGCCGCGCGGCCGAGACCCTGTTGCCGCTCCTGCCGACCAAGCCGCTAGAGATTGTCCAAGTCCCACTGCCGCAGATCGACCGTCTGGCGGCCCCAGGCCCCGCTCTTGGGCTCGCGGACCTCGACCACCAGCCGCACCCACTGCCCGCAGTACGGCGTGGCCACGTTTTGCTCAAACGCCACCGGCACGCCAGGCACCAGCTTGCTGGCGTTGGTCCACCAGCCGGCTGGACCGGGCTCGGCCACCGCCATCACCTTGCTGGCGCCCACCAGCTCCGTGGCGACCACTTTGCAGCCGCCGGCGCCGTCGCCCATCAGCGCGTGGCCAGCGACTTCCAGCACCACCTTGGCCGGAGTGCCCGCAGGCAGGGCCACTCGCACCGCCGCCCAGACGTGAACGCCTCCCTGTACGCCCTCGACAATCGGCGCCCACGGCGTGGCGGCTCCTCCGACTTGGTAGGGCACAAACGCACCTGTGTCGGGGTCCGCCCTCCCCACAGAGAATGCCAGCGACGCCGCCTGCGCTGGCTTGCCGTCGGCCGTGGCCCAGGTCAGGCCGGTATAGCTGTTGGGGCACTGAGGTACGCTGGCGACAGTGGGCGCTGCGGCATTGCCGGCGGGCTGGCACTTGTGGAAGCAAGCGACCGGAGCGCTGTTGACGGGGCAAGCTGGCGGCTTCTTGGAGGGGACCGGAGCCGCGTCCTGGCCCGCCGCATCGGCCGCCGCCGCGGCATCGCCCTTGGCCGCGTCGCCAACGGCGTTGGCCGCCGCATCGGCCGCTGCGCCTGCGGCGTCGGCCGCTGCTGCCTTGGCGGCCGGGTCGCTGGCGCAGGCGCCCGCCAGGACCAGCCAGGCCGACAGCGCAGCGCTCCGCGGGATCCAGCGAGCTGCGCTCATTACTGGACCCCCGCCACTGCGGCAAAGCCAAAGCGCCCATAGGGCATCGGCGGCGCAATCGCTTTCCACTGGGTGTCTTGCTGGCCGAGCCGCCAGGTCGCATCCGCCGCCAGGGCATACAGGCCGTCTGGCCCCTCGACCAGCGGCGCATAGGGCGTTGGCGGTGCGGCCACCCACTGCTGGCCCACGCGGCGCTGCGGCTGGCACCACTGCTGCAACACGCCATTGGGGCCGGGCTTCTCATAGGGGCACTTGGGGCATCCGGCCTTGACCGGCGCCTCGCTGCTGGGGATCACCCACAGCTCGCGCCCTTTGGCCGTGTCGCGCATCACCACGGCTTGCGGCAGCGCCTCTGGGCAGGGCCAGCCGATGTCTTTCTCGGCAATCGAGCTGCCATCGGCCGCCCCCAGCCACGCTTTGCCCGCGGCCAGGATGACCGGCTGGCCATCCAGCTCTCCCATCGGCAAAGAGGGCCACGGCAGCTTGGCAAAAGCGCTGGCGAGTTCAGGGGGAACGGCAGGTGCCGGCGTCTGCACCACCTGGCCCTGTAGGTCGGCCACTGCCCAAAGCTCTGGCTGCGGCGGCGCCGTCACGGTCTTGGCGCGCAACCCACCGGCGGCAAACAGGTGCGGACCGATTTGCCGGCCCGCTGCGCCCACCCGCGGATGCGGCCATGCCATCGGGCTATCCCACTGTCCGCTGACCAGGTCAAAGCGGCGCAGGCTGCGGCAGCCGACCTCCTGCTTGATGGTGGTGGGCGTAATGATCGCTTCGGCGCAGGCGGGGAAGAAGACATCCCAGTAATCCATCGCTTGGTAGCTGCCGCCGGTCTGGCCGCCCATCACCCACAGCTGGCCCTGCCACAGGCCTGCCACCGGCTGGATGCGGAACTCCGGCAGCCAGCCCACGGTGTAGTCCCAGGTGCCATCGGCGGTGCGCAGGCGCTGGATCCGCGCGGCGTCGGCCGCTCCTGTAGGCGGCGGCGGAAAGGCCGTGACCTCGCCGCCCACAATGTACAGCACGGTCTGGGGCTTGGCTTGCAGGGTCAGCTGGCCGCACAGGCCGTTTTGCAGCGAGCACACCGCGGTACAGCTGCCCGGTCCGACCCGTTTGAGCGATCCCGGCGCCTTGCCCGTCACGCACACGGCGCTGGGGCCCACCACCCACTGGCACTGGGCCGTCAGGTCTTGGCCGCCGCTGTGGGCCGTTAGCGTCACTTCTAGGGGCAGAGGCACCAAAGTGGTGTGGTCGGCAGCCAGGTCGATCCACGGCTGGTCGCAGTGCGGGGTGGCCGCCAAGGGCAGGGCGGCGGTGTCTTGCCCAGCCCCGCTGTCGCTGCCTCTACCGCCACGGCCCTGCTGATCTGCCTGCCCCGCGGCATCGCAGGCACAGCGAGCCACTGCAGGCGCTGGCGATGGTGCGCAAGCGCTGCCCCACAGGCTCAGGCCCACAAGCCAAGGAGCAGACCTCAGCAGGCGCTGGAGTGGAGATGAGGGGCGGCGCAACGGCAAGCGACCTCAGCCCTGGCAGACGTTGGTTTTCTGATGGGCGCAGCCGCCGTTGGGCGAGCAGCTGTCGATGGTGAAGGGGTTCAGGTCGTCGCAGCTGAGGGGGGCGCCCTGGCACTGCCCTTGCTTGCATTGGTCGCAGCTGGCGGCCGGGTCCATCCAGTAGAAGTCCAAGTTGAAGTCGCCTTTGCCGCTCCACTTGCCTCCGGGGGCTGTGCGGGCGTAGCTGAACCACGAAGAGGCGCCATAGTGCAGGTTCTTGCCGTTGGCGCCAATACCGATCTGGAAGGGATACATGCTGCCCACCGGCGCCTGCAGCAAGGTGGCGCTGTCAGCCAAATTGCTGGCGCGCTTCAGCGTGGCCTGGCCCGGGATCATGTCGAAATACAGCTGCCGGTCTCCAGCGCGCCGCCCAAGGTCCAGGTGTCTTTGGACGATTCAAAGTAGTTGAACTCTGTGGCATCCGCGCCCACCGGCTTGCCGTTCAAGGTGCAGCTGTAGCTGTTGTCGGCAGAAATCACCAGCGATCCAGTCAAGTTGCTTGCGCCTGCCGGGATGCCAAAGCTGCGAGTCAACACCGCCGTGGTATCGACTGTGGGGTTGACGACCTCGGCCGAGCTCCAGATCCAGGTGGCGCCGGGGATGCTGGCGGTCCAGCTCGGGTGGCCGTTCCAAGTCGCCACTGCGGGCGCGCCGCCGACCGTGGTCTGGCCGTCGCTGACCAGCGCCAGGCTGCCAGTGACGCCAGACAGGGCCTTGTGGCTGCAGCCGCTGACGGGGTCGCAGCTGTCGGCGCTGCAGGGATTGCCGTCGCCGCAGTCGACCTGGAGGCCCGCGGCGCAATTGCCGTCCTGGCAGCTGTCGCCGGCCGTGCAAGCATCGCCGTCGCTGCAGGTACCTACCTGGGCGGTGTGGAGGCAGCCTTTGGCCTTGTCGCAGCTATCGACCGTGCACGGCTGCTGATCATCGCAGGAAACCGGCTTGAATCCAGCGCATTTGCCGCCCTTGCACATTGAGTCGCCGCTGCAGACATCGCCGTCGTCGCAGGCCATGCCGTCATTGGGCGGAAAGGTGCAGCCGCTCTTGGGGTCGCTGAAGTCGTTGGTGCAGAGGTTGCCGTCGGCGCATTTCAAGCTGTCGCTGCCCTGGCAGGCGCCGGCCTGGCACTTGTCTGCCACCGAGCAGGTGTCGCCGTCGTCGCAGCCCTTGCCATCGGCGGCGCTGTAGCTGCAGCCCTTGGCGGCGGTGCAGCTGTCGACGGTGCACGGATTGCCGTCGTCGCAGGTCTTGCCCTGGCCAGACACGCACTTGCCCGCGACACAGCTGTCGCCCTGGGTGCAGCTGTTGCCGTCATCGCAGAACTTTCCGTCCAGCATCTTGTGTTGGCAGCCCAACAGCGCGTCGCAAACGTCCGCCGTGCAAGGATTGGCGTCATTGCAGTTGACGGGCGAGCCGCCGGTACACGTGCCGCTCTGGCAGGTCTCGCCGCCCTTGCACTTGTCGCCGTCGTCGCAGGGGATGGCGTTCAGCGGCTCATTCTTGCAGCCAATGGCAGAGAAGCAGCCGTCTTTGGTGCAGGCATTGTGGTCGTCGCAGTCTACGGCGGTGCCAGGTAGGCACTGGCCCTTGGCGCACAGGTCGCCGCTGGAGCATTTGTCGCCGTCGTCGCAGACGTTGCCGTTCATGGGCAGGTGCAGGCAGCCCGTCTGCCAGTCGCAGCTGTCTTGGGTGCAGGGCTTGCCGTCGTCGCACGGGTCCACGCCGCCGATCTTGCACTTGCCCTTGATGCAGGTGTCTTCCAGGGTGCAGGCGTTGCCATCGGTGCAGGCGATGCCGTTGAGCGGCGCATACACGCACCCTTTGGCCGGGTCGCAGCTGTCGTCGGTGCAGGTGTTGTTGTCATTGCACAGCGTGGCCGAGCCGCCCTGGCAAACGCCACCCTGGCACTGGTCGGCGCTGATGCAGGCGTTGTCGTCGTCGCAGCCGCTGGTGGCTGGGGCAAAGGTGCAGCCCTTCTTGGGATCGCAAGCCTCTGTAGTGCAAGGGTTGTTGTCGGCGCAGTTGGCGGTTTCGCCGCTCTTGCACTGGTTGCCCAGGCACGCTTCGCCCACGCTGCAGGCGTCGCCGTCATCGCAGGCGGTGCCCTTGGGCGCAGCGGCGTGCAGGCAGCCCTGGCCGGGATTGCAGAGATCCTTGGTGCAGGGATTGTTGTCCTCGCACATCTCATGCTTGGCATCGCCTGGTTTGCATTCGCCCTGAAAGCACTTATCGCCCGGCGTGCACGCCTTGCCGTCCTCGCAGGGCTTGCCATTGGTGTCTTTGTGGCTGCACTGGCCCTTGACGCACGCATCGTCGGTGCAGGGATTGGCGTCGTCGCAACTGTTGGGCAAGCCGGCCTGGCAGCTGCCGCTGGAGCACACGTCGCAGGCCGCGGGCAGCGGCTGCAGGTCCAGGTCGACGTTGATGTCGCCGTGGCCCTGTAGGCTGGAGGTGCCATCGGTTTTGACCCAGTCCAGCCAGCCCGAAGACGAATAGGCCCAGGTCTTGCCATTGGCGCCCTTGCCGACTTGGAAGGGGTACACCGAGCCCTTGGGCTTTTGGGTCAGCGCAACGCTCGCGCCGCCGCCGACCTGAGCCAGGGTGCCGCTGATCAGGTCAAAGTAGTCCCAGCTGTCGGTGAGGTTCTTGGGGACCATCCAGCCGGCGTCCAGCTTGGGCCCGCCGCTGCCTTCGCCCGCCGCTCCAGCGCCGCGGTACTTGAAAACCATCTTCAGCGTCCATGGTTGGCCGATGGAGCCGGGGCCATCTCCCAGGTGATACGGGCGGACCACGCCGGCCAGGCTGGCGGTGCCGTCGCCGTTCCAGCGCAGGCTGGCGCCAGCGTCTAGAAGCCTGTCGGGATAATCCCCGCCAGGCTCCGTGCCATTTTGCGTTTTTTTCAGTCGGGCAAGAAATATTGGAAGTGAATTCCAATATTTCGCCCGCCTGGGCGCTCGCAAGACGATCGCCCTAGGACCCTGTCGGATGGTGCAGCTGATTCAATAGTTTTAAGGAGTTATCCGTAGGCGACGGCATTACTCCGACAGGCTCCTAGGCCAAAGCGGACCACGTGCTGCTCATTGCCGTCAAAGAAACCGGGCATCCACAAAGCGTTGCAACCTACCGCCGCTTCTTCTGGGCAGCCTTTGGCAGCGCTGGCGGCGTAGATCCGCCCCACGCCGGCAGGCAGATCGCAGCCGGTGCAGGCGTCGCCGTCGTCGCAGGTCAAGGGCTCAGCCAGCGGGCCATTTTTGCAACCGAGCAGCGGATCGCAGCTGTCGGCGGTGCAGCCGTCGCCATCGGAGCAGTCCAGGCCTTGGGTCGCCGCTGCGCAGGCGCCGGCTGAGCACTGTTCCGAGCCATTGCAGACGTTGCCGTCGTCGCAGAGGGCGGCGTTGTCGATCTGGCCGTCGCAGTCGTCGTCGGCGCCGTTGCAGAATTCTGGGCCTGGATTGCAGCCGCCGGGGGGGATGCAGAAATTGGCTCCGCCCTGGCCGGGCACGGCGAGGCACTGCCAATTGGTCTTGCAGTCCTTGTCTTTCTTGCACGGTTCGGCGGTTACGCCGTCGGGAAGGCTGTCGGCCAGGCCTACGTCCCACCAGCCGCCGCCGTCGGCCGCTTGGCCGCCTTCGGGGGTTGCGCAGGCGGGTAGCATGGCCGGCAGCACCCACAGCGCCAAGCTGGTGCAGGTCGCAATGGTTCTTGTTCACTGAGCTATCATGTCGCCCCCCCGGTCGCCTGATGCCGTTCGAAAACTCTATCGCTTGAAACCGTTGATCTGTTTTGGCGGCGGCGTCAAGCGCCGACAAAACCGCGGTGCCTGCAGGCGGGGTGCCAAGCCCCCGTCTACAAGACCTCATCAGCAGTCAAGGTTTTAGCGGCCGAGCAGCACGCCGACCGCAAACGCACCACGCGCAGTCCAGCGCTGCGCTGCGGCCACCTCGGCGCCGGCCGACAGGCGGGCAAACCACCACGCCCGGCGGGTCCCGCGCGCCACTTCGACCGAGAATTCTGCGGGCACCATGGGCACCAGGCCTTGATCGACTCCGCCCGCCGCCCCTGCGGCCACTGCGGAGCCCAGCCTCAGCAGGGTATCAGGCCAGGTCGCCTGCCAAGCTGCGCCAGCGACCAGGCGCCCGCCGGCTGCAAAGCCATGGCGCGGCGAGGCGAACACGCTGGCACTGCCGTAGACCTGCAAGGTGCGGTGCAGCCACTGGGTGCGCAGCCAGCCGGCTTCCACGTCCAGCGACGGCACCCCCAGGCTCAGGTGGGCCAGCCCCGGACCCAGCGGCAGCGCGGCGATCGACCCACTGACCAGGGCGCCCACCGCGGCTGCCGGACCGCCGTCTGCAGCAGCGGCCGCAGGGGCCCAGGGCTGGCGACCAGCCGCCAGCAGCGCCGCCACCGCGGCGGAGTCCAGGCCATCCGGCGCCGCGGCTGCCGCGGGCTGGGCCGCCAGGGCCAGGGCCAGCCCAGCCGCCGCGGCCACCGCTTGCCGTCGCACCACCGCTGCCAGCGGGTACCCAGGGCTTTGGTAAGTCGCTGGCCTGGATGAAGATTGTTGGGGGCGGGCTGGCGAGGTCACGGCTGCACCTCCCACGTCACCCCGGTGATGGCGCCCGGCAAGGGCAGGGCTGAGTCGAACAGCGCTCGCTGCAGGAATGCCTGGACCACCGCCGCCAGCGGGTACCCAGGGCTTTGGTAAGTCACTGTTCTAGATGAAAATTGCTGGTCGCGGGCTGGCGAGGTCACGGCCGCACCTCCCACGTCACCCCAGTGATGCCGCCCGGCATGGGCAGGGCTGGGTCGATCAGCGCTCGCCGCAGGAACTGCTCGACCGCGGCGCCGACCCGCTCGTGGCCGACTTCCAGGGCCAGGGGATGGGGGCAGCCGCCCTTGACATCGGGGGCCAGAGAATCGGCAAATCCGTAGTGGCTGAGACCCTGGACCACTGCCAGCAGCGCCCCGGGCGGCAGTCGCAGCCAGCCGGCGCGCACCTGAGCCAGCGGGGCCGAGCAGTCGACCTCACCTGCCACAGAAAGAGCTGGGATCTTTAGAGTTTCGACCGGGTCCCCTGCGGCAGCGTAGCCAGCCAGCAGGACCAGCGCGGCGAAGCCGCCGTCTGTCGCCACTGCCGCGGCCACCACGGCCCCAAGCGAGTGGCCCGCCACCGCCACCCGGCCGAGCGCAGCCAGCGCTGGCACCGTGGCCGCCGAGCTGCCTTGGGTCAGCAGCCGCCGCGCCACCTGGGCATTGTCTTGGGCCAATAGCCCAAGGTTGCTGGGAAAGTGGGCAATGGCCACCGCGAAGCCGCGCGCCGCCAACCGCCGCGCCAGCCAGGCATACTGCGCCGGCTCTACCAAGCCGCCGGGGCACAGCACCAATCCCGGCAGACGCTGATCTGCTGGCAGGTCCGCAGGGCCTGCGTGGTTGGCATCGACGAACAGGTCCACTGTCACCAGATCGGTGCCGCGGGCTTTGACCGTGACTTGTCGCCAGGCCACCCCATCGGCAACGAGCCAGGCGCTGTCTTCGCCACACCCGCCGCACAGCCCGGCCAGCGCCACCAGCAGCGCCATGCGGGTACCCAGGGCTTTGGTAAGTCGGCTTAGCTGTTGGCTAAGTAGAAGAGTTGCTCTCAGAGAACCTCCTGAGGCTGCCACGGCAGTCAGCACCGCCAATTTGACGCTGGCGGCGCGCCGTCGCAAGGTTGGCCCAGCGCACGGCGCGGGGGGTTCATGCACATTGGGCGGTTTGCGGAGTTGGGGCGGCGCGCGGCGCCGCCGGCGGTGGTGGTGGTTGGCGCACTGGTGGCCACTTTGGCCTTGACCGCCGTAGCCTACGCCCAGGCCAAAGCGCCGGCGCCAGTGCACTTTGACCGCAGTGCGGCCGGCGGCCAGTGGCTGGAGCGGCTGCAGGCGCTGTTTGGCTCGGTGGTGATGATCGCTGCCTGCTGGCTGGCGCGCGAGCGGCGACCCCACCAGAAGTTTCCGTGGCGGGTGGTGATCGCCGGCACGCTGATGCAGATGGTGCTGGCGGCGCTGATCCTCAAGACCGCACTGGCTGGCCGTTTCTTTGCCGCCGTCAACGACGCGTTTGTCGAGCTGATGAACTTCTCTAATGAAGGCGCGCGTTTCTTGTTTGGCAGCGCCATGGATGCACCCTATGGCTTGGTGGCGTTTCAGGTGCTGCCCACCATCATCTTCTTTTCTTCGCTGATGACCTTGGGCTACCACACCGGCCTGATGGTGCGGATCGTCAAGTTCTTTTCGCGCTACTTGGCGCGCTGGATGGGTACCTCTGGGGCGGAGTCGCTGTCGACCGTCGGCAACATCTTCTTGGGTCAGACTGAGGCGCCGCTGCTGGTCAAGCCGTTCTTGCCGCAGGCCACCCGCTCAGAGCTGCACTGCATCATGGTCGGCGGCTTTGGCACCGTGGCCGGCGGGGTCATGGCGGCCTATGTCGGGATGCTTCACAAGCAGTTTCCCGATATTGCCGGGCATCTGCTGACGGCCTCGATCATGGCAGCGCCCTGCACGGTGCTGGTGTCCAAGCTGCTGGTGCCCGAGACAGAGCGCCCTGAGACCGGGCCGGACCACAAGATCGAAGTACCCAAGCTGCACCGCAACGCCATTGACGCCGCCGCTTCTGGGGCTTCAGAGGGCATGGCGCTCGCCCTGAACGTGGGGGCGATGCTGCTGGCGTTTATTGCGCTGGTGGCGCTGGTCAATGCCGTGTTGGGCTGGACGCTGGGCCTGGCCGGCATCGAGGGCATGACGCTGCAGCGCGTCTTTGGCTGGGTCTTTACGCCCATTGCGTGGCTGATGGGGATTTCGTGGCACGAGGCGCCGCAGGTCGGCACGTTGCTCGGCGTCAAGATGGTGCTCAACGAGTTTGTGGCCTACCTCGACCTCGCCAAAGACATGGGCAGCAGTCAGGCCCTGTCGCCGCGCGCTGCGGTGATCGCGGCTTATGCCTTGTGTGGCTTTGCCAATTTCTCTTCGATTGCCATCCAGATCGGCGGCATTAGCGGCATGGCTCCCGACCGGCGCCGGGATCTGGCAGAGTTGGGGCTGCGGGCGATGCTCGGCGGCTCGGTGGTGGGCTACATGACCGCGGCCTTGGTCGGCCTGATGATCTAAAGGATATGGATGCGCTTGGGAGTTTTGACTATCGCGGCGGCGGTTTGGGCAGGGTGCTCTGCGGCCCCAACGCCGGTGCCGGCAGATACGGCGGCGGCTGATGCGAGCTCTGGCGACGCTGCTGGCGGCGCCGACGCGGATGCGGGCGGGGCGAGCCCTCTGTGTCGCGCCTTTCTGGCCGGGGCGGCGCTTGGCGCCTTGAAGGGAGACAAGCTGGGCGAGATCAGCGGTCTAGCCGACAGTCGCCGCAACCCAGGCGTGCTGTGGCTGCACAACGACTCGGGAGACAAGGCGCGGATCTTTGCCGTCAACCTGGCGGGCGCGCTGCTGTCAGAGCTGGCGTTGCCCGGGGTGCAGGCGATCGACTGGGAAGACATCGCGGTGGGGCCCGGGCCGCAGCCGGGCAAGACCTACCTGTACCTTGGCGACATCGGCGATAACCTGGCTAACCGCAAAACGATTCAGGTCTATCGCGCGGCAGAGCCGCTGGTCGATCCCGGTCTGCCCGGGGCTTCGCAGAACCTGACGGGGATAGAGAAGCTTGAGCTGCGCTACCCGGATGGCGCGCATGACGCCGAGTCGCTGCTGGTCGACCCGTGGAGCGGCGACCTGATGCTGCTGACCAAGGACGAAGACGGAAAGTCCAAGCTTTACCTAGCCAAGGCGCCACTGCAGGCCGGCACGGTGGTCGACCTGGTCAAGGCCGGCAAGCTGGAATTCGGCAAGGGGGTGCTGCCGGGCGACGCCTTGGCCACCGCCGGCGACATCTCTGCCGACGGGCTCAGCATCGGCTTGCGCAGTCGCGACACCGCCTTTGAGTGGCGGCGCCTGCCCGGCGAGTCGGTGGCGATGACGCTGCTGGCGGCCCCCTGTGTAGTAGCGCTGGCCCAGGAAGACCAGGGCGAGGCCTTTGGCTATGCGGCAGATGGCACAGGTTTTCACACAGTCGGCGAAGGCAAGGGCGCAAAAATGCTATTTTATCGCCTGAAGTGACCCTTGCGGCAGCGGTTTGACAGCGCACGCCGGCGGTGAAAGAGTTGCCAAACCGGCGGACGCGCGGCTTGCGCGCCCCAGCGGGATTGGCTATCGGACAGAGGACCGCTTTGCGGCCGGCACAGGAGACGCATGAAGGGCACAGTCAGAGGCAAGGGGCGGCGTAGCAATTGGGGCCGGGCGATGTCGGCATTGGCGTTGGCGTCTCTGGGAATGGTGCCGGCGGTCAGCGGCTGCGACACCGCCCCAGAGAGCACAGCCAAAGCTGACGCGGTCGCCGGCGATGCGGTCACGGCGGACCAGACGTCTGACAGCCTGGGTAACTGCCCGTTTACCCGCGCGGCGCCGGCCAGCAGTCCCATTGTCATCAACGAGGTCCAGGGCAAGGGCGACGACTGGATCGAGCTGCACAACAAGAGCGGCGCCACCGTCAGCCTGGCTGGCTACAGCGTGGCCGACCAAAATGAGCTCGGCTGCCCAGACCTTTTAGACGGCGTTGCCTTTCCAGCCGATGCCACCATCGCCGCTGGCGGCTACATCCTGGTTGAAGCTGGCAAGACCACTCCAGAGATCGGCCTGACCACCAAGTGCATCCAGGGCGGGCCAGAGACCTGCTACCAGGCCGCGTTCAAGGTGTCGGCTGCTGGCGGAGACAAGGTGTTCTTGACCCTGAACAAGACCGTTGTAGACACCGTCTCTGTGCCGCCCAACGTGCTGCTGGACGGCACCCAGACGTGGGGGCGGTTGCCCAACGGCACCGGCGAGTTCAAGAGCGCCGTGCCGACGCCGGGCGCCGCCAACAAGTAAGAACTGTCTCAGAATAACGCGGGCGCTCGCAACACAAGCGGCCCTGGCATCCAGACAGTGCGGTAGGCATTGTCTGATTCATGATTTTACTACAGAGTTTACCTGATCGGCGAGGCTGCGACGCCCTGCCCAGGCCTCTTGCCAAGGCAGCGGACCCCGGCGCAGCGACGGTCCCATGCTCGCGTCCGACAGTCCCCTAGGGAATGTCTGATCGCTGATTCCGCTACGGATTTCGTCTGGCCGGTCTGGCGACGGCAGCCTGTGCTGGTCCATGGCGCAGGCTGGGGACCCCGACAGGGCCGACCGTCCTGTGCGGGCGCACGACAGGGCGCTGCTGGGGTCGGAGAGTAGTCGGACAGTCCCCTAGGGAATGTCTGATCCTCAGGATGCTTGGAGAATTGGCGGCGACCGTGCGACCGGGCGGCCGTCGACCCCTTGAGGCGAGGTTGGCCGCACCGGCTGTAGGAGGACGACGGTCTTGCGTCCGGACACTCCCCTAGGCAATGTCGGACCGGCGTCCGGACACTCCCCTAGGCAATGTCCGATCCGCTCGGGCATCGCCCCAGTTGCAGGCAGGTGCTTGCATAATTGCGCCATGTTATGGCCAAAACGCTAGCCGAGACGGCCTTTCGCTGCCATGCTCCACAAAAAAGGTTTTCACCATGACGCGACCCCTAGACCGCGCGACCATCCACGCCAAAGCCCTGCGCGCAGCCGCTGCCGTGGCGTTCGGCACTGCAGGCTGCGGAGCCACAACCGATGCAGGCCCGGCTGGCGCTGCCGCAGAGGTCCAGTCGGACGCCGCGGTGGAAAGCGCCGATGCGGCAGGCCGCGCTGCCGACGCGGGCTCGGTCACTGGGGCCGACGCAGCCGCAGACACTGGCACGGACGCAGTCGCGGACGCGGGCACGGACGCAGCCGCCGAGACTGGTGCGGGCACAGCTGCCGACACAGGTGGCGACGCCATCGCCGCTGCTGACTCCGCCGGTGATGGCCGCCCCGACTGCAGCAAACCACCCGCCCGCGGGGACGGCGAGTGCTGCCAGAAACTCACAACGTGGTGCGAAAACGCCTATCCCAAAGACAGCAAGGCCCAAAGTGACTGTGTGTGGGGCCCCGACTTCAATGGCTCCACGGGGTGCATCCCGTGGGGACCGCCGGCGCCGCCCGAGTGGAGCGGAGTCCGCGTCCAGGGTTTGGCATGAACGCAGGGATGCTGGACTTGCGCGTGGAAGCCGCGCAGCTCGCGCCCGCCGTGGGCGATCTGCCGGAGCTGACCGCTGCAGAGCGGCACAGCGCGGTGGCGACGTGGCGCGGGCGCATGGTCAACGAGCACATCTCGTCGCGGGTCTTTGGCGTCCTGCTGGGGCAGGCGATGGCTGCCGGCCTGTCGGCGCGACGGCAGACTCAAATTGCCGAATTTGCCTGTGAGGAGCTGCGTCACGCCCGTCAGTGTGCCTCTGTGGTAGCGGCGCTGGGCGGCGAGGCTGTTGCGCCGCTGCCGGCCTTGCCCGGGGTGCCGAGCCACAGCGACGCCGAGCCGCTTGAGGCGCTGCTGCGCAACGTCGTGTCGGTGTGCTGCTTGGCAGAGACGGTTGCCGTGGCGCTGATCCGCGCCGAGACGCTGGAGATCGGCCCGCCACAGCTGCTGCACCTCCTTGAAGGAATCCTGGCCGACGAGGTCGGGCACGCGCGCTTTGGCTGGACGCTGTTGGACGAGCTGGCGCCGCTGGACCCGCCGCTGCGCGAACGGCTCTCGGCCTACCTGGAAACGGCGCTGACCCACCTGGTGGAGCACGAGCTGCTGCACCTGCCGGCCCGCGGCGACATGGGCGCGCGTGCTGCACAGGTCGGTGTGTGTTCTGGGCTGGCCGCGCGACAGCTGCTGTTCGACACCATCGACACAGTGATCCTGCCCGGTCTGGCGCGCCACGGCCTGCAGCCGCGCGACAGCTGGCGGCATCGCCAAGGGCCTTTGAATGATGAGGCGGCCGCGGGACAGGTAGAAGCGGGGCAGCCAGCCTAGCCTCAAGAGCCGCTGGAGTGCCATGCCTGGCGCCCGGTTTATGCTCAAGGTCCAAGGGTTGCTGGTGGTCTCGGCTGCGTCCCCCTCAGCTACGTCCGTTCCACAGCCCAGCATGAAAGTGGCGGTCGGCGCAGCCTGGCCGACTAAGGCGCGCAGGCCCCTATCTCAGGCCATCACCTCGCCGCCGCGCCGCCTCTTGGCCGGCCGTCCACTCGCGGGCCAGTCACGGTTTTGCCAAATGCCCCCTGCAAGCTGGACGCAGTGCCGAGTTGCTGCTACCTGTGGTCGGCGCACTGTGCCGCACGGCGACTGCCAAGATGCTTCGACTGGTTTTCTACGGTTTGCTGTTCCGCGGTGCCGTCGCCGGGCTGATGGTGGTAGCGTGGCTGGACCGCACCTTTGGCCGCCGGCTGCCCTTCCCTCGCAATCCCGACCAGTTGATCGAGCGAAAGCAGTGGTGCCTTGCCCAATTGACGGCAGACGGGGCCCTGCCGCGTGGCGCCAGCGTGCAGCGGTTTGAGGTCGTACGGTTCAAGACAGCGCAAGCCTTCCGCTCGCTGTGTGCCCGGGTGCGCATCGAGGTCGCGGCCGCCGATGGCGAGCACAGCCTGGAAGTCCTGGCTAAGTTCGCGCCGCGGCCAGAGAGCTTGCGCGACCACGCCATCTTTATCCTGCAGGACAACCACGGCAAGGAAGCCGGCGTCTATGCCAACCTGGCTGGCGACCCCAACATCGCCATGCCGCAAAGCTACTTCGCCCAGGCCGACCCGGGCACCGGCAACCTGTGCCTGCTGCTTGAACTGATGCGCGGTGCGGTCGAAGTGACCGAGCGCCAAGGCTGTCCGCCCGAGCTGTGCGAGCTGGCCGTCGATGCGTTCGCCAACCTGCACGCGGCCTTCTGGCAGCGCTCCGACCCGCGTACCCAGTTTCTGCGCAGCGTGCCCGACCCCGTCATCGACTTTTTTGGCAGCCTGTTTCAGGGGCCGGACCGCGTGCTGTTGGGGCAGTTGCTGCGCAGCGTGTGGCGGCATGACAACCAAGAGCCGACCACGGTGCTTCACGGCGACGCACGCGTCGGCAACATGCTCTTTCCTGCCGCTGACGGCTCTGGCCGATTTGTGCTGATCGACTGGCAAGCGGCGCGCAAGGGCAAGGGCGCGTTTGATCTGGCCTATTTTCTGGTGCTCAGCGTCGATGCCAACGTGCGGCGCAGCCATGGCGAGCGCCTGCTCGATCGCTACCATGCGGGGCTGCTGCAGGGCGGGGTGCGCGGCTACACACGGCAGATGCTGTCTGACGACTACCAGTTTGCCTGCCTGTTGACCCTGGCGTTTGTCTCGCTGCCGCTGCTGAGTGCGGAGTCGAGCGGCACCGCTGACAATGCCGCTGGACTGCGCGAGCTGGGCGAAGTGTGGACAGGGCGGATGGCGGATCTAGTGCAAGACCTTGACTTCGATTGGATCCATGCGCACACCGGCCTGGACCCGCTGGCGCTCAAGGCTGCATTTGAGCGGTCGGGGCGGGCCAGCATCGGCGCAGCGACAGACACCTCAAATCCATGGAGTGCGTGATGTCATCAATATGGCTACTGATTCGTTGCCTGCTTGCGCTGCCTTGGCTGGTGGTGCGGGTCATCGCCCGGCACCTCCTGGGTCGGCTTCCGCAGCGTTGGCCCTTGCCATTTGCCGTGGCCGTCGCTGTCCTCCACTTCTTTGTTGGCGCGATCCTCGGCCCGCTGATGGCAGGGCGCAAGCTGAATCTGCCGTCGGCGCCTCTGCGCGGGCGGCTAGGTCGCGAGACTGAGAGGCGAGCTGGTGTGCTGGGCGACCGCCCTGTCGAGTGGCTGTGGCCTCGCGAAACTGCATCAAAGCGCTGCATTTTGTACTTGCACGGCGGCGCCTTTGTCACGGGCTCCATCGACACCCACCGGCCGATGATGGCGCAGTTGGCCCACGCTGGCGCTGCGCGGGTCGTCGGCTTGGACTACCGCCTGGCTCCCCAACATCCCTTCCCAGCCGCCCTGGACGACTGTGTTGCCGCGTGGCAGGCCTTGCTGGATGCCGGAGAGGACCCACGCCAGATGGTCATTGCCGGAGACTCCGCTGGCGGCGGGCTGGCGGCATCGACCTTGCTGGTGCTCAAGGCCAAAGGACTGGCCCTGCCAGCGGCCGCGTGGCTGGTGTCGCCGGCCGTGGACCTGGCCGACGACCGGCCATCGTGGCAGCGCAACCTGCCCTTTGACTACCTTGCGCCGCTCCGCGGCCAGCTGCAGCGGCTGGTCCCGACTTATCTCGGCGCAAACGGCAATCCGATGGATCCGCTGGCTTCTCCAGTCTACGGCGAATTGACCGGCCTGCCGCCACTGCTGATCCACGTTGGCGAGCGCGAGGTTCTGCACGACCAGGTCGCCGCCTTTGCCGGGCGCGCCCAAGCTGCCGGTGTGGACACGACGCTGGTGGTGGGCGCCGACATGGTCCACGTCTATCCGGCCTTCCTTGGCCTGGTGCCTGCCGCGGCGGAGGCGTTCGCTGAAGCCGGCAGCTTTGTCCAGACGCACACGCCGGGCTAGAAACTGGGCCCGCACACCCAGCAGCCCGGCAGGGTCGGTGGCTCAGTCGACCAGCTGCGGCGCCAAGCCCGGCCTGGCTTCTTTGGCGCGGACGGCGGGTCGCTTGCCTGAAGCTGGAGCAAGAGCGGGCGGTTGCGCTGGGGCGGCGACTGGTTCAGCGGTTGGCACCGTTACTGCGGCGGGCGCCACCACCGGCTGGACCTGAGGCGTTGGCGCGGCTTGGGGCGCTGGACCGGCTGGGGCCGGGGCTGCTGCAGCGGTGGGCTGGGCAGCTGGACCCGCCGCGACAATCGGCGGATCAGGCGTTCCTGCCGGCTTGCCGCGGCCGGCCGTTTCGGCAATTGCCGCCACCGCAGCCAAAGCAGCCAACACTGCCAACACTGCGCCCATCCGCAACGCCTTGCCCCTGGTCGGTCCTGCGGTTTCAGCCGCGGCCGGAGCCGCAGCCGGAGCCGCCGCCGGCCCCGCAGCCTTGTCGTCAGCGGGCTCCGGCTCTGCCGCGGCCGCAGCTGCGGCCACCAAGCGGGGCTCTGGCGCGGTCGGCGCTGCAGCCGCCACCTTGGCCGGTGGCGGCAAATGGCGCATCGTGGGCTCGTCGGCGCCGGCCATCGTATCGGGGTCGGTGGCCTCGTCTTCAGGAAGCGCCCGACCTTCCCCCACGGCCTGCAGCGCCAAGCCCAGAGCTGTCGCCGTTGCATACCGGTCCCCTGGCTTCTTGGCCAGCGTCCGCAGCAGCACTTGGACAAACTCGTCGGTCAGTGGCGTGGTGCAAAGCGTGCGCGGGTCAGGGGCGGGCGCCATCACATGCATTTGCATCAGCCGCAGCGGCTCTTTGTGTTCAAACGGCAAGCGCCCAACTACACAGGCAAACATTACCACCGCCAGCGAGTACAGGTCGCTGCGACCGTCGACCTCATCGCCCTTGCATTTCTCTGGACTCATGAATGCCGGCGTGCCCGGGGCCGCTCCGGTGGCCGTGAGCGAAGAATCGACCGTTCTGGCAATGCCAAAGTCGAGCACCTTGACCAGCCTTTGCCCGTCGCTGCCGTCCACAAGCATCAGATTGGCCGGCTTGAGGTCGCGGTGAACCAGCTGGTGCTGATGGGCTTCTGCCAAGCTGTCCGGGACTTGCAGGGCAAAGTTGATGATTTCCGCTTGGCTGAACAGCATCTTGGCCAGGATTCGTTCGCGCAGCTCGGCGTGCAGGGTCCGGCCGCGGATGAGCTCCATGGCCATGTACAGCGGACCCTGGCTGTCTTGCCCCACGTCAAAGACCCGCACAGTGTTGGGGTGTTGCAGAGAAGCGGTGACCTTGGCCTCTCTGAAGAACCGCCGCATGGCCACGTCGCCCGCTTGGCCAGGCTCTGCAGCCATCAGCTTGATCGCCAATTCCTGTTGGGTTCCGCAGTGCTCAGCGGCAAACACCGCAGCAAAGCCGCCCGCCCCCAAGGGGCCGGTGATGCGGTAGCGCTCTCCAATCAAGTCGCCGGCCTGAAACGACCGCGGATTGCGGCCAAATCCTCGCATCTCAACTGTTTGTGTGCTGTCGACGGGGCAATTCGCCTCCGCCGTGCGCCGGCCACAGACGGGGCAGAATCGGTCCGCGGCGCTTGGCTGGGTCGACAGGTGGGGCAGGCCCGGCAGGGTGGGAGCAGACACGCGAACCTCTGAGCGCCGCGGCGGGAGCCGGCCGGTCAGTTGGCTATCATAGATGAATTCGTCGGATTTTCAGATGGAAGCTCCGCCGATGATTGGGTTGCAGCGGAGCAGGTTGCAGGGTGGTCGAAAGCCCTGCGACTCGAACGACGCTGGAGCGAGCGGCGGTCTTGGCTGTAGGCCAGCACGAAAACCCACGCAATGTCAGTGATCAGACATTGCCTAGGGGATTGTCGGAGGCTGTAGGATCGCGGACTGAGCAAATGGCCAGGCCTGGGTCAGGCCTTTAGAATCGCAGCGCCAGCGCCACCGACAGGCCGCGAGGATCCGCCAGGACCGTTACCGGTGCGCCTGGAAGGACCCGCAGCCACAGCCCTGCGCCCACTGCCGCCAGTCCCAGCAGGCCGGCCGAAGACGCCACGCACGCCGCAACCGTAGCCGCGGGCCGTCGGCCCAACCGCGGGCCGCAGCTTGGCGCTGACGCGACTCAGACGGGCGCCGGGCCGACTGCGTTCCGGCTGACCGACGCCGCCAACGCCTTGCCGGCGCCGCGACGGCCGCTGCTGTGGCTTGGGGCGGCGCTGGCCGGCGGGCTGGCGGTAGCGGCACTGTGGTGGGGGTTGGCTGAAGCCCCGCTGCCTGTGTCGACCGCTGCGCCCACCAACGCAGCCGCAAAGCCGGCCGAGCCTGCGGCCATGGCTGCACCGGCGCCGAGCCAAGGGCCCACCGCGCCGCCCGCTCTGGCTGCGAGTCCGCCGAAAGAAGCAGCCGATGTCGCCGCTTCGCCGCATGACGCTGCTGGGGTAGCCGCTGAGGCCGCCGATGCCACTGGTGCCCCGGCGCCAGTGGCCGCCCCCGGCGGTGGCGAGGCTGCAGCGCCGCGACCGGCCCGTGCTGCGCCGCCAGCGCCCCTGCAGAAAGAGTCGCCACCGCTGGCCAAGAAGCCCGCTGACAAGGTCCGGCCGCCGGCCAGCAAGCCAGCCAAGCCTGCCGAGCCCAGGTATGAGGCGCTGCCCTAAGAGCCTCGCCAAGAACTACTCGCCCATCAGCAGCACGCAGCCCCAGCCAGCGCCAGGCTGCCTGCGGCCCGGGTGGCGGTCTGGCGCCCTTGCCGAGACGCAGCACCAACCGCAGACTGCTTGAATAGGCGCTGACATGGAGGACTAAGCTGGCCTACCGCTGCGCCACCGCGCTGCCCACGGGCTTCTCGCCCTGATGGAAGACCGCCACGCCCTTCTCGGTCGACAGCTCCAAGCCACCGTCAAAGCGCAGCGCCGCTTGACCCACCAGCTTGTCATTGCGGTGCAGCTCAAAGCTCTGATCGCTGGTGGGCACAAGGCGGTACACCGCACCCGCATAGCGGATCTCGACCGAGCCGTCCTCCAGCTCGCGGCTTTGGATGTCGCGGTTGTCGGCCACTGGGTTCGACCCCGTCCAGAACTCAATCAGGTTGAGGATGAAGTAGTCAGCGGCGCCCGCCACCTCGTACACCGGGATGATGATGAGCCCTCAGAACACCAGGGTTTTGACAAACTTGTTGCCCAGCCCGTCATTCCAGCCGTAGATCTTGCGCGTCAGCGCAAACTTGCCAAAGCAGCCGGTGGTGCCCACCGCGGTGACCGCCAGCGCGGCGACAAGGGAAGCGGACACAAGTCGGGTCGGAATCCTAAAGGCGTTGCGCATGTCGTCTCCTAGTTTGGGACCGGACCCCGGAAGTGGTGTAGCCAAGCACCAAGGCAGTGCGGCGAGCCCAGGCCACGCGGCAACACGGCACCGGTCAATCGCTGCAGAGCCGTGCCAAGGGGCTTGCCTCCACGGGTCTCGGCTTCCTCATCACCAGCTTTCGCGCGCTCAGACCTTGGCCTGGAGCCGGTCTCAGAAATGCCGATACCTGCCGATAACACCCTAAAACTAAAGAATTGACTGAGGTCTTGGCAGGCCCCTAGGGCATGGCCATCTGCAGCCACCGCGGCGGCAGGTCCCCTTCGTCAAACACCACGGCTAGGGCCTTGCCGTCCGCGGTCAGCGTGAGTCCCTCGGCATGCACGCCGGCAAAGCGCCGCTGCAGTCTGGCTGACAGGCGCCCCGCAGCGGGCTGGGCCTCGGCGATGAACAGGGCGCTGTGCAGCCCCACCGTGGTATCGCCGTCGTCGCCATCGCCCAGCGCGGTGGCCAGGATCGCCCAGCGGCCGTCGGGCAGGCGCAGCAGATCGGCCAGACCCGCCGCCATCGGCGCTGCCACCGGGCCGGCTGAAAGAGCCACCCGGGCCCACAACTGCAGGTCGCCGGTCTGCAGCCGACCGGTCGTCACAAAGCGTTTGGCATCGGCGAGCCTCCAGATTAGCGCCAGGCCAGTGCCGTCTAGCGGCCGCTTCAGGCCCAGCAACAGGCCGTTGCCATCGGCTGCCATCGCCTCGATGTCCAGGACGCGGTCAAATCCATGGGCGCCTTTGCGGTAGCTGGGATCGCGCTGGCCCAGGCCAAGGTCTTGCAGCATCTGGGGATCGTGGGCCTGCGCCAGGGCCGTGGCCAGCGACCGGTAGCCCGTCACCACCAGCTTGGGGCCGCGCAGCTCGGCCCGCAGTAGCCAGGTGCGCGGGTCTTGGCGACTGCCTTTGCGGCTGATGGACTGCGACGCCAGCAGCCAAAGCGCCCCATCCGGGCTGCGGGTTACCGACTCCAGATCGCTGATCTCTGGGCAATTGTCCAAGACCCACGGCTGTTCGTCGACGTCGCCGGCGGCACTGACGCCAAACACCCACGGGGCGTGCTCGCGGGCCTTGGTGCGGCCAGTGTCGTCGCTGACCAGCAGATAGCGCTGGCGCTCGGGCAGCCACAGCCAGCCAGAGGGTTCCAGTCTGGTCAGCGTGCTGAGGCGGGCCGGTACCAGCAGAGGCTGGGAAGCATCGGTCGCCGTTGCCGGTTCCGCTGGCACCTGCGGCGTCGCTTGCTGGGGTGGTGGGCCCGCCGCCGCTACGGCTTCTGCTTGCAGCTCAGGGGCTTGGCTGGCAGAGGCTGGGGCGGGCAGGGCGGCTGGCGTTGGTGGTGATGGTGGTAGTGGTGGTGCTGGTGGTGGCGCAGTCGCCGCTGGCGCACCTGCTGGTTCTGGCGGCTCGTGCGGCAGGCTGAGAACACCAGGCAGAAGCGCCACATCCACCGGCTCTCCGGGCAGCAGCGCCGCGCGGTCGAGCTCGATGATGACTTCCTCGGCGGCCAGTGGCGCCCGCGGCGGTACGCTCTGCAGCTGCAGGGGCAGCTCGGCGACACCGCCAAAGCCCACCACGTGGCCAGCCAGGCGCCGGCCGGTGCCATCGCGCCGCAGCACCTGCACCATCGAACCGACCCGCAGCCGCCGCGCAATGGCGTCCTGGGCATAGGCAATCACTCGCTTGACCTGGGGCGCCCGCAGCACGACCACCGTCTGGCCCGCCGTGGCCACATCACCGGGCTGCATCAGCACCCGCGACACCACGCCGTCGACCATCGCCCGCACCGTCAGGGCCTGCCGGCGCGCCGCCAAGCGGTCCAACCGGGTGCGCGCCAGAGCAATCTCTGCCTTCAGCGGCGCCAGGTCCCTCTGCAGCGGATCCTCGTCGGCCGCCGGGATGGCTTTCTGCCACTCGCGAAAGCGCTTTTCGACCTTGGCTACCCGCTGTTGCCACGCCGCCACGGCGTCGGTGCGGGCCACAATCCGTCCTTCGACGGCGGCCAGCTGTCCGCGCAGGTCCTGCAGGGTTTCTTCTGGCACCAGCTGCTTTTTGACCAGCGCGTCCCACCAGCGGATGCGCAGGCGCAGGCCTTCCGCCTCGGCGCGGTCCAGACTGACATCGACTTTGGCGGAGATAAGTCCCATATCACCAATATCAATGGACTTTTCAAAGGACCTTGCCTCGCCATAGCGATCGCGCTGCAGCGCCATGCCTCCCGCCAGCAGCTCCGCCTCTGCCTTGGCCAGCTCGGCCCGGACTTCTGCCGCCTCCAGGTCCAGCGGCGTGGCGTCAAAGCTGATCATCACGGCGCCCGCCGGCACGTGTTGGCCCACCGTGATGGCCACCGAGCTGACCCGGGCCAGCTCCGGCGCAGCGGCGTGGCTCTCTAGCACTTCGCCCATGCCGGCGATCGTAGAAAAATCAGGGGATTCAAAGTAAAGCGCCGCGGCCCAGCCAATGGCCGCCAGCCACACCAGCCACATCAGTGCCGCAGCGGGCACGCGCAGACGCCGACGCACCCGCCCGTGGGGGCTGGTGTACTCCTGGCTGGGAGGGCTGGTCTGGGCCTCAGTCACGGCGGTCAGGCCTCCTCGGTGGCGTCATTGAGGTACAACGAGACGCCGCGGATCCCAGGAAGCTCCATCACTTCTTGGACAAACAGTGCCTGTCTCTCTGGATCGCGCAGCTTGACGTGGTAGTTGTGCTCGGCGCGATGCCCTTGCTCGACTTCGCGCAGCGACACCAGCACAAAACGCGCGCAGTGGCGCTCAAACAGGCTCTTTAGGCGGCCGTCATTGTCGGGGTGGGCGGCCAGCACAAAGCGCAGCATTCCGTCATAGCGTACCCGCGCGCCAAAGGCTGAAGCGTGCAGAGCCCAGGAAACAGCAGAGAAAACCAGCGTTCCCATGACGCCGGCGCCGTAGGAGCGCACCCCCATGGCAATGCCCGTAGACAGCGCCGCAAACACAAACACCATGTCGCGGGGGTCTTTGACCGTCGAGCGGAAGCGGATGATCGCCAGCGTGCCCAAAATGCCAATGCCACGTGCGAGGTTATTGCCAACCGCCGTCATCAAAGTGGCCGAGACCACGGCGCCCAGGATCAGGGTCTGCACAAAGCTGCGCGAGTAGGACAGGCCGCGGTGGGTCCAGATGTAGACCTGCGCCTGCACCGTGGACAGCACAAAGGACATCAGCAGGCAGAACGTCACCGTTTGCCAGGGAAGGGCCGGGTCGGGGGCCAGGGCCACCTGCAGCAGTTGTTCGATGCCGCCTTCCATCAGGGCTCCCAGCGCGAAGCGCGTTCGTCGGTGCGGTGGCGCAGTTGGTCGCCCTCGAGCCTATCTACACTCCTGCAATACTTGGCAAAAGCTTCGCGCTTGAGGTTGAAGTCGCGCACCAGGTCAATCAACCAGATGGGGTAGCGCATGTTGAACTTGACTTCCAGGACCAGCCGCGGCTCTGGGGCGTCAAAGGCAAACGGATAGTCGACCGGCAAGTAGTCGCGGTCTTCGGCGTGCAGGTGGTAGTCGTGGCTGGCAACGGTGCGAATAGCTTGGTCAAACGTGATACGGACATCCGGATTGAGCACGCCGACATAGGGGTCGCGGTCGTAGCGGACGCAGCACACTGGCTCCAGGCCCCAGCCGCCGACCTGAGCGGAAAAATCCTCGACCACGCTCCACTTTTTTGCGTCCAAGCCCCAGCTGCGCGCCTCCTGCAGGCGCCCAGGCTCTACGGCCATCCGCCACTCGTCGCGCGGGACCTGCACCCGCGACTTGCTCTGGGCATCGCCAAAGCGGCGCTTGATCTCCAGAAAGACAGGGCCTTGGCACTGTTCGCCGTAGGTGCGGATCCGCAGCTTCATGCGGCTGTGGCGTTGGTTTTCGGTCGCCCAGTACAAGTCGCGGCGCGGGGTATCCAGGTACAAGCTGGTGATGGTGTAGCGGCCAGCGCCGGCGACAAAAGGGTCGACCTGGCAGTATGGGGCAATGGCTTGTTTGATAAGGGGAATCTGCGAGGCGACAATCTGGTACTTGTATTCGCAGCGCGGCTTGTGGCGCTTGAACAACTGGGCGGACGTGGAGGCGAACAGGTTCAAAGGGGATCCGCGCCCCAGCGATGGGCTGGGCCAGAAGGCACGCTACGGGCGACGCCGCGGTTCGTCAATTTCTTTGGCAGTTTGGCGCTCGCTGCCCGGCGGCCCCGCTGCGCGCCCCCCCCCCTGCCAAGCCAACCTACGCCAGGGCCACCGACTCAGTTGCAGAGGTCGGGCTGGCAAGCCGAGCCCTTGGGGTCTATGGAGCAGTGGGCCCCGGCGCCGCAGTCGGCGTCTTTGGTGCAGCCAATGAAAGTGCAGTAGTTCTGAGAAGGCTCAAAGATGCCGATGCAGAGCGTCGCTTGCTTGTTGTCGGTGCACTCGCTGCCGCCAGCGGTGCAAGCCTTGCCGATGCCCAGCTCATTGCCCGGGTTGCCAGCCGGCACACAGCCCTTGGCGGTGCCGCCGCCCTTGGGCGACTCGTCGGCGTCGTCGCAGGTCAAAAAGCCCTGGCCGTCTGTGTAGTACATCAGGGCGACGCACATTTCTTCTGGCCAAGTAATGGCGTGGTCGGTCTGCTGCCAGACGCAGCGCAGGCGCACCTGGTCACCCTTCTTCCAGGCCAGGCCCGCCGAAAAAGTCTTGACGTCAGGGCTATTGCGCAGCGCCTTGCCGTCTGTCGACTTGTACAGCAACTGGTAGGCGTCGGCGCCCGCAGCTTTGTGTTCGTAGGTAAAATCTACCGCGTTTTCATGGGCATGTCCAAGCATCATGTAGATCGACATGTCGCGGTCGAGCTTGCACACCTTCTCAGCGGTGAACTTGCCCTCTCCCTTGGGGATGGTGAAGTTGCTGGCCAGGACGGCAAAAGGGTCGGCGATCTTGACCTTGGCCGGGTCCGGGCTGTCGAGAAGTTGGATGTCGATGGCGTCCATGACCACCCGCGGCTTGGCCCCGGTGTTGTGGTAGTGGCTCTGGATGACCACCTGCTCGCCCTTGGCGATCTTCAGCGCAATGCCGTCGGGCATGCCTGGCGCCATGCCGCCCGAGCCCAAGGTGGCAGCCACAAAGCGGTAGTTGCCCATCTCCTCATTGCCGCAAACGTGCGGGACGTGGTCGGCGACCGGGCTGTTGGCGACAAAGACCGCCGCGTGGTGCCCGCCGATCATCTGCTTGGCCAGGGCGGCTCGCAGCAGCAGGTCGGTTGGCGCCTTGTAGTCCAAGTAGCTGCAGACCGTCACCTCGGCCCCAGCCGGCACTGTGATGGGCGGCGTGTACAAGCGAATGAACTTCTTGGGATCAGGCTCGGCTCCCAGGCAGGTCTTCAGGCCCGCGGCATCGGTGGCGCTGCACTTGACCCAGGTCGTACCGTGGGCCGAGTCGTCGATGACATCCGCGGTGAAGTCGCCGCCCTCCATGGGGGCCCCAGCCTCGATCCAGCGCCTGACGGCGTCCAGGGTCGCCAAGCCGGCCCGGCCCTCGCCGCCGATGGGCATGGACTGGCCAAAGTGCTTGGCGCCCAAGGTAGTACTGGACTCCAGCAGCTTGAGGTAGAGCAGCGAGGCTTCCGGCTTGTTGGCTGTCACTCGCGCCATGCCGGCGGCGGCGGCGGCGGCATTGGTCGCGGTCACGCCGACCAGTTGCTGATAGGAGCCTTCTGCGCTGGAGAAGCTGAGGCCGCTGATTCCTTTGCTGCCACTGTGGCAGCTGGACTGGGCGCAGCCGCCGCTGGCGCTGAAGTAATTGGCGTGCAACTGCCGATAGCCGGGTGCGGCTGGCGCTTCTTCCGCAGTTCCACAGGCCGTGGTGGTGAGGGCAGTGCTCATGACGGCAGTGCTCATCAGGGCGGTGCTCAGCAGACCAGTCAGCGTCGCAGTTCGCATAGCTTTCATAGAGAGGCCCCAACGGTTACTGTATTGTGATCATGTGGCTCATCGCGCGACGCGCTGACCCTCCCTTGAGCTTACGTCGGCGGGCTGGCCGAGACAAGCCAGCTTCCAGACAGCCCTAGGGCGGCCCCATCGCGCGCGCCCACTTCGCCAGGTTGCAGGGCTGCGGCAGGTCAGCTAAGAACGCGCCCAGGCATGGACTCGGTCCGGCTGGGTCCGTTTGGCGACGCGCGGCCTGCGACAGCATCGCCACGCCGGACTATACTGCGCGCCCCGACGCAGCTTGCCAGCAGGCAGGACCGACGGGCCGCCGCCAGCCACCCCCATGGAGCCCCTTGCATGGCCGAAAACCAGCGCGATCTTGAGTCTTCTATTGTCCTGGACCTTGCGGGGCGCCTGTCTTACGCCGGCTACCTGCGGCTGGACATTCTGCTCGGCGCGCAGCAGCCGCTTTCCAGCCCCCAGCACCACGATGAGATGCTTTTCATCATCCAGCACCAGACCTCAGAGCTGTGGATGAAGCTGATGATCCACGAGTTGTCGTCGGCCATCGACCACCTGCAGCACGACCGGCTGGAGCCGTGCTTCAAGATCCTGTCGCGGGTCAAGCAGATCCAGATGCAGCTCTTCAACCAGTGGGCGGTCCTAGAGACCTTGACGCCGACCGAGTACCTGCAGTTTCGCAGTGTACTGGGTAATTCCTCAGGTTTTCAGTCGCGCCAGTACCGCACCATTGAGTTCTTGCTGGGCAACAAGCACGCCGCCATGACAGAAGCCTTTGCCCACGACGAGACCGAATTCCGCGCCATCCAAGCGGTTTTGCACGCGCCGTCTCTGTACGATGAGTTCTTGGCCTATTTGGCCCGCCGCGGCTTTGGCGTCCCGGCCGATCTGCTGGCGCGCGACGTCACCCAGCCGCACCGCCGCGACGCAAGGCTTATCCCGGTGTTCAAAGAAGTGTACGAACATCCAGAAAAGCATTGGGATGCCTACGAAATGTGCGAGAAGCTCATCGACGTAGAAGAGTACTTTCAGCTGTGGCGCTTTCGGCACATGAAGACCGTCGAGCGCATCATTGGCTTTCGCCGCGGCACCGGTGGCTCATCTGGGGTCGGTTTTCTCAAGAGCGCGCTGGAATTGACGTTCTTTCCAGAGCTACTGGACGTCCGCACTGAGCTGAGGCAGGCATGAGCGCGATAGCCCAAGCCGTGGCGGCCGTGGGGCCGGGGCCGCTGAGCGAAATTGCCCTGCGCCAGCACATCGACCCGCTGTTCAGCCGCGTGCTGGCCCGGCCGGGGATCTACCTGGCCAACCACTCGCTGGGCCGGCCGCTGGACCAGACCGCCCTGGATGTCGCCGCGGGCCTGGCCGAGTGGTATGCGGGCCTGGGCGATGCTTGGCAGCCGTGGCTCGACCAGCAGAATCGCGTGCGGGCCCTGCTGGCCAATCTCCTAGGGGTGGCCCGCGCCGACTGCATCGTGCCCAAGACCAGCGCGGGGCAAGGGCTGCGCGCGGTGCTCAATCTGTACGACCAGCCCATCCGGGTGCTGAGCACGCGCGGCGAGTTCGACTCGATCGACGTGATTTTGCGTCTCTACGCCGAGCGCGGTCGCATTGAGCTGCGGATGGTCGAGCCCGATCCGCGCGGCTGGTTCGCCACCGAGGCGCTGCTGCAGGCCTTGGACCAGCCTACGGACCTGCTGGTGATTTCCCACGTGATGTTCATGACTGGCCAGGTGGTGGCGGATCTGCCGGCGCTGGTTGCCAAGGCCCACGCCCAAGGTGCGCGCGTTGTCATCGACACCTATCACTCTTTTGGGGTGCTACCGGTGGACCTGACAGCGCTGGACGCCGATTTTGCCCTTGGCGGCGGCTACAAGTACCTGCGCGGCGGTCCGGGCTCGTGCTGGCTATATGTTAGGCCAAGTATTGCGGATTCCGGCATCGTGCCGCTGGACACTGGCTGGTTTGCCAAGGCCGACCCCTTTGCCTACCAGCGCCCTCATCCGCCGCAGTTTGCCCGCGGCGGCGACGTTTTTTTGGAGTCCACGCCGCCAGTTCTGCAGCCGTACCAGGCCGCGGCTGGCTTGGAGCTGACCGCGCTGGTCGGTGTACAGCGCTTGCGCGACTACGGCCTGACGTTGAGCCAACAGCTCATCGCCGCGCTTGGCGCCCATGGTGTCCAGGCCGAAGGGGGCCGCGCCCAGAGCGGTGCTTTTGTGGTGGTTCGCCATCCGCGGGCCGCCGATATCGCCCAATGGCTGGCGCGAAACGGGGTGGACTGCGATGCGCGGGCGCACTACCTGAGGCTGACTCCGGACATCCTGACCCGGCCTGAAGAAATCGAGGCGGCGGCGTCTGCGGTGTCGGCGGCGATGGCCAACCTCAGGTAGCGCGGGCGGCTTTCTAAGCTACTCGGTCTCGTTGTCGCGGAAGATGGCGGCGGAGCCCTGCATGTCGCACTCGGCGCCGGTGGACTTGGGGTCACCGCGGCCGACCAGCTGGAAGGTCGAGAGGGTGCCGTCGCAGTCGAGGTCGGCGTTGGCCTCAGC
>CAIXGW010000364.1 GCA_903919145.1 uncultured Myxococcales bacterium
CAGCGCGAGGGATCGTTACCCGAATGGGCGGAGGCGGGTTTTTGGCCGCGTTGCCCGGCCTTTGGGCGGCTCTGACCCTTGAGCGGCCAAAAACACGTCTCCGGGCCGGCCGCGACGGCAGCGCGGCCGGACTAGAGCCCGGTCCGAAGGACGCGCCCGACAACACTGCTGTCTGCCAGGACACTCCTCAGCCAGCGCCACCAGATGGGCAAGGCGGGCGGGGCCAGGTACATCCTCTTTCCCCTTTCGACCGCGCCTGCGCTCAGCCACCGCCGCTCAACCTTGACCCAAAGGCGCTGATGCGCTAGCATCAGATGTATGCGCACCACTCTGGACATCGACGACGACATTCTGGCAGCCGCCAAGGAACTGGCTCGCCGGGCGGGCAAGACCGCCGGGGCGGTGCTGTCTGATCTGGCCCGTTCCGCCCTCCTGCATCCGCCTGGCCCACCGGCTGATAGCACCGCCGTGATGGGGTTTGAGCCCTTTGCCTCCCGCGGTCAAGTCGTGACCACTGAGCTTGTGCGGCGCCTGCAAGACGAAGAGGACTAGCGATGCGGTCCTTGCTAGACGTCAATGTTCTGATTGCCTTACTCGATGCAGACCACTTGCGCCATGCGGACGCTCGCTCTTGGTTGCTTGCCAACGGCGGGACCGGTTGGGCCTCTTGCGCCTTGACCCAAAACGGCTGCTTGCGCATCATGGCGTCACCGGCCTACCCCAATGCGCTGCCAGTTGCGGCGGTGGCCGCGCGGTTACACAGGGCCGCCGAACATCCCGCCCACGAGTTCTGGCCCTGCGACGTTTCGCTGTTGGACGCGCGTAGGGTGGCGCAGGCGCACCTGCTCGGCCCGCGCCAACTGACGGATATCTATCTGCTGGCGCTGGCGGTTCATCGCGGGGGACGGCTGGTCACCATGGACGCGCGGATCAGCAGGGTTGCCGTTGTCGGGGCCAGGCCTGAGCATCTGGTGGTCTTGTGAGGGGCGGGCGGGGTCAGGTACATCCTCTTTCCCCTTTCGACCGCCGCAGCGCTCTCGCCCCCTCGGTCAGCTGTTTGTTCTGGCCCAGGCGCGCCTCAACCCCGGCGATTCGCTAGGATCCTGTGCCGCAATTGGCCCCAAACGCGTTGGCAATGCGCGCGCGCGAAATGCCGCAGCCGCGGCTAAGCAACCACGCTGGCAGCCAATTCTGGATTGAGGTGCAGGCACACCAGCAGGTGACGCCAGTAGGCCTCCCGTCGGACCAAGCGGTTGTGGGGCAGGCGGGGCAATTTACGCGCGCAAAATGGCGCACGCCCTCCGCCCCACAGCCTTGAGCGCCACCCCAATTCTGCTGCCCTGACCGTCGCGCCAGCCGCCGTGCGCACGTCGGAACTGCCAGCATGTCGAGCGAAAAGCCAACGGCCGTCGCTATCCCCCCTGGGCTGAAGCCGTTGCCGCCCGCCATGGAGCGCTGCGCTTGCTTGTCCTCAACGGTTCGAGGGCCAAGGGCACTGCGCACGCACAGTCGGACTGGGATTTCGCTTTTCTGGCCGAACCGGCCCTCGATGTCGCACAATTGCACTTCGAATTGATCTCCTACCTCGGCACCGACTCGGTAGACCTGGCCGACCTCGATAGGGCCAGCGCTGTTTTGCGGAGGTGTTGCCGTCCATGGAGTCGAGTGGTGGGGGCGACCTGGGGAGTGGCTGGGATTCAAGCTCAAAGCCGCTGATTTCTGGTGCGATGCTGGTCCGGTCATCGTGGCTAGCCAGAAAGGGTACATGGCGCGGCTGGTCGCCAAGGCAGCGGGGTGAACGATGGAAATTTCTGTCTATGGCCCGTGTCACTGAAGCGGCGCGTACTGGACCCACGGACTTGCGCCCATTTCTATCGGCGGTGGTCTCCGCGGTGGCCACGCCATAGCGCGCAGGCGCCGACGAGGACCCCGGCGAGCCGTTCTTTGACGAGCTGCCGGTCGAGGATTGGGCAGCATAGCTGGGGGACCTGAGGGTCTGCTGGCTGGCGGAGCCTTGCGCGGACCGGGCAGATCAGCTTGAACGGACGTGAAATTTCGCGGTTGACGGTGGGGATTTGCCGGCGTAGGCTCGTCGCTGACTGCTGGGATGGTCTTGGTCGGGGGCGGCATGGCGCTGGCGGGGTGGTTCAATGGGCGGCTGGGGCGTTTGCGGGTCTTATACCCGTGAACTATGCATTTGCTCGGTTAAGGAGTGGCGAAAGTGCCTAAGATTCGGTCCGTATTGGTTGTGGCTGCGGTGGCCGCGGTCGGGTCGTTTGCGGCTGTGTGGCTGTTCGTCAAACACGTGGTAGAGGCTGCGGAGTACTACCAAGGAACCCTCGGCCCGGCTATTGAGGCCAAGTACGGATTTACGCACGGCTCCCCCTACGTGTTGGCCGGAAACTTCTCGCAAGAGGTGTTCACGTTGCGGCCCACCTCAGGAGGCGTTCTCGCGCAACACGGCGTCGTCTACGATGACATCGTGCTTGGATACAGCATTACAGAACTGTACCGCGACCTGTACGAGTGCCGAAATTCGCCGATAACCATCACGCTCGTTGTAGGCGACGACGGCCCACCGTTGGAGGCGCGTGCGCGCCGGCTCGTGCATATCCCATGCGCGCCGCTCAGCATACGGCCAAACTAGCCACTGCGCCGCCCGCGACGCAACAACACCCGCTAGCGCGACCCAACAACATCTGCAACTGCGAAACCAAGGCCGTGCATAGATGCTATGCACGCCAGCCGGAAACGGCAGGCCGTCGCGAAACGGCAACGTTGCCGCGACGCGACGGGCTCGATTCCGTTGGAGTTTGATCCACTGAAACTACCGCCGAATTTTCGTGGACTTCTACTGGCGGAAAGCAAGGCAGTTCTGCCCCCTTCCCTAACCTTCGCCGGCTTCGACACCCTCTCCGCCCGGCTGGCCGCAGGTCAAGGCGCTGGCGAGCGAGCGCACGGGGGTGTCGCTGCCGGAATTTGTCGATAAGGCGATGAAGGCTTACCTAGCCTGCGGGCAATTGGCCAACGGGTTTGCCAGATTCCGCTGTGCCGACTGTCGCAAGGATGTACTGGTCGCCTTCAGCTGCAAAGTGCGCGGCCTCTGCCCATCCCCACTCTCGCCGACATGCGGCTCGTTCGCTGCGCTCACCGTGGGGGCCCCTTGTGACGGCAAGCGCATGATCGAAAGGGCCCCGCGTGCCCGAATGGACAAATCGCCCCCGGCGGGGCGATTTGAGTGGGACGGAACATATCACAACGGCCATCCTCCCCGAGATTCCCTATCACAATGGGTATTTACCCTCCCTTTCGACTTCCGCTACGTGCTGGCCTGGAACGCGGACCTCCGCAACGCCGTCCACCAGGCGCTAATGCGGGCGATTGCCAAGCACTACCTCCGCGATGCCCGGTCCCAAGGTCTGGCCGGCCAGGTGCAAGGCGCGGCGATCAGTGCCGAGCCGGGGGTCGCTGTCGAGCGGTCAGACAGTCCCTAGGGGAATGTCTGACCGATGACATGTAAGGACTTTCGTCTCGGGATGCCTGACCAATTGCCGGGTACCGCCAACTCCAGCAGCCACAGCGAGGGCTGAGGTCATCCTGGCCCAACCGCGCCGCGAGGCGGCGGCGGCCGGGGCCAGGACCGCGCCCTATCGTCCGGCTTGCCAGCCGGCCGACCGAGCCCACGAGCGCGCCGCGGCTGTTTGGCTTTGGGTGCGCTGAGGCTTTTGCAGCCGCGCGCCGCCCGGGGCTCGGCCCTGCGGGTGACGGTCGCTTGCCCGGGGGTCGGCCGAAGCGCAGGCAGCCTCGCGAGGTAAGCCCTTACTATCGCACAGCAACGCGCGCGGGATGCAGACCCGCAGGGCGGCGTCCGACGCCGACGGCGCCTCGCCGTTCGCAGCCCGGTCGCCGCTGCGGCGACGCGCCCAAAGCGTGCACCGCTGCGCGCACCGCCGATGGCACCGCGGTCGAACAGTATGGCAGGGAATGTCTGGCCCGAGGCTGGAATCCACCAAGGCCGGCCCTGCCGCCGCGTTGGCTCGACTAGACCAGACTAAGGTGGTCTGCTATTCTGCCCATGCGGTCCGTTCGCCGCAACTGGGGGGGGAACATGCAAACTGTCAATATGTTAGAGGCCAAGTCGTCGCTCTCCAAGCTGGTGGCGGCCATCGAAAGCGGCGCTGAGACCGAAGTCATTCTCGCTCGCAATGGCCGACCCGTTGCCCGCATTGTGCCGCTCTCCGCAGCTACCTCGGGTGTCCGCATCGGCATCGCCAAAGGTCAATTCGCGGTGCCCGCGGGACTCGACCGTCAGGACCCAGAGATGGTGATCCTGTTTGACGAGGGCACGTGAACTACCTGCTCGACACGCACATGGCGATTTGGGCGATTGCCGACAGTACAGAATTGCCTGCAGCCGCGCGTTCCGCCGTTGGCAACCTGCGCAACGAAATTTGGGTCAGTGCGGCTTCGATTTGGGAAATCGCGATCAAGCACGCCAAGCGACCTGAGGAGATGCCGATTTCGGGCTCTCAGGCGTTGGCGTACTTTGCCGGGGCAGGCTTCAAGCTGTTGCTAATTGAAGGGCATCACGCTGCGGCAGTCGATAGTTTGCCGGCAGTTCACCGCGACCCGTTTGACCGCTTGCTGGTGGCGCAGGCCATGGTGGAGTCCATGACGTTGCTCACACACGACGGGGTCTTGGCAGGCTATGGCGACAGCGTGACCGTGGTTTGACGGAAACGGTTGCCCTCCGTTGTGTCAGATTGGTGCCGCAAGCGCACTTGGACACTCGCCAGGGCAATGTCTGATCCTACGCAAAGTCATAGATTTAATCGCTGCTCACCGGTAACGGTGCGGCTCCGCGCCGGCCGAGCCACCAAACGCGCACCACGGCGACTAGCAGCATCAGCCAGCTCACGCTTACGCCTAAGGTCGCGAACCGGCCGAACTTCGCCGGCACCGCCAGCGCCAGCACGACTATCGCCAGGCCGGCCACGCAAAGCGCGGTCAGCTCGCGCCGCTCGCTTACCAGGCGGCTCGCCAGCACGCCGACGACGCCTAGCAGCACCCACTTGACGCCGGTCGCCCACGCCAGCAGCGCGAGCCAGCCGCTCGCCACATCGGGCGCCGCCGAGAGCTGCAGCAGACAAGCGTTTTCTAGGTAGTCCGCGCAGCACGCTGAAAGCGTCAGAACCACCGCCCAACGCGCGAGAGCCGGGTGTCGCGCGCGCAGGCTGAGCACGCCAAAAGCCAAGAACGCGCCGTAGATCGGAATGAACAAGGCGGTGTCGAGCCAGTTGATGAGGTCCAGCTTGACGACGACCGCGCTGCGACAGGCTCCCGGCGCAGGCCCAAACAGCGCATGCAGGTCGGCGACCGAGCGGGCGAATTCAAAGGCCAGAATCGGTGGATAGCGTCGGTCTAGGCCACCACACAGCGCGAGCGGGGGCTGGGTCGCGCTAAAGACGACGGACGCGACCAAGAGCAATGCGGCGGTGAGGTCCAGGCGCAGCAAGAGCTTCGGCGTCATAGCGTACTCCCTAGCAACACCTCAGTTGCGTGTGCCGGCCCTTCATGGCCAACGAGGCGAGCCGCCGGTGTCAGGTATTGCCTACTGCCTATTAGCCAGCCCCCGGGACGATGGCCAGTCACAAGCGGCCTGGCCATGACCGCAGGCAGTATCGGCTTGTCAAGGTGTTCCCACACGGCTTGACCCACGCCGGTCCGTAAGCCTGCACTACACCGCGGTGTTGGTCGAATTCCCCGTGGACGACCCGCCCTGTGCAAAGGGCAATACCTGACACCATGCCCCAGGCTCTGAGCGCTTCTGTGCCCAGACCCAAGTGCGCGAGGATCTTCTTGATCACCGGCACCTTGCCCGCAAACGGCCGTCCAATCCTCCCGCAACCGCACTGCAATCACCGGCCAGCGCCCGGCAATGGACAGCTCTTGGTCCGTCAACACCAGGTCGTGGCGCTGCAGAACCAGCCCATTGACGCTGACCTCACCGAGCGCGAACAGAGCCAGGGTACCGCCCGCTGGCAGCCGCGAGCCGTCGTGCTCCAGCGCCACCACGGGCTTGGCCAGGTGGCGTGCAGTCATCACGTTGAAGTCGTTGGACTGTTGGCCTCTGGTCGCCACAGCGCGGACGGGGACATCGCCGGGAAACGCGACGGGCACCAGCGCATCGCAGCGCAACTCGATGCCGCGCCCTTTCAGGCGGAATCCCGGCCCTGAAATCACCGTCAAGCTGCGCTCCAGGCCAGGAAACAGCGAAAAAGGTCCGTTTTCAACCACCATCGCCATCGACAACCGCAGCTGGAGGGCGCCGTCGCGCTCCACGCGGAGCAACTCCACAGTCCTGCCGCGGCCATTGGCCCAAGGCTGTTCGGCGTAGTCGGCTACAGTCAGGTGGCGGAACATGCGGAGACTCCGATGGTTAGGGCCCGTGCAGAATCTGGTTGATTTCCCCGGGCCCATTTGCCTGATGGGTGGGTCGCAAGTGCGCGCCCCCCAATCGGGTTCGTCGCACCGCTCCGCGAGAGATCTTGTCAAGTTATCGCTACACGGCTCCTTGTGCTGCGCCGTGGGCCCCTCAAGGCGACAGAGCGCAGGTGCCAGCTTCGCATTTTCGCAACTCCGCACAAGGGAATCCGTCTTTCAGCCGGGCGGGAGTGCAATTGGCCGGCCGGCAGCTCGGCTCGGTGCGCGGGATGGCGTTGTCGCCCTCGGGCCGCGGCGAGCCGTTCGTTGAAGAGTTGCCTGCGGAGGATTGGGTGCCATAGCTGGGAGCCTGACGGTCTGCTGGGTGGCGGAGCCTTGCGCGGACCGGGCGGATCAGCTTGAACGGACGTGAAATTTCGCGGTTGATGGTAGCGATCAGCCGGTGCAGGCTCGTCGCTGACGGCTGGGATGGTCTTGGTCGGGGGCTGCATGGCGCTGGCGGGGTGGTCTGATGGGCGGCTGGGGTATTTGCGGGTCTTACGCATCGAGCTTGTTTGGCTGGGGCAAGTACAGCACGCGGACGGACGGCGCTGCCGATGGGGGCGCGCTGGCCTTTGGTTGGCACAATCTGTTTTAGGTGATTACCTAGGTTAGTAGCCCGATGGCGACCGCAGACCTCGAATTCGGCGTGCTGGGCTACGCCGCGACAACGCGCTGCCTTGCTCTCGCAGCACCCGGGCGGCCCAGGGGACGCTGGCGCAGCTCGTGGCGCGCATGGTCGAGCACACGGGAAGCGTCTTGGGCAAGCTACCCCCTCTTTCCCTCACCGCGCTGCGCCAGCCCCTCGCTCAGCAGCAGCCGGGGCGTCAGGCCCCTCGCTCAACTCCACCAGGAGTTCGTTGCGGCGCAGAAAGAACGGAGTCCACGGTGGGTTGTAGCGGGCCATCACCGGTCGATTCGCGCCAACTTTCAACCCGGCAGTGGCCACATCGCGCAGGAAAATGTCGCTATCTTCGGCGAAGTTGGCCGCGCTCCACCAACCCCCAACGCGCTTGGCCGCCACCCTCCGCATTGGAATCTCGCGCAGTCTGACGCGCGGATCATCCGGTTGAGGCAGCCTGGCCAACGTCCACCGTGCCGGCATGGTAAACGACACGACCCATGACCGCGAACCTTCTTGCCGGACCGTGTCGGGCGAAACTCGGGCAATCTTCGCACCTTCCTGCGTTCCAACCGGCGCCGTCATGGCGATTTTGGCGCGCTGCTTGTTGCCACCAAAGATGTAGCCCGCGAGGCGCCGAAAGCCTTGAGAGCTGGCGTCACTCCAGTCACCTTCCACTACGGTCTCAGCGACGATGAGGGGTGCGTAGCTGCGCACTTCAAAGGTGTCCGTCTGGCGTACTACAGTAAATGCAGGTTCTTCAGTTGCCATGGCAGAACCTCCGGGCACTACAGCACCCACCAACAAGCAAGCAGCTAGGAAGCAGGCGCGCACAGGATGACGGGTGAACATTCGGGACCTCCTCTTCCTCAGATGCGCGAGCCGGCTAGTTGGATGCGCTGGTCCCTGCCCGGAGTCAACGGCTGCCATGGAGTCCCCCCTCATTGGCTTCTGCACGCTGCGCACAATTCCTCAGCGACAAAGCTTCGTATCTTGAAAGTGGAGTAGAAGGATTCAAGCGGACGTGGCACGGCTGCCCGTCTGCCCGCAGGTGACGAGACCGCGGGCGAGCAGGGGCACGCGCCGGTCATCCCCAAGCGGCTGGCGCTCCTGGCGCGGGCTTGTCCGCGCGCTCCATGGCCGTGTTTGGGCGCCTCGCCTGCGGCGACCAGGCTGCGACTTTCGGCGACGCAGCGGGCGGCGAATTCCCTTTGCAGGCAGCGCCGAAAGCGGCGTCGGACGCCGCGGCTCCGCCGTTCGCATCCTTGGCGCGGGGGTGAACAGTTGCAGCGCTGCAACTGCTCCCAGGGGTCGGGCGACGGGAGGATCGGCTGGCGTGGGGGCCAGGCGGCTAAAGCCGCAGACCACATCTACAAAGCCCCTTATGGGGCTGGGCGCGGCTGGTCGAGACGTTGTCTGAGCCCGGAGGGCTTCGTAGGTGTTGCGCTAGGGGCCCCCGCGCATTCCGGCCAATGGGCCGGAATTCGAAAGAGCCCTGCGGGCTCTTTCGGTGGGGACTTTAGCCGCCGCGCCCCCCGAGAGCGGCACATTCCGCCCGCTACCGCGAGCTGGGCAAGCTGGCTCCGGAAGCGCTGACCACGCCTGAGGATCCGGTGTGGCTGCCCCAAAAGTCGACGCTGCGCGAACCGCCCGACGAGCCGTTCGCAGCGGTTCTCGATGACGCTGGGCTACCGGTCGAGGATTGGTCAGCGTAGCTGGGGGCCAGACGGTCTGCTCGCTGGCGGAGCCTTGGTCTGTCACGGCGGATCAGCTTGAACTGACGTGAAATTTCGCGGTTGACGGTGGGGATTGGCCGGCGTAGGCTCGGTGCTGACGGCTGGGATGGTCTTGGTCGGGGGCTGCATGGCGCTGGCGGGGTGGTTCAATGGACGGCTGGGGCGTTTGCGTGGCCTACGCATTTATCCTATGATATTCGTTATGCAGACCTTCTCTTTGAGGTGCTCGATGGCCGCTACCAGCGCAAGGCGACCGCCATCAGCACCAATCGCCACTTTTCGAACTGGGCGGAGGTCTTTCCCAGCGCGACGAGCGTGGTGACGCTGGTAGACCGGGTCTCCCATCATGCCGAGGTGGTGAACATCAAGGGAGGATCCTGGCGCCTCAAGGAAGCCAAGGAGCGTGACGCGATGAAGGCTGCGGCAGGGGCCAAGAAGTAGGCACCGCCGCCGCGGCTGTAGTCGCGGGTTTCGCCGTAGGGCGGCGGGTTTTGAGAGCCGCTAACAGGTGCCGATGGGCACGTCGAAACGCACGGCGCCCACATGCGCGACGAACCACTGGGCCTGCGTAGCCGGGCCCGGCGGTGCCGGCTGTGGTATCGGAGTTGGCGTTGCCTGAGGCACTTGGACTTCCACGAAGCGCTGCGTCGGCCTGCGAGCCATCAGGGTTTCGCGCCGAAACTTGCCCTGCCACCACGGCAGCGACTTCGGATTGACGCCAAGGCCGGTAGCGAAGGCCGCAGCGGTCTGGCCGCTGGCCTGCCAATTGGCGACGGTGGCGCGCCACCAGTCGCGCGAGTGAGCTTCTTGCATGGACTACCTCGGCCGGGACGTGTCGTCCGGCGGAGGTCAAGCATGCGTCAATCGGAATTCACTCGGTAGGCGGAGTTGCTCGGGGGGATACGCCGATCCGGTCACCTACGACAACTTGGGCAAGGCCATTGGAGCTTTTGAGCGGCAGCTGACCACCCCTGGACGCTGGGACGCCTACTTAAAGGGCGAACGTCTGTTTCCGCCGTGGGGTGACTGTCACACGACGTGCCCGCAGCAGAGCCCAGTCGGGCGTCGCTTGCCGCGGCCTCTGGTCGCATGGGCCACAATGCTGGCAGGGTACGGTTGCGGTCGCGCAGCTGGGACGAAGTGCGGTCCGGGCGCGTTCAGGAGCCTGTGGCGGGGCGGTCTCGGTGGGGAGCCGCCCCGCCACAGATTCGCAGCAGGTACGGCTAGTTGGTGCCGCGCAATGCGATGGTCTTGGCGCCTGCCGTGCTATTCACCGTGAGCGAAGCGGTGTGGACCAGGGTGGCTGCGAGGCCGGCCGGCCGGGTGTACGTGATCGTGAGCTTGCAGGCGGAGGCGACGAGGACCGAGCCCCCGACTCCCGGGCAGGTGTTCGCCGTGACCGTGAAGCGGTCGGCGTTGGTGCCCGTAATCGCGAACACCGGATTGCCCATCTGCACTGCGATCGTGCCCGTGTTGGTAAACGTCGCGATGCCCTTGGCGCCGGCCTTCATCGTCAGCGTGGCCGTGGTAAGCGTTGCCGTCGGAATTGCCTGGCCCGTACCCGTCAATGTGACAATCTTGCTGCCGCCCTTGTCGCTGGTTAGCGTGACATTCTGCGTGAAGTTACCGGCAGTTGTCGGCCGGAACGTCACACTGATGGCGCAGCCGATCGTGCCGTACATCGAGGCGCTGCACCCGACGGGCACCGTGACCGAGAACCGCCCGGCGACTGTGGTCTTGCCCGGCGTCGGCAGGGTGAGCTTGAGAGCGTAGAGGAGCGCGTTGGGGCCGCCGTTGCTGACCGCGATGGTCTTGGCGGCCGACGTTGTGTTGATGGTCTGGTTGCCGAACGCGAGCGACAGCGGCGTGGCGACCAGCACTGCGGTGGTGCCAACTGCGCCTGACAGCGCGACATTGACGTTGCCTGCATCACTCACGACCGCCAACTTGCCGGCGTGCGGTGCGTTGCCGCCCGAACCGGTCATCACCAGCGTCACCGTGCAGCTGGCGCTGGCGCCCAGCGTCAAGCCGCAGGTCTGGCTCGCGATGGTGAACACTTTGTCGCCCGTGAGCGTAAAGCTGGCGAACGTCGTCGCGCTCGTCCCCGGATTGGTGATGGTTAGCACGCGCGTCGACGTGTTGCCCGGTGCGGTCGGCGCGACCACGCCAAAGTCGATGCTGGTGGCCGACGAGGCGATGCTCGGCGCAGCGAGCTTGCCCGCCACGAGGAACTGGTTGACCGAGGCTGCCGTCACGCCCGACGCATCGTTTACCAGCGCGACCTGATTGTAGCCGACTGGGCTGCCGACCACGGCGTGCGCCACCGCAGGATCACCGAGGTAGCCAGCCGGAGCGGCCGGAGCGACCGTGGGGTCCCAGCGCAGGTACTGGTCCGATACGGCCGTCTCGACCGCAATGTCGAAGTTGCACGGTTTGCCAGCGGTCGGGACGCAGCCGACGTCGACGACGCCCTGGTTGGCCTTGATGCCGCCGCTCGCGTCGACGAAGAACTTGGTGGAGCCGTAAGGGTGATTCAGCGTGTAGGTCGTGTTGGGGCACAAGCCGCCCGTGACCGTCAACCGCTGGCGGGCAAAGGTCATCTGGTCGCCCGCAATCGGCTTGCCTGTCGCAAAGCTCTGCTCGATGGCAAAGCGCAGCGTCGCCTTGCCGGTGCCGCAGTCATTGACCGTCATCGCCGCAGCGTCAGCGATGAAGTAGAACGACTCACCCGGGTAGTTGGTCGGAAAGCTGAGCGGCAGCGCGGGATCATAGCCAGCGTCGGGCAGTACCACGCACAGCGGATTGTTCACATCCAGGCACTGGCTGACGCGCGTACCCGCCAAGGTCGGGTTGGCGAGGCTGCCATCATCCTGATACCACAGGGGGAAGCCATCGGCGCCGAGGCCGTCGACATTCTGCGAAGAATGCGCGATGCCGCCGCGTCCGCTCAGGCCCATCGTCAGGCTAGCGGGCGTCGTGTCCCAGGTGCCGGCGACCGCGATATTGGCGGCGTACACTTTGTGGTCGATCGGGCTGAACTTCTGCGTGATGAAGCAGGTGCTGCCCGACTTGAGCACGCCCGCGACCGGGCAGTTGTTGGTCTGCGCGAACTTGGCTGCATCACCGCTGCCCGCAACCGCATCGGTCACGGCGAGCGAGGTCAGGCTCAGGTCGCCCGGGCCCTCGTTGCGCAGGGTTAGCAACTGCGTCGCGCTGCCACCGATGATGACGCGACCAAACGCCGCAGAGGTCGTCTTGTCCACCGTGAGCGCGGTCAGCTTCGGAGCCGTGCCCGCGGCGACCACGTTGGCGGCGAGTGTCACATTGACAAGGCCGGTGCTGGTCGTGGTGCCGATCGACAATGTCGCATGCGCGTCGCCCAGCGTCGTGCCATTGAACGTTGCGGTGACCACGCAGCTGCCTGCGGGCGTGACCGGTCCGGTGCAGTCGCTCGTGACCGTCCAGCCGTTGTCGGCGGGGAACACCGTCAAGCCACTGACCGTCTCGTCGGCCGGACCGCCGTTGGTCAGCGTAAAGGTGCGCGTCTGCGGCGTGCCGGCGACGACGCTGCCCACGTCCACGATGTCCGTGCTGGGCTTGAGCGTCGAGGCGATCTTGCCTGCAACGGTAAACAGATCAGTGTGGTACAGCGGGGTGCCGTCCACCTCGGTCACGTCGACCGCATTGACGCCGCCGATGCCGCCCGTAATGCGGTGCAGGGTCGCGGCGTCGCCACTCAGGTAGCCCGTGTCTGCGTAGGGGGCGAACGCCGGGTCCCAGCGCAGAAAACCTTGCTGAAAGTGTGTGGCGTTCAGCGCCAGCGTGAAGTCGCAGGGCGCCGCGGCGGTCGGCAGGCAACCCACGTCGGAGGTGACCGCAGGATTCTTCGGCCGCAGGCGACCGCGGTCGTCCGTCGTCAGGTCGATTTTGCCGTAAGGGTGCGTAATCGTGTAGTCGTGCAGCGGGCACAGGCCGTCGCCGCTGAAGCGGATGCGGCCAAACGACATCTGGTCGCCCTGCTTGGGTACGCCACCGATAAAGGCGCCTTCGACTGCGAACCGCATCAGCACGCTGCCGACGTTGCCGCATGCAGCGGTCGCGATCGGGGCTGAGTCGACGATCGAGTAGAAGAACTCATCGGGGTAATTCGTCGGGAAGATCTGCGGCTTGCTGATGTCGTAGATGCCCGCGTTGGGCAGGACGACGCAGTGCGGATCGAGCGGGTCGATGCACGGCTCCAGCGCGACGTTGTTGATGTCTGCGTACCAGGTCGGAAAGCCGGCCTGATTCTTGTCAGGTGACACCGAGCCTACAGCCAGTGCGGCGTTGGTCGTCGCAAAAGCAGCTTGATTCTGGCCGTTGTCGCTCGGGGTTGCGTTGACAGCGGGATCCGCTGCGCACGCCGTCAGCACGGTGCTCGCCACCAAGGCCGCTGCAGTGCCGTGTCGCGTGACAGTGCACTGCACGGTCCGCATGAGAGTTCGAAGTTTCATTGTGACATCCTCTGGAAGGTGGCCCCACCGCCACATGTGACATTGTGCCACCCGAACGTCACAGAGGTCAAGCGAATTTGTCACATGCGCCAAAAAAGTCGCGGCGGTGGTGAAGTCATTGTAAGTATAAACTATTTTAAATCTTTCCGTACGGACTGCAGCGCACAACGGCCTCACGCTGACCGATATTGGCCGCGCTCGCCTTGGCGAATGTCACACGGGAGCGTTGGAGCGCTGTCACGGAGGGCCGTCGTCACCGCCCGGCGATCACGCGCAGCACATTGGGCCGGCCGGACGCGCTAACTGCGCAACGTCCGCAGTCGGTCGCCGAGGTGGCGGTACACTTGGCGACGCACGGACTCTGGATTGCGCCCTTGCACGGCGCCCGCTTCGTCACAGAAAGCCCGAATATTGCCTTTAAAAACAGATTGAATCGCGTTCCACAGGGTCGTCGAGTCCGACAACGCGAGTGCAAACCAGTTGGCGTTGCGCTCGCTCTGGCCGACCAAGGGCGTCTGCGTGGACCGGGCGTGGGGGTGAACAGTTGCAGCGTTGCAACTGCTCCCGGGGGTCGGGCGACGGGAGGATCGGCTGGCGTGGGGGCCAGGCGGCTAAAGCCGCAGGCCACATCTACAAAGCCCCTTATGGGGCTGGGCGCGGCTGGTCGAGACGTTGTCTGAGCCCGGAGGGCTTCGTAGGTGTTGCGCTAGGGGCCCCCGCGCATTCCGGCCAATGGGCCGGCATTCGAAAGAGCCCTGCGGGCTCTTTCGGTGGGGACTTCAGCCGCCGCGCCCCCCGAGAGCGGCACATTCCGCCCGCTACCGCGAGCTGGGCAAGCTGGCTCCGGAAGCGCTGACCACGCCTGAGGATCCGGTGTGGCTGCCCCAAAAATCGACGCTGCGCGAACCGCCCGAGGAGCCGTTCGCAGCGGATCTCGATGACGCTGGGCTACCGGTCGAGGATTGGTCAGCGTAGCTGGGGGCCAGACGGTCTGCTCGCTGGCGGAGCCTTGGTCTGACAGGGCGGATCAGCTTGAACTGACGTAAAATTTCGCGGTTGACGGTGGGGATTGGCCGGCGTAGGCTCGTCTCTGACGGCTGGGATGGTCTTGGTCGGGGGCAGCATGGCGCTGGCGGGGTGGTTCAATCGACGGCTGGGGCGTTTGCGTGGCCTACGCATCCTGCGCATCCAGGCAACCGCGGGAGTCCTGCCAGTCCCGGCGGGCCAACGGTAGCTCCCGGAACCAAGGGCTCGGAGGTGGGCATGTCGCCCCGCATCGCTATCGACCAACACGGCCTCAGCGCTCTGTGCCAGCGCTGGAAAATCGAGCGGATGGAGCTGTTTGGCTCGGTGCTGCGCGACGATTTTGGCCCCGAAAGCGACATCGATGTGCTGGTGACCTTTGCCGAGGACGCCAATTGGAGCCTGTTCGCCTTCGTGCGGTGTAAGGAGGAGCTGGAGGCCCTGTTTGGCCGAAGGGTGGACCTGCTGACCCGTCCTGCGGTTGAGCGGAGCCATAACCCATATCGCCGGAACGCTATTTTGAGTTCAGCCGAGGCGATCTATGGACCGTGACTTGGCGTCGCTCTCCGACATCCGCCGCGTCGCGACCGAGCTCATGGCCATGCGCGAAAAATACGCCCTGGATGCCGTGCTCGCCGACGACGTGTTGACGTCTGCGGTGCTGCACAAGGCCATCGTCATGGGCGAAGCTGCCAACCGCGTGTCTACCGCGGGTCGGGCGAAATGGGCGCTGCCCTGGCGCGAGATGACCGGTATGCGCAACGTCTTGGTGCATGACTACGACGGCGTCGACCTCAGCTTCGTTTGGCGAATGGCGGAGCAAGAGTTGCCGCCGCTGGTGGAGGCGATCGAGGCCATCTTGGGCGGTGGGGCGCCAGCTTAGGCCACCCGCTCTGGCCGACTGTCCGGCTCTGCCCGTGGAGGTGGACGGCGGCGACGAGGAGCCGGGCGAGCCGTTCTTTGACGAGCTGCCTGCGGCGGATTGGGCGGCGTAGCTGGGGGGCCGGACGGTATGCTAGGTGGCGGAGCTTTTCCTGGGCCGGGCGGATGAGCCTGAACTGACGTGATATTTGGCGACCGCCGGTGTCAGGTATTGCCTATTGCCTATTAGCCAGCCCCCGGGACGATGGCCAGTCACGAGCGGCCTGGCCATGACCGCAGGCAGCATCGGCTTGTCAAGGTGTTCCCACACGGCTTGGCCCACGCCGATCCGTAAGCCTGCACAACACCGCGGTGTTGGTCGAGTTCCCCGTGGACGACCCGCCCTGTGCAAAAGGCAATACCTGACACCATGCGCCAGAAGACCTGGCGACTGTGTTGCGGGTGCGGTGCGTGAAGTAGCGACGCTCGGCGGCCGCGGTGGCGTTGGGCAGGCGGGGCAGGCGGGGCAGTTTACGCGCGTAAGATGGCGCACGCCCTCCGCCCCACAGCCTTGAGCGCCACCCCAATTCTGCTACCCTGACGGTCGCGCCAGCCGCCGTGCGCACGTCGGAACTGCAACCATGTCGACCGAAAGTACAACCGCCTTTGCTATCCCCCCCTGGGCTGAAGCCGTTGCCGCCCGCCATGGAGCGCTGCGCTTGCTCGTCCTTCACGGTTCGAGGGCCAAGGGCACTGCGCACGCACAGTCTGACTGGGATTTCGCCTTTCTGGCCGAACCGACACTCAACGTCGCACAATTGCACTTCGAATTGACCTCCTACCTCGGCACCGACTCGGTAGACCTGGCCGACCTCGATAGGGCCAGCGCTGTTTTGCGAATGCAAGTTGCAGTCCATGGAGTGGAGTGGTGGGGGCGACCCGGGGAGTGGCTGCGATTCAAGCTCAAAGCCGCTGATTTCTGGTGCGATGCTGGTCCGGTCATCGTGGCTAGCCAGAAAGTGTACATGGCGCGGCTGGTCGCCAAGGCAGCGGGGTGAACGATGGAACTTTCTGTCTTGGCAGAGAAGATCGCTGCAGTTGAACGGCACCTTGCGCGGGTGGAGGCGCGCCTGCCACCTGTGCCGGAGGTGTTGACCCCTGAGACAGACGCAAGCGACGCGGTGGTCTTGCACCTGTGGCAAGCGACGCAAATTGCGATTGATCTTGGGATGTCGCTGGCGGTAGGTCGCGGCATGGCCACACCTCAGTCCTACGCCGGTGCGTTCATTGCCCTGGCGGCGGCCGGCGTGCTGGATGGAGAATTGGCGCAGCGGATGGCGCTCGCCGCGGGATTCCGCAATCGCATCGTCCACGCCTATGAGGGCCTGGATATGGCCCGTGTCACTGAAGCGGCGCGTACTGGACCCAAGGACTTGCGCGCATTCCTAGCGGCGGTGGTCTCCGCAGTGGCCACGCCATAGCGCGACGCGTTGAACCTTGGGGCCTTGGGATAGTCGGCGTGGCAATGTCAGACCTGCGCCTGTTTGGCCGCACGGCCCGACACCTCCCGCAAAAACCACCTGGCCCGATGCACCCCTAGGGATACACCGACTGGTTGCTGTTGGCGACCCAAGGCGCAGTTGTCGGCGCCGTCGAGCACGGTGTCGTTGTCCAGGCCGTTGGCCACGCCGTCGCCGTCCAGGTCGCCGTCGCAGGCATCGCACTGGCCGTCTGGGTCCAGGTCGGCCTGGGCTACGAAGCGCTAACAAGGCCTCAGGATCCTGGCTGGCTGCCAAAGGAGTCGACGCTGCGCGAACCGCCCGAGGAGCTGTTCCCGGGGGATCTCGATGACGCTGGGCTATCGGTCGAGGTGGACGGCGGCGACGAGGAGCCGGGCGAACCGTAATTTGACGAGCTGCCGGCCGAGGATTGGGTGCCATAGCTGGGAGCCTGACAGTCTGCTGGGTGGCGGAGCCTTGCGCGGATCGGGCGGATCAGCTTGAATGGACGTGAAATTTCGCGGTTGATGGTAGCGATCAGCCGGTGCAGGCTCGTCGCTGACGGCTGGGATGGTCTTGGTCGGGGGCTGCATGGCGCTGGCGGGGTGGTCTGGTGGGCGGCTGGGGTGTTTGCGGGTCTTACGCATCGAGCTTGTTTGGCTGGGGCAAGTACAGCACGCGGACGGACGGCGCTGCCGATGGGGGCGCGCTGGCCTTTGGTTGGCACAATCTGTTTTAGGTGGTTGGGGGAGCCGGCGGCAGTCCGTTGAAACCCAGCGCCCAACAGTCCGGAGGGGTCAGGTACATCCTCTTTCTCGTTTTGAGGGCGTCTGACGGCGCAAGAAATGGCTCGCGCAGCTCCCCAACCGCACCGGTGCTGTTGGCCGCCCACGACTTGGCGGCGTCAAAGCCGTCGGGCGGCCCAAGTTGGCCACCTCGCAAGCCGTCGCAGTACGCGAGGTACGCCGCCCTGCTTCCAAATACGCCCCTGCAACTCGCTAGTTTCCAGCCACGGGGGCCGTGGGGACATGCCGAGGTACGCACCGTGGCTGGTCCAGCGGAGAGCCTCGGCCTTGGGCGCTGGGATACCGAGAATGACGGAAAGGGGAAAGAGGATGTACCTGACCCCGTTCCCAAGTTGACGGAGGCGACCCGGGAGCCTAGGCTGGCGTGGCCCGGCCGGGAAGGCCTCCGCCGCAGGCTAGATGGCACAGGATGAGAGCCCAGAGTGGGCTCCCAGGACCAGACAGGAATTCTTCAGACTAGCCCTAGTTTGCCGAGCAACACCCACCGATTGACCCTGCCTTTCCTGGCACAAGTTGGATAACTCACCATGACGACGGTAGCGGTAGCGGGTGCTAGCGGCTTTGTAGGCTCTCAGCTTCTCCCCCGGCTTGCCACGGAATTCTCAGTGGTGGGCCTGGCGCGGCGCTCGCAGCCCAGCGCGCGAGGGGTTGAGTGGCGTGCGTGCGACCTCTTCTCAGCCCGCAGCACTCTGGATGCGCTGCGTGGTGTGGACGTCGCCATCTACTTGGTCCACTCGATGATGCCGTCATCGCGATTGTTTCAAGGCGATTTTCATGACACAGACCTGTTGCTGGCTGACAACTTCGCCCGAGCTTGTGCGACGCAAGGCGTCAAGCAAATCGTCTACCTGGGTGGCTTGATCCCGCGAACGGGCTTTGTGAGCAAGCACCTGGAGAGTCGGGAGGAAGTGGAGGGCGTCCTCCAGGCTTCGGGCATCCCAGTGACCTGTCTGCGCGCTGGCATGGTGGTCGGCCCAGGCGGAAGTTCATTCGAAATTCTTAGGTCTTTAGTAAGTCGGCTGCCCTGGATGATCCTGCCCAAGTGGACGCAGAGCCTTGGTCAAGCCATCTTCATCGACGACATCGTGAACGTCTTGAAGGCGGCTGTTCTCAACCCAGAGATGATGGGCCAGACCTTTGACGCCGTGAACGGTGAGACCCTGACCTATGAGCTGCTGTTGCGCCAAACGGCCAATGCGCTTGGCAAGCGACGCTGGATGCGCTCCGTGCCCATCTCCTCCACCAGTTTTTCCAAGCGCTGGGTGCAACTTTTTAGCGGAGCGTCCTTTGAGCTGGTGTCGCCGCTGATTGACAGCCTACAGTGCGACCTGCCGCAAGTCAGTCCTGCGCCGGCCATTGCCCCGCTGATCCGCTTTCCTACTTTTGCGAGCATGCTGACGGAGACCTTGAGGCGCTCGCCCGCTGCAGCGCCGACCCGGCCTGTCGCCGCCCGGAAGCCAAAAAATGTGCGCTCCATCCAGAGGTTGCCCGCACTACCACAGGTCGACAGCCGGCGCATCACCAGCGAGTATATGGCCTGGCTGCCGCGGTTTTTTCGCTCGGTCATTCGGGTCAACAGCCCAGTCCAAACGCAGCGGGTAAGTTTCTCGGTCATCGCTCTGCCGTGGCCGCTGCTGATTCTGGAGCACATTGACCAAGATCCGGGAGGTGACCGGGACAAGCTTCATATTGTCGGCGGGTTCTTGACCAAGACCACCACCACTGGCTGGCTGGAGTTTCGCCAGATCGCCAACCGCCGCTATACCATTGCAGCGATTCATGAATTCGTGCCAGCCTTGCCATGGCTCGTCTACATTCTGACGCAGGCACCTCTGCACGCTTGGGTAATGTATCATTTTGGACTGCACCTGGGGCGCGTGGCGCAAAGTCCAGGTCTGGCGCTGGCGTTATCCGGTGTGACCAAGGAGGACAAGCATGTGGATGTCACTGCTGAAGAGCGCTGAGTGGAAACCCTTTAAGGACTTGCTGTCGCCGTCATTCTTTGATGTGGTCCCGGCGACAGTTCTTCTCGGGCAAGCCTCGGCACTGGCGCGCAACTACCGCGATGGGCCGCAGTTCGAGGCAGCCAAGGCCGCGCGGTCAAGCACGCTAGTCGCTTCAGGTTTGCCAGTTTCGCTCGCACCGACTTTGCCTACAGCTAGGGCAGCTATGGACCCTCAACGGCGCGGCGCGCTGGTGCTGGAGCTGTATTTTCACCAGGTGCTGAAGGGAGGAGGAGTGCTTCTGGACCACCGCTCTACTGCATTTGCTGAGCAAGGAGACCGGCTTGTATGGAGCCCTCCTCCGGTCTTTGCCACGTTTGACCCGGACTTTCACGCAGGGTTGACCCAGCTGTATCGCGGTTTCTACGCAAGTGACCCGGCGGCTTTCTCCGCGGGTGCCGCAATGCTGGGCCTGGGCAAAGCTGAGGACGCGATGCGCAAGCAGTTTGGTGCAGACGACCAGACGCGCGTGGTGTTTTCTTTGCGCGAGTTTCAGCACCGCTTCCATGACGTTTTTGTCGAGTGCAAGGCCACCAAGTCCAAGCTTCATCCACAGTTCATCGCGCTTGGGATTGGCCTCAGCACGCTCTACTCGCACCTGGAAGAGCTGGGAGGCACCCATGACGCCCGTGGTGCCTTTGAGCGCGCCGCGGGCATGCCGACGGCCTAGAGGATGTTGACTGTCAAGCACTTGCTGCGCGAAGCCATGCATTCCGCCATGCTCGGTTGCCAGCCGCCCTCTTTCCTGCGACGCACTGCAGCTGCGCCTCCGCCGTGAGACGACTGTCCGCTCACGCCCATGGACTGGGCCTTTCGCAGCCGAAACAGTGACCTCCAGCGAAGCAATGTGCGGGCCGCGCCGAGGATGGCTAGTCTGTGGCGTCGCAGCGACGAGCAATGCGACCAAGACCGGGCCCCTTGGCCCAGAGTTTGACAGACGCTGATGGCCGGCACAGCCCTGACGCCTCCACAAGAGAGCGGCCAAGGGGCTGCTGCTCTGCCTGGAAGCGGAGGACGGGCCCTCATGACCGCCAATTCAGCGATGCCGACTTCTGTGCCCAAGATGTTGGACGCCATCGTGATCGGCGGCGGCTTTGGCGGCCTGGGCGCCGCACTGACGCTGGCTGAGCGCGGCCAGAAGGTCTGCTTGGTGGAGAGATTGGAGTACTTGGGCGGCTGCGCAGGCACCTTCACCCGCAAGGGTCTGCGCTACGAAGCCGGCGCCACGCTCGCTGCAGGGCTAGCCCCAGGGCAGCTGTTTTCGCGGTGGATCGCGCACCACCAGCTGCAGGTCGCTGTGGAGCCTTTGGATCCCGTGGTAGAGGTGCGAGGTCCCGGGGTGCGCTTTGCCGTGCCTGCCTCCCGCGAGGCGCTGGTGGCCCTGCTGCAACAGCGAAATCCGGAGAAGGCCAGGGAGATTGAGAAGTTCTTTGACCTGCAGCGGCACGTTGCCGACGCGCTGTGGGCAGTGCTGGACGACCCAGCTTTGTTGCCGCCGCTGACCCTCAGCTCGTTGGCCCGCCATTCCCTGCGCGTTCCGCACTACCTACCGCTGCTGCGCTGGATAGGTCAGCCGTTGCAGGCGGTGCTCGCGCATTGCGGCGTCGTCAGCGTCGCGGACCTCACGTTGATGTGCGACACCGCTTGCCAGATCACCGTGCAGTGCCGCGCCAGCGAGGCGGAGGCGCCGATCGCACTCGCCACCCTGGACTATTGGTTCCGAGGCGCTGCACACGTGGTTGGAGGTATTGGCGCGCTGGCGAGTCAGCTTGGCCGGGCCATTGAACAGAGCGGCGGTGAAGTGCGCATGGGCCAGCCGGCAGTGGGGATCGAGCGATGCGCTGCTGGCTGGCAGGTGCGACTGCGCCGCGAGACCCTTCAAGCACCGCTGCTTTTCGCCAATCTCCTGCCTGACGCGGTGGCGATGCTGCTTGGCGACAGCGACGAACTGCGAGGTCCCCTAGTTCGCCTGGAGAAGAAGCTCAAGGACAGCTGGACGACGTGCGTGCTGTACCTGCAATTGCGCCCGCCCGTCGGTTGCGGCGATGGCGCCCACCACCTTGACTTAACGAGCGATCCTAAGGACCTGACCATGGGACGCCACGTGTTTCTCTCGGTCTCTTCAGCCGCCGATGCCAAAGCGCCTGAGGGCCTGCGCACAGCCATCCTCTCTACCCACGTGCCCATCCAGGCATGGCTCAAAGCCGCACCGCAAGAACAGGCTGCGCTGGTGGATCAGGTCTACGCACAAATGCTCCAGACTCTTGCCGACCAAGCTCCCGAGTGGCGCGCGGCCGTGGTGTCGTACCTAACCGGCTCGCCGCGCACGTGGCAGCGCTTCACTGGCCGGCCCGCTGGCAAGGTCGGTGGAGTGCCGCGCCGCGCTGGCTTGCACAACTACCTGGACCTGGGCCCCTGTCGGCTCGCCTCTGGACTGTATCTAGTTGGCGATACGGTGTTTCCCGGCCAGAGCGCCCTAGCCACGGCGCTGGGCGGGCAACGCGCCGCGACGCACGCGCTGGGATAGCATAGGCTGCTGACAGCCTCGGCCCAAGAGCCTGGAGTGCGCACCTCCGCAACGCCGAGCCGCTGAACACCATGCGCGTGCAAGAGCCCCCTGTGCCAGTTTGCGCACCGCTGGTGCGACGACGCGGTGCTGCGCATCGATAAGGTGCTCCAACGCAAGGGCTGGCAGGACCGTCTGAGCCTGCCCCCGCGAAGGAGGCTGTCGCAGAAGCTGAGGTTCTTTGATTTGGCGGATGGCAAGTCGGCGGGCGAATGGAAGGCGCCGGATCGGGTGCCCTCGCTGTGTGTCAGCGGCGATGCGCAGACTCTATACGTCGAGACGGAAGGTGCGACTTGGCTGCGGTTGGACGGCAAGGGCGCTGCCAGCCCAGCCCCCAAGCTGCCGGCGAAGTGTCCGCGGTTCTTCGGCAACGGCGGGTTTATGCCCGGCCAGTCGCCGTGCCAGAGCACCGACTATCGCGGTAACCGGCTGCCCTACACGCCGCCGTCACCCGCCGATGGCGTCCACATCAGAGATTTTTCTGCGGGGGTCTGTGCGACCGACGGCCAACTGGGGCTGCTGCTCGGGCGCAGCAACGGTGCGGGATCGCAGCACGCCGCGCTAGCCGCAGTGGATCTGGTACACCCCGAAAAGCCGCTGTGGCGCCTGGATCTAGTCGAACGCACTCTTGAATTCTCGATCAAAGGTGAGTCGGGCGTGGCCATTGTGGCGGGCCGCGGCATCGTGTACTTCGTCCAGGGCGAGACCGCGTTCCTGCAGGCCTACGACCTGAACTCGGGCCAACTGCTTTGGTCGCAGCCGATGCCCTTGTCTTGACGGATGTTCACTTCGCCGGTCGCCATCTACGTTGAAATCCGTAGTGAGCGTCTAAAGGTGCGCAGCCCGCAAGATGGCAAGCTGCTGGGGACTCAACTGGTCAGGTAGGCGTCGAGAGCGGGTGGACAACCGTGGATGGTCCCGGGCACCCTCCGGGCAGCCGATGACGCAGGGTCGATGGCCTCGCTCGTTGGCACACTCCTAGAGGTCCCAACGATGCGCGCCACAACTATCACTATCGCCAGCATTCTATTACTGATGTTAAGCGCTTGCGCCGCTGACCCAGGTCCACCCGTGGCAGCCGGGGGTGCTGGGGCCACCGACAGCAGCGACAGTGCAAGCACAGCAGTGGACAGCGCAGACGCAGCCACCGCGACGGCCCAGGCGCTGAACCTCCATTTGCGGCCAGGGTTTCTCAACATCGCCCACCGCGGTGGCGGCAAGCTCGCGCCGGAAGAGACGCTGCAAGCCTACAAAAACGCCATTGCCGTCGGGGCGGATGTCATAGAGTATTATTTTCACAGCACTTTTCACGGTGCGTTGGTCTGCATGCACGACAGCACCGTGGACCGCACGACCGACGGGACCGGCAAAATTACCGCCTTGACCCTGGAACAACTGCGCAACCTGGATGCCGGGTATGACTTCAGCCAGGATGGCGGCAAGACGTTTCCGTTCCGCGGCAAGGGTATCCGGGTTGCGACGCTGGACGAATTCCTGCAGAGCTACCCAGCAGGTGGCTATGCGATTGAAATCAAGCAGTCAGACCCGCCGATTGCCGCGCAGGTGGTCCAGGCGATTGTGACGCATCAGGCCCTGGATCAGACCGTTGTGGCCAGTTTCAACGACCAGACCATAGCTGAAGTGCGGGCCCTGGAGCCAAAGCTCACCACCGCACTGGCCCTTGGCGAAATGCTGGCGCTCGCTGGGCTTTCTGACGCTGACGAGGCCGTGTATGTGCCGCCAGCGCTGGTGATTCAGGCGCCGACCGGCCAGCTGGAGGCGGCGGTCTTGGTTGGGCGCGCGCATCGCCTCGGCATGAAGGTGCAGTTCTGGACGGTGAACGATCCCAAGGAGATGCAGGTGCTGATGGCTGCGGGGGCAGATGGGATCTTTACGGATGACCCGGCCAAGCTGGCTCAGGTGAACGTGGGCAAGTAGCGGCCTTTAATTAGCGCAGGGCTGCTCAACAGTGGACACCTGCCCGAGGCCATCGGCAGATAGCCGCCGCGGAACAGCGGGCCATCCCAGGGATGCAACCGATCGAGGCGTTGCGAATAGCTGCCACCGAGGTGCCGCATCGCGCGCGGCAGGTCGCCACCTACCGACTCGAGCATCAGGTGGTAGTGGTTGGGCATCAGCGCAAAACCGTCCACGCGGACGCCGAAGGGATCGGGAAACTCAACAAAAAAGCTAAGAAATATGGTGCGCGACTCGTCGTCGAGTAAGATGGGCTCGCGGCGGGCACTGTGGTTCATGGCGTGGTCGTGGGCGCCGGCGAAGTCAAGTCTGGGGAAGCGCATGGGCGCGGGGATACCGCAAATGACGGAAAGGGGAAAGAGGACGTACCTGACCCCTAACCCTGCGCGGCCCAAGCGTGCACCAGCGGCGCCAGCAGCGAGCGGTCGCGGCTGGCGCTCCACCGCGCAAACACCCACACGCCGCCAATCTGGGTGGGCTCGATAGCCCCGGCCGCCCACCCCGCAGCAATGTCGGGGTCTTGGGTAATGGCCTTGGCCGAGTCGGTCAGGTGCCAGGCCTTGGTCTCTGCCAGCGGCTTGGCCGGGTCCAGAATCTCGGGGTCGGTACCCGCCGGCCCGCCCGCGTCATCGGGATGCAGCAGCACATAGTGCGACGCCACAGTATCGTCGTAGGTGCCGGTCTTTAGCATGACCACAAAGTTGCTGCGCTGCCCCGGCGTCAGGCTGCGGTAGGCCCGAACCAGCGGCGACGTATGGGCAAATTGCTTGGGCCAGCCCGGCTCGCCCGGCAGGTACTCTTCCTTGAGGCACAGCTGCACCGCGCCCTCCGTCACTTCGGCGACCAGGTCGGCATACAAGGTCGTCATCGAAAGCCCGCACAGCGTGTAGTAGTACAGGTCGTGGGCCATGCTGTTGAGAGTCTTGGGCGTCCATGCTGGCTTGGCCGCAGGTGCCAACAGCCGCAGGATCATGGCAAAGCAGGTCAGCTGGCAGCCTTCGTTGGCGATGTTGTTGCCGTCTTCAAACTCGCGCAGCAGCGACCCGGCATCGGCTTTGGTCTCGCCGTTGAATTGCATGGCGGCCTTGATGACAAGGGCGCGATCCCACATCAGCTCGGCGCCCCACTTGGGGTCGTCTTGGCGAAACGGCAAGCCCGTCACGTCCAGCGCGGGCCCCGTCGGCGCGACGTAGCCGGGGGGCCCCTGGGCCGCGCCCGCATCGGCGGTTGGTGGGCAAGGCGAAGTGCTGTCAGCGGAATCGGCGGATCCTTGGGCTGCGGCATCCGCGCCAGCACTGCCCGGACTCGCCGTGGCTTTGGCACAGCCGGCGGCCAGCGACGTCAGCCCCACGCCGGCGCCAGCCGCCAGCGCACCGTGCAAGAACTGCCGGCGCGAGGCCAGGCAAGCCGTGCTGTCCATAGTCTTTAACGCAAGGGTCTTTGGTTTCATGGGGCTCCGCTGGGGGCTCGGGTTCGGGGTCAGGGTCGCCACAGGTCAGGGGATGTGGAGCTGAAGCATCGGGGGCGCGACAAAGAGGCCCGGCTGCGCGGGCTTGGCGTCGAGCATCGCACGGAATGTCTGGCTTGAGAATCAGCGGGATCCTTGCTGGCGGCTGGCGCGCGGCCACCGGCTTGGCGGTAGGTGCAGCGGGATGCCGGTGCGGCTGGCTTCCGGCGCCAGCGCGGTGTTGGCAGCGACCGATCTTGACCACGGGCACGGCTTGGGTAACATAGCCCTACATCTCCAGAAGGCCGACCATGCACTGACTCATCCTAGTTGCTGCGCCACAGGCTCCGACAAGGCCCCGGCGCCTCCAAGGCGCCTCCGCGCTAGCCAGAGGCGCCAACCGGCTCAAGAAACTTCAGGCGACTGGCCAATCTGACGACTATTTGCCGTGCCGCGACCCCTTGCGGGCCTTGGGGCCAGCGGACTCAGCGGGGGCACTGCCGTGGGTGTCGTCGTGCAGAAGCTGGAGCGCAGGCCACAGAGCCTGGAGCTTTTGCACCGCGCCGCTGCTGAGCCCAGCATTGCCCTGCAAATCCAGGGTATTCAGCCGACCCATCTCAGAGGCCTTCTCTTCGATACGCGCCAGGTGCATGGTCTCGAGGTCGATCCGGTTGTGCGACAGGTCGAGCTCGACCATCGACCGGGTTGTCAGCAAGGCTTCGACCGCGCTGGCTTCCAGGCGGTTGTGAGACGCCAGGACCTTCTGGAGGTGTGGCGCGTGGCGGAACTCTTGATGCCACCAGTCCGTCCCGGTGTCGCTGAGGGCGTTGTGCGACACGTCCAGTTCGCGCAGCTGTGGCGCGCTGCAAAGCGATTTTGGCAATGCCTTAAGCTGGTTGTGGTGTAGAGTGACCACGCGGAGCTGGCGCAGTTCGCCCAGCCAGGCGGGAAGGGTCTCCAGCTGGTTGTCGTGAAGATCCAAACGCTGCAGCTTCTTCAGCTTCCGAACCGACTCAGGCAGCGTTCTTAAACCTTGCCCAGAAAGATCAAGCTGCACCGCAGTGTCTGCCGCCGCGGTCGCCGTCTCGACAGACTGATGCATCTGGGCCTGCGCCGATGGCGCCTTAGCGGCCAAGACCCGATAGTGCGCAAGCCCGGCGAGGCCGCCGAAAACGGCCAGCAGCATGACCGGGACCGCGAGGTGCAGCACATCGAAGCGGCCATCCACAACCGATGTACCGGCATCCAGTCGGTGAACATGAACCTCAATCCGCTCGCCGACCCGGTACTGGGCCTGCTGGTTCTTCGCCGTCTTTTCCTTCCACCACGTGATGGCGTCGCTGTCCCAAGCGAGGCGCTGGTCTTGATAGACCGTACCGCCCACCTCGTATTCGTATTCCACATGCGGGCGATAGCGCGCTTCCGTCGTGTTTCTGGAGTCGCTGTTGACACGGAAATACTCGACCCGCGAGACCAGAACGGTCGCTGGCACGCGGCGGAAAAGGACGGCCATCCGCAACGGCAACAGCAGGCGCCACACCAGCCAGGCCGCGGTCAGAGCAAGCAGAGTGACGGCCACGGTTTCGAGATTGATATGCGGCAAAAAACGCGACAGATCAGGAGGTTTCATGCTGGCTTGCAGCTTGGTAGGCACCGTGGCGACCATGAGCAGCGCCGTTGCCATCAGTAGGGACCAGAACAGAGAGGCAGGCGCGCGATAGGCGGGCAGCAAGGACTTTGATACGATCGAACTGGCTGGAAAGATGGGGTTATAGAAGACCTTGACTGGTTGGCCCACGGCGAAGCGTTGAATCGGCGTGCTCAGCCAGGTCGACGTCCCTGACCGGTGCAAGTCCCCCCAAAGATCAACGCGGTTGCCCTGGTAGGCGACGTCGCGCACGGTATAGGAGTAGGAAAACTCGCGCTCGAATCGGTCAGGGTCTTCCTTCACCTGCTTGACGCTGCAATTGACGATGACGCCGGGTACGTGCGGCCACGTCAGCGCCCATCGCGCTCGCAAGGCGTTGGTGACGCCATAGACTCCAATGGCGAGAGCAGCGATGAAAAGACCCATCCAGATCATCGGAGTGCTCCGTTAGGCCCGTTTCTTCATCGAGCCGCCCGTGAAGTCGAGCGGGTCGTGGCTCAAGTCGATGCGGGCAGGCTTCTGCGCGGACATCGAGCCACGCAACGAATCGACAAACACGATGCGCTCTGGGCCTATCCGCAGCGTGTGGTAGTTGGCGAGCCGATAGGTGCCCAAGAATCTGCCGGCACTATCGGTTACGCCAAGGCTATCTTCTACCGGGTGGAGCTGGTGGCCAAGCTGGCGACCTGACCCGGCGCGCCCTAACGCACGGCCCGCACGGTTGCGCACTGCAAAGACGGGAATCCCTTTGACGGGCGCCCCGCGGCCATCCACGACTTCGATGTGCAACACCAGCTGCGCGCGCCGCAACAGTCGCACAAGGAGCAGGGCCGCCATACCGCAAAAGAGCACGAGACCGAGGAGCAGAGCGGCGATGTCAGGCAAGGTCACCTCGGCTGGGCAGTGACCAACCGTAACGGAAGCGCCAGCGGTCCGCAAGCGCTCCGATGGGCTGTGTGGGGTCCAGAGTCGTCGGCTGCGACGCTGGCGGATCGCCAAACGATGCGCCGCCTTGGGATGCGCCGTTCGGTTTGAGTCGGGGTCTGTGGGACAATCTGCCTCTGGCCTTGCGAATTCTTCGGACGCCCTGACGCGCGGGGTGGACGGCCCCTACCGCAACTGTGCCGACCTGAGCCTGGGTGTGGCGCGGCAACCCAAGGCTTTGGCCGGATTCCCCCCAGCATCGTCGGCGGGCGGTTTGTCGAGGAGTGGCTCGCCGGGGTGGCTGTCGATGGCTTCAAGCCCCTCGGGTAGCCCGGCGTCCGCGAGAGCCCGCGATTCTGCACAGACCGGCCCGCTGCACTGGGGTGTTGACTCTCCGCTGCAGCCGCGCCACCGTGGCGCTGCACCACCTGCCCGGTCGGTGCGGCTGGAGGATTGGCCATGCACTGCCCTGCCTGTGGAGCCCCGGCGACCTTGGCTGACCAGCTGTTCTGCCTGGGCTGCGGCAAGGACCTGCGCGAGGCCAGGGCCGCCGCAGCGCGGTTCAGTCGGCCTCTTGACCTGACCACCGTCGTGGGGCCGACTCCGCGCGAGGCGCCTTCCTTCGGCAAGCTGCTCAGCGACCCCTCCCTGCTGGTCTGGCTGCTGCTCGGCGCAATCTTCTCCTTGGTCGCGACGATGGTCGGCGTGGTGTTTTCTGCCATCGGCGCGGCCACCGATGACCCGGTGTTCCTGGCCATTGGCCTGGGCGTGCTGGTGGTATTTGGCGGCGTCGGTGCCGCCTCGCTGCGCCACGCGGTCAAAAAGATCCGCCAGGTAAGGCGGATATGGCGCCACGGTGAGCCCCAGCGCGGCGAGCTCGTAGAGGCCTCTATCGACCGCTCCACGCGGGTCAACGGCCGCAGCCCGGTGCGCGTGACCTATCGCTACCGGACCTTTCGCGGCGAGTTCTCTGGCGCAGCAAGCTGCTGGAACTACGAATTGGTGCGGGCCCCGGCGGGCTCTTTCCTCACTTTGCTGGTCGACCAAGAGGACCCCAGCCAAAGCGTGTGGGTCGAGCCGTCTAGGGGCCCGTAGAGCGGGATTACCGGCAATAGCAGGTCGTTGTGCGATTGTCGCTGGCGGAGTCGTCGCCGGGCTCCGCCACCAAAAAGCGGATCCGCCGCCGTCCCTCCGGCAGGTGGGCCAGCACGACCCAGAGGCCGTCCTCCCTGCGCGCGTCCACCCAGGTCCCGCGGGCGGCGGCGACCCACAGGCGGGCCTCGGCTAGGGTCGGCACCGCCACCGCGGGTCCGGGCAGGTCGGCGACCGCCCAGGTGGCGGCGGTGGCGGCGGCCCGCAGCAGGTCGAGGGCGGCGCCCCCGGTGCGCAGCTGGACCCCGGCCACCCGCCCGGCATCCTCGCGAACCTCGACAATGGCGCCTTCTGGGCTCCGATACCAGCGAAGTCCGTCGCGGGCCGGAAGTTGAGCGACCGGCTGGCGGAAGGCCGCTGCTGCGGCTTCGTCGACGGGCCGCCCGACGCGAAACGCCTGCCGCACCCGCCGCTGCAGCTCGGCAGGCGCCTGAAAGCCGAGGCGGCGCACCACGGCCTCGGCCGGCGCCCCTTCCAGGAGCTGAACGGCGGTGACGCGGTCTCCGGCCAGGGTAAAGATCGCCACCGCGCCGGTGCCGTGCATCAGGTGCAGGGCCCGGGGGGACGCCTCGAGCGTCTGCCAGAAGCGCAGCGCCTCGTCACCGATGCAGCGAGACCAGTCAAAGGGCGGACAAAACGCTTGCTCAAACTCGTGTTTGTCGCCAGAGGCAAGGGCGAATTCCAAGGCGGGTTCTCCTGCGCGGTCGGCGGGTCAGCAGGGCTGCTGTGCGCTCTGGTGACCCTGGTCAGCCACGGACTCGAATCGAAAGCGGAGCTCGGCCGGACAGTCCGCCGAGACCTACCATTGTCGCATCCGGTCGTGGTCCTGCCCAGAGGTGGCCAGCGGCGCCCGCCGCCCGTCTGGGTTCGTCGGAAAGGTCGGCCGGCGGGGAGGCGCGGACATTGCCTACCGTCTTGTCCGACGGCCCCGCCGTGTCGCATCGGACATTGCCTACCGTCTTGTCCGACGGCCCCGCCGTGTCGCATCGGACATTGCCTACCGTCTTGTCCGACAGGCCCGCCGTGTCGCATCGGACATTGCCTACCGTCTTGTCCGACAGGCCCGCCGTGTCGCATCGGACATTGCCTACCGTCTTGTCCGACAGCCCCGCCGTGTCGCATCGGACATTGCCTACCGTCTTGTCCGACAGCCCCGCCGTGTCGCATCGGACATTGCCTACCGTCTTGTCCGACGGCAAGAGAAAGCGCCGCCTTCAGCTGCAGGGTGACCCGGGCCTTGTCTCCTTTGCGCAGCATGTCGATGCCACTGGGCAGCATCAAGGTGGCGGCCACTTTGCCAGCAGGCGTGAACACCTCGACCGGCGCGTTGTGGTACAGCGAGTAGTTTTCGACCTGCAGATCCACCTCTGCGCTGGAGCCGGCGGCTTTGGCCACCGCCAGCACTCGGCCGACCCCCTCGTCCAGGGCAAAGGCCTGGGCCTGAGACAGGCACACCAACAGCACCGCCGCAGCCCAGCGCGAGCCTGACTTGAGCAACGCCGGGCGCAGAAAACGCTCGAACCGCCCGCTCTAGCCCGCGCCGCTGCTCTGACCCTCACACGCCATGGCTCGCTCCTGCACCGGGTTGCCCCGGTCGTTTGCGTCGAGCCTACGTCAGCGGATCACCCGCCGTCAACCGCGAAATCTCGCGTCAGTTCAAGCTAGTTTGCCGGTGTACTCCCAGTTTCCCCTGCCAACAGGGACTCCGATCCCCAGCCAAGCAGTCGGTTCTACAGCTTCCGCGGGTTCTGGATCGCCATAGCGGCTACCCCGGCCGACACACAGGGAACCAGGGTCGCCTGAAACACGGTGGGCTCTTCGACCATTGGCGCCAGTTGGTTTCTGCAGTCCGCCGGGTTGCCCTTCTCGGTCTGAAAGAACTCGCTGGGTCCAGGGTCGGCCTCCTGGATGGTCATTACCGCCATGGGCCACGGCAGTTGCGGCGGCGCGTCCAGGCGGAACTCAAACATGGCGTGGGCTCTTGATAAGTTGGGAGAGGTGGCGAAACCAGCTGCTCCGGCCGCCGCAGCGTGCTTCTTGCCGTTCAGGGTGACTTCGACGTGCTGGTCGCCATAGACCTTGACGCTCCACGTGCCCTGACCGGGAACGATGAGTGTGAACTGATTGTACATCTGCGGGCAGACTGGCAGGTCGTCGCGCAGTCGCCAGTCGTTCAGCGCATACAGGCTGTTGCCGACGACGCGCAGATACAGGCGGCCAAATCTGCCTGTCGCTGACGGTGCACACGACCACTCATGGGTCGGCGCGCCCACCCAACCCGTGAAACGGCCGTCGATCACGGGGGCCGCCTCGGCGCACGTAGCTGCTGGGAACAGCGTTCCTTCAGCGGGCCAGCGGGGATCGCTCTCGTCGGGCTGTGTGGAGCCGCCACCATCCAGTTGCGCTGCGCCGCCGTCCGCCGCGTGGGCTGCCGGGTCCAACACGCCCTGTAGACTGAAGCATCCCGCAACAAAAAGCGGCACCACGCCGGCAGCGAGCCGACGGATAGTCGTAACCATAGATTCCTCCAGGATTGCTGTGCCGAGAGTAGGCACCTGTTCAGTAGCCGCTGGTCCCCAGAAGGTTCATCTGGGCCTGCAGCATCTGCGCCGCCTCGCCGTCATCGGCCGCGGTTCCCATCGGTCCACCAGGCTCGTGCCCAGGTGCCAGGTGACAGCCTACTGGCAGACCCCGGCCAAGCAAGCCTTGCCGGTCGCGCACGGCGTGGAGTCCACCACTTGGCTGTAGACACATCCCTTGGCTTTGTCGCAGGTTTCGGTGGTGCACGGATTGCCGTCGTCGCAGTACACGGGCTCGCCACTGCCGCAGGTGCCCGCGCCGTTGCACACTTCGGCTACGGTGCAAGCGTCGCCGTCTTCGCAGCCGGTGATGTGGGCCTTGTGGGTGCACGCGTCGCCAACGCATACGCTGGCAGTGCACGGGTTGCCATCGGCACAGCTCGCTGCCGTCTTGCCGGCGCATGCCCCCGCAGCGGCGCAAGAAGGTGCACCGCCGTCGTTGACCCGGATCGCCAGGTAGTCGCTCAGGCCAAGGTTGCCGATCTTCCAGCCGACGGCGGTCAACCTTCCGCTGCTGTGGCGCACCAGCGCGTGCCCCCCTTCGTCGATGCCCTGGGCGCCATACTGTTTGGACCAGAAGGGGTCGCCGTCGGCGTCCAGCGCCATCATCCACAGGTCGGACTTGGCCGTGTTGACGGCTTCAGGCCTCTTGCCCACAAAGAAGAGGCCGCCATCTGGCGCCACCACCACCGAGCGGAGCTCACAATGTCCCGCTCCGCCGATGGCTTTTTGCCAAATCTGGGTGCCGTCGCTGGCGATGCGCATGAAAAATGCCTCCGTGGCCAGGCTGCCATTCCAGCGCGCGCCGCCTGCAACTAGACTGCCATCGGGCAACACCGCAACGCATTGGAACATCTCGTTGATGCTGCTGCCGTAACGCTTGCGGACCGCGCCCGTCAAGTCGGGCTGCAGCCAGATCAGAAACGCGTCATCGCCGCCAGCGCCGCCCGCTTCATTGCTGCGCCCGGCCACCACGATCCGTCCATCCGGCAGCAGCGCGCCCATCCGCGGCTCATTCCACACATAATCGCCGGCAGGATGCTGGTAGCTGGCGGTCACTGTCCCGTCTGGTTCCACGTCGGCCACTGCGGTGCGAACACCGTATTCATCCCGATGGATCACCGCCGTCAACTTGACCTTGCCAGCCACTTTGCGTTCCAGCAGTGTCATGACGGTCTGGACACCGTTGCTACCACCAACGCACGGACCGTACTTCACCTTGGCGCTGGAGCCAAAGGAGCCGTCGCCGTTCATCTGGGTGACAAAGCCGCAGTTGCCGGTCATGCCGCCCACCGCCACCACGCCATCCGCCCGCTGCACGGCAGACATCGCATAGCTCGACCCGACCTGGACTGGCAAACCCTTGAACCACGACCGCGTGCCCTCAGCCGTGACCCGCATCGCCACGGCCGTAGGTGGATAGTAGGATTCTGGAGCGTTGCTTCCGACCGCGATCATCTGATCGTTGTCCAGGGCCACCGCCGCATTCAAGTACTCCTTGTATTTTGGAAAGCCAGACGAATCATCGGTATAGGTCTTGGTCCACAGCCGCTCGACCTGTGACGCCACGCAGCTGCCGTCCTTGCAGGTGTCGCCAACGCTGCAGCCGGTCACGTTGCATCCGGCAGTATTGCTCTTGCTACCGCAACCCTTTGCGGAGTCGCAGAAATCGTCGGTGCAGACGTTGCCGTCGCTGCAGGCGCCCAGGCCGCCAGAGCAGCTGCCGCCCTTGCAGACGTCCTTGGTGGTGCAGGCGTTGCCGTCGTCGCAGGGGCTGGCGTCGGCTTTGGCCGAGAAGGCGCAGGTGCCCTTTGAAGTGCAACTAGCTATCAGGCAAGGGTTCTGTGTTGGGCAGTCCTCCACGGTGACGCACTGCGGCACGGGGGCGCTGGCGTCACTAGTGGCGCTGGCATCGGTCGCGGCGTTGCCGTCGGTTGCTGCGGCGCTGTCCGTCTCTGCAGTGCCGTCGGTCTCCCCAGTATCGTCGGTCCCAGCAGTGCCGTCGGTCTCCGCTGTGCCGTCCGCCTCAGCTGTGACGTCGGTCCAAGCAGTACCGTCGGTCCCAGCAGTGCCGTCGGTCCCAGCAGTGCCGTCGGTCTCTCCAGTACCGTCGGTCTCTGCAATACCGTCGGTCCCAGCAGTGCCGTCGGTCTCCGCAGTACCGTCCGTTGCCTCAGTGCCGTCCGTCCCAGCACTGCCGTCCGTTCCAAGGCTGCTGTCGACCTCAACGTCGCCGGCGGCTGCCGCGTCGCTGTCGGTCCCGGCGCTGCTATCGGTCGCCGCTGCAGCATCGACGGTGCCCGCGACCTCAGCCAGCGCGTCTGCCCCGTCGAGCCAGTATCCGACTCGGAAGCGGGCCCACTCTGGCCGCAGCCTGCAAAGGCGAGCCCCAGCAGGCACGCTATCATCGCCGCAGCCAGCCGAGACTGCCTGTCGTGCCAACCCCCAAAGCAACACCCAGCAGCAGTAGCCACGCCCCCTCCCCTTGAGAATCTTGAGTCAGTAACTCTATGGGGTTGCCGCTCTCGGCGCAAATTGGCGCACGGGCCGTATCACTTCTTGCGCTGCCGCAGGTGGGTCAAGGCTGCCTATAGCGCAAGCTTGGCTGGAGCGCCGCCAGCAAGCCACCAGGGCTTCTTGACTATGCACTGGCCGGCAACCTCCTGTTTTGCCCAGGCCCAGCCCCCAAAGGTGTCCCATGCCCCTGTCGACCGATATCCATGCCTATCAAGGTCCGGTCGTCGTCACCGCGGCCTACTTGGCCCTTTGGTACTACCTGCTCTTGGGCCTGCAGCGGGGCACGAAATACCGGCTGCTCGCCGAGTACAAAGCGCGCGGCCAACAGTTTGACCGCTACTTTGGCCAGGATCCGCAAATGCTTGCGGCTGACCGCGCCGTCATCAACACCCAAGAGCAGATGGTGCCCTTCTTGGTGGCGCTGTGGCTGCACGCGGTGTTTGTGTCGCCGTTGCACGCCAGCTATTTGGGAGCAGTCTATGTGGGGCTGCGCGCGGTCTCTCCACAGCTGCTGGGCAAGAGCTTGTCCAAGACCCAGTCCAAGCGGGTGTTCCTGGCGACGGGCCCCGCCTACGCCATCGTCTTTTACCTAGTGGGCAGGGCGGTTTACGCGGTGGTGGCGGGCTAGCAGTTTGCACGGCCAACCGAGCGCCGCCGCGATCGACAAGCCGGGGGGAGCAGACATTGCCTACCGTAGTGTCCGAGGCCAGTGGCGGCAAGCGCGGGGTTGGCGCATCCCTCGCAGGGCTCTGGCGCCGTCAACCGTGAATTCCCCAATGGCCAAGCGGATCAGACATTGCCTACCGTACAGTCCGAGGCCGGTGGCGGCAAGCGCGAGGTTGGCGCATCCCTCGCAGGGCTCTGGCGCCGTCAACCGTGAATTCCCCAATGAGCAAGCGGTTCAGACATTGCCTACCGTAGTGTCCGGGGCGGGCTCTGAAGGGCGGCCCTTGGGCGCTGGGATCTTTGCGCCTACGCGCACCTGCGGGCGGGAGCCTTGGCAGCGGCGCCCGCCGGGCCTAAGCTGGCGAGCCATGAAGCACCCTCGTCGACAGTTCTTGCTCACTTTGGGTCACCTCAGTGTCGCGGCCTGTGCGCGCCAGGTCGCAGCGCCGGCCGGTCACCCTGAACCCCAGAGCCGGGCCCCGAGCCCAGCCCTGCCGCCAACCCAGGCCCCAGCACCGCTCTCGCCGGCGCCAGCGGCAGCGCCTGTTTCGCTCATCACCGTTGACCTGACCCACGACGTGGTGTGCCCTTGGTGTCGCATTGGCCACCACAACTTGCGCACGGCGCTTCAGCAGCTGGTCGGGGCCAAGGTCGCGGTGCGCCTTCATCCGTTCTTGTTGGACCCCAGCGCGCCGCCCGAGGGTGTCGACCTGCGCCAGCACCTCGCCGAGCGCTATGGCGCCGCCAACATAGAGAAAATGTTTGACCGTGTGACCGCCACCGGCAAGCAGTACGGCCTGCACTTTGACTTTGCCAAGATCCGCACGATGGCCGACACCTCGCTGGCCCACACGCTGCTGGCCGCCGCCCCGGCCGAGCGGCAGGAGCAGCTGCTCGACGCGCTGCACAAGGCCCACTTCGAAGAGGGCATGAACCCCGGCGACAGCGCCGCGCTGCTGGCAGTCTGGCTGGGCGTGGGGCTTGACAAGGCCGCCGGCGAGGCAGCGCTCGGCAACAAGGCCGCGGTGCAGGCCACTCGGCAGCAGGCGCTGGCCGCGGCGCAGCGCAAATTGGGCGGGGTGCCGCATTTTGAGCTGGCTGGGCCGGCTGGCAAAAAGTCGCTGCACGGTGGCCAGCCGCCCGAGGTGATGCTGGCGGCTCTGCGGGCGGTCCTGGGCTAGAGTGAGGTGCTGTTGCGCCCTTTCAAGGCCATGGATCATACGGACTTGTCGCCAATACCGGTGCGGCACAGGGTCCAGCTTGCCCAAGCCATTCAATGGCGCTTCGCAGAGACCGAGCCAAGCCGGCTAGACCCGGGTGGTGCCCTTGGTCATCGGGCCTTCTTGCTCCGCCCCCTCCTCTACGCCGCGAGACGGCGGGCGGCAATGGCTCTAGCCCGGCTCCAGACCTGTCGCGCCGGACCAAGGGGAAATGCCCTGGCGCTGTGCAGCATGGAGGTGCAAACTGGCGGGGTCGGGCCCTTCTTTGCCCCGCGCCCCCCAATTCCTCTGCCGAGGCCCCATGATCAGCGCACGCTTGCCACGCCGACTCGTTGCCCTTGTCTTTCCATTGCTGGCCATGGCCTTGCCGGCTGTTGCGCCCGCCGCGGTCCCCTCCACAAGCGCTGTGGAAGGGGTGATGCTGTCCTCTGGCGGCGGGCCGGCGGCCGATGGCAACTACGTGGTGACGTTTAGCATCTATGGGTCAGAGACGGGCGGCAGCGCCGTGTGGACAGAAGGCGGAGTGACCGTTGCCACCAAAGGCGGCCAATTCAGCTACGCGCTTGGGTCCAAGACCCCGTTGTCAGCCGCGGTCTTGAGCTTGCCCAAAGCTTGGATCGGCGTACAGATCGGCACCGATCCAGAGCTGGCGCGCAAAGCCATGACTTCCGTGCCCTATGCGCTGCGCGCTGCGGTCGCCGACGGTGTGGACTGCTCGGGCTGTGTCCAAGCGGGCCAGTTGGACGCCGCCGTGCTGCAGCCTTACGCCAAGTCCGCGGAACTTGGAGAATACGTCAAAGCTTCCAGCTTGGCCAAAGTGGCTGGCACCGGCAACTTCAATGACCTGAGCAATAAGCCAGTGTTGACGACGCTTGGGGCTGCCTGCGGCACCAACCTGGTCATGAAGGGCATCAAGGCCGACGGCAGCTATGAGTGCGTCAGCGCTGGCCTCGCTCCCGATCTCCTCAACGAGATCTCCAATGACCTTATCTGGAACCAGTTTATCGACAAGGCCGATGGCGCCAAAGATGTCCTCATCAAAGACGGCTTTGCGGCGGGCGTTACCGATACCTTGAGCTTTCCAGACATTGGCTTAGCCCAGAAGGTCTGGATCGACTTCAGCGCGGGCAATTCCGACATCAGCAAGCTCGTGGTCGAACTCTACGGACCTGGCATGGTCACGCCGTACATTCTGTACAAGGCCACCAAGACCGGGACGACGCTGACCGCCAAGTACAATGACAGCGACCCCATCGACACCGGCGACCTCGACAAAGACTGGCTGGGCAAAAACATCAAGGGCAGCTGGTCGATCACCGTCAAGGACACGCAGGCCATCAGCTTGCCACCGGGCACGCCGCCTTTTGTCTACGATGGCAAATTCAACTGGGCCATCAACATCCAGACGCTGTCGAGCAAGAAGGTCCAGATCAAAGGGACCTTGCTCGTCGATGGCGCTTTGAAGGCCAATGGCATCCAGCTGGGCGACGACGCCGCGAAGTGCGACGCAACCAAGCAAGGCACCTTGCGCTACACCGCAGCCAAGGGGGCGGAGGTCTGCATTGGCAGCTTTTGGGTGGCAGCCGCACCCAGGCCGGTGATCTACACTGGTTTTTGCAGCAAGCATGGCACCGCCGACGGCTGGAACGCCTACTGCCTAGACGGAACCGCGCTGAACACGGCCGAGGACTATCTTGCTGTCAGCAATGCTGGCGCTGGCGTCATCACCGTGAAAGTGCCCGGATACTATCGGGTCCACCTCAACATGCTCTACAACAACTGCTGGAATCAAGATGGCGTGCAGCTGCTCAAGAACGGTGGGCGCATCGGCTCTGGCTACTCCAGCTCTGCCAGCGGGGTGTGGGGGATGCACATCGTCGATGAGACGTGGCCCTTTGCCGCCGGCGACACCATCCAAGTGCAAGCCTACAACTCCGGCTGCAGCGGCTATGCCTATCACCACGGCAGCGCAAGCGGCGTGTGGAGCAAGCTATCCGTCCACTACGCGGGCTCGCTGTAGCACGCGCTGTGGGGCCGGACGGCCGTCTGCTTTAAGCCAAGGATTCCAATCATTCAGAGGCTGCGGTGGCCCGTTGCGGCTGGCAGGATCGGCTCATCTTCCTTCTGCTGCCCGAGTGCCTTTGGCCCGTCGGCTCCTGCCAGCGCAGCCTGTAGGGGCTGTAGCGGCACCTCCTGCAGGCCGCCAGCCAGCGCGGACTTGCCGCCGCCGCCCCAGTCAGTTAGGGTCGCCCCGCTACTGAACGATGGGGCGCAAGGAGCTGGGCGACGGGGGGCGTCGGCGATCCTGCCGGAGGGCGTTGCCCCGCCGTAGACCCATCGCGCTGCTGTAGGTGTAGATGGTTAAGAAAATATTGAAGATAATAGCAATAGTCATTGTCGCGGTGGTGGTCGCGGGCGGCGCCTATGTGGCCTACGAGGTCCACGCTTTCGACACCAGCATGGCCAAGGAGTACCAAGCGCCGCTGCCCAGTGTCGCGCGGACGACCGAAGCTACCGCTCTGGCCCGCGGCAAGCATCTTGCCGAGTCGGTGGGCGGCTGCGCCTCCAAGGATTGCCACGGATCTGACCTTGGCGGTGGCAACACCATGGAGATGGGGCCGCTGGGCACCATTGCCGGACCCAACTTGACCCGCCAGCTGGCCAAGTACAGCGATGGCGAGCTGGCGCGCCCAGCCCACCCTTCCTTGAGCAAACCCCATGCGATAGGCTATGGTCGGCGCTGCTTCCGAAGTACCGGCCCCAGAGGTGAGTATGGCCACGAAGTTCCAGGTCAATCGGCGTGACGGCAACGGGGCCCAGCCAAGGCTTCGCTGTACTTTGGCTGGACTGGCCTTGCAGCGACCGGTATTGCAGCGACCGGTATTGCAGCGACGGTTATTGCAGCGACGGTTATTGCAGCGACTGGCACTGGCACTGCTAGCGCTGGCACTGCTGGGGCTGGCTTTGCAGGGCTGTGGGCCCGCCCAAGTGGTCGACGAGCAGACCCTCTCTGAGAAAGTGGCTGCGCCCGGCCTCATCGTGCTGCCCATCGCGCTGAATATCCCAGAGCGCAGCGGCCTTGAAGTGGCGTGGCGCAGTGTAGACGTGGCCAACTGGCTGCTGGTGCACACGGACCTGCCGCTGATCGGGCCGCTGGACTTTTCCGCCAACAAGCCGCTGGACGATGTGCTGGTGGCCGGGCAGGACACCGATCTGGGCTCCAAGGAAGACGAATGGGGCCCAGAGTGGCGAACGTGGCTGGCCCTGCACGTCCTGGTCACAGAGAACCGCGCGACCAACGTGCGGGACATCGTCGACACCCGCGTCAAAGACAAGAGCAAGCCCAACACCTACCGTCAGCACGGCATTGAGGCGGCGCTGCGGGTCGAAGTGGGCTTGTACGATGTGCGTCGCGGCACCCGCTTGGCGTGGACGGTCCTGGAGCGCACCGACGATCCGACCCAGTACACCCCAGGAGAGGACCCGCGGCCGGGGGTGACGGCGGCAGTCAAGGATGCGCTGCAGCGGCTGGTCGAGCTCGCGCCGGTGCTGCTGCGCCCTGCGGGGGCGCGGCGGACGCGCGGACAGGGCTTGGTAGACGGGGTGCCGGCGCTGATGGCGTTCAGTGCGCCTGAATTGCCAAGTACAATCGAATCTTTGAAGACCCAGGGTGACGAAGTCAAGGAAGCCAAAGTCTATGCCGCCTGGGACCGCGTGGCCCCGGGCCTCAGCGCTGTGGAGATTCGCAATGCGACCCTGGGGCGCGGGGTGCTGGTGCGGGAGGCCCTGCCGCCGCTGAACGCCGGCGACGTCATCCTCTCTGTCTCGGGCAAGAAGGTTTCGGCGATTCACCAGGTAGATCGCTTGCTTGGCCTATGCAGCCCCAACCCCGATGCCTGCGATGTGCTGGTGCGCCGGGCCGGTGGCGAGGTAGCGCTCAAGCTGCGGTGGCCGGCGCTGCCTGCGGTGATGCCCGCCCCATGAGCGACCGCGACAGCAGCCCGCTCGATCTGCGCGGGCCGGCCAGCCAGCAAGGGCAGGGTGGGCCAGATAACCCCGCGCCGACTCAGCTGTTTGGCACGCTGACGCGCTTTGTGTGGCAGTCGCCCAGCGGCGAAGCGGCGATCGCGGTGGTCCAGGATCAGCAGACTGGCCGGCCATGGACGGTCAAGGGGCCTCTGTGGGGCCTGCACGCCGGCGAGACGGTGCGGCTGTGGGGCCGCGTCCAGCAGGACCCGCGCTGGGGGCTGCAGTTTCGCGTCGAGGCGGCCCAGCCGGCCCTGCCCCAGGGCAGCGAAGGGCTGCGCAAGTGGCTGAGCTCTGGGCGGCTGCCCGGCATTGGGGCCGTGACGGCAGAGCGGATTGTGCAGGCGTTGGCCGCCCGGCCCGGCGGCGAAGCGGCGGCGCTGCAGCGCCTGACCCAGGAGCCCGAGCTGCTGCTGGGCATTGCCGGTCTCACCGCCAAGCGGCGCGCCGCTCTGCTGCAGGCCGTGGCCGAGCTCGACGCCAGCGAGCAAAGCTCAGTCTACCTGTTTGGTCTGGGCCTGGGGCCCGCGCTGGTGCGGCGGATTCTGGCCCGCTATGGCGCCAACGCTGGCCGGCAAGTCAGGGAGCGGCCGTATGATCTCGTCAGCGACGTCAGCGGTGTGGGTTTTCGCACGGCAGACAAGGTGGCGCTGGCCGGAGGCATAGGGCGCCAAGCGCCCGAGCGGCTGCGCGCGGCCCTGGCCTATACGCTGCAGGAAATGGCCAACCAGGGCCACACCGCCCCTCCCGAGGAGCGGCTGCTGGCAGAGACGGCGCGCATCGCTGAGGTCGAGCCAGAGCTGCTGCAGCCCCAGCTAGAAGCCGAGCTGCTGACCGACCAGCTGCAGCGCGTGCGCACCCGTGATAGCCTGGGGCTATGTCAAGTCGCCGTGGCGCTTGCACAATTTTCTGAGGGCGAGCAGCTGGTGGCGGCGTTTGTGGCGGAACGCAGCGGTCCCCACGCCGAGGCGCCCGACCTGGTAGAGGCCGACCTGCAGCGCGCTGAGCAGGCCCTGGGGGTGCCGCTGCTGGGCAACCAGCGGCAGGCTGTGGCCCTGGCGCTGCACGCGCAGCTGGCGGTGGTCACCGGCGGGCCGGGCACCGGCAAGACCACCATCATCCGGGCCCTGCTGGCGGCGCTGCCCGCCCACACCCAGGTAGCGCTGACGGCGCCCACGGGCCGGGCGGCGCGGCGGCTGGCTGAGGCGACCGACCGCGAAGCCAAGACGTTGCATCGGCTTTTAGAGTACGACGTGCGCCAGCGGCGGTTTCTGCGCGACCAGGGTCGGCCGCTGGACGCCGATCTGGTGGTGGTCGATGAAGTGTCGATGGTCGATGTGCCGCTGGCGACGGCGCTGTGCAAGGCGCTGCGGCCTGAGACGCGGCTTGTGCTGGTGGGTGACGCCGACCAGCTGCCCAGCGTGGGCCCCGGCGCCGTGCTGGCCGACCTCTTGCGCAGCGAATCCGTGGCGCGGGTGCGCCTAAAGCAGGTGTACCGCCAGGGCCAGACCTCCTACATCACCGCGGCGGCCCACCAGATTTTGGCTGGCGAGCTGCCCTCTTCTGCCCCGCGCGGCCAAGGCGACTTCTTCTTCTTGCCCCGCCACACGGCAGAGGACATTGCGGCGACGCTGTGCGAGGTGGTCTCAGAGCACCTGCCGCGCCTGGGTTTTGACCCGCAGACCGACGTGCAGGTGCTGGCTCCGATGCACCGCGGGCCGCTGGGCACAGAGGCACTCAATGAGCGGCTGCGGACGCTGATCAACCGCGACGGTCAGCTGGCTCTGGGCGGCTGGCGCAGCGGAGACAAGCTGATCCAGACCAAGAACGACTACGATCTAGAGGTGTTCAATGGCGACATTGGCGTGGTCCAGGGGGTCACGGCCGGGCTGCCCAGTGGCGATGCCGAGGCGCCGGCGCTGCTGACCCCATCGCTGCAGGTCCGCTTTGGCGAGCGGGTGGTAGAGTATCTGCCTGAAAAAATGGATAGTCTTGCCCAGGCCTATGCGGTCACCGTTCACAAGGCCCAAGGCAGCGAGTATCCGGCGGTGGTGCTGCCTCTTTATCTGGGCCACCACACCATGTTGCAGCGCAACTTGCTCTATACTGCGGTGACGCGGGCGCGGCGCTTTGCCGTGCTGGTGGGCCAGCCTGAAGCCTTGGCGCGCGCCGTCAGCAACGATGCGCCCATCCATCGCTTTACCCAGCTGGCGGTTTTGTTGGCCGGGCAGTGGCCAGGGCGGCCGGCCGTCGCGGAGAGAACCCAGTGACTGGTCGCCTGATGTTGATCGAACGCGACGGCGCAGTGGTGCTGGGCCGCATGACAGCGGTGCGGCCTGGGTACTACAAAGTCGAGGTGGCGGCGGCGGGCGGCCCGCAGGTGGCGCGCGTGGAAGAGGCGGCGGTGCGGGCGCTGCTGTACTGCAGCTGCAGCCAGTGGCTGGACGCCGAAGCCAGGGTGACCCTTGCACAACAGCGCATTGTGCCTGAGGATCTTGAGGTTGTCTGGCAGCTGCTGGACGGCCAGAGCGTGGGCACCGGCGAGGTGGCGCGACTGCTGCGCGGCGACGAGAGCCCCGAATCGCGCGACGACGTGCTGCTGACCGCAGGCCTTGCCGATGACGGTTTTGAGGTCAAGCGCAGCCAAACCAGCCGCCGCACGGCTGCCCAGCGCCAGCAGCTGCAGCAACAGCGCAAAGACAAGGCCGCCCTGCAGGAAGAGCTGGGGCCGATGCTTCAGACCTTTGAGCGGTTGCGCCTGGGTGGCCGGATTCCGCGGGCCACCCTGGAGCCGATTGCCGCGCGCCTGGAGGGGCTGCTGCGCCGGTCAGGGCAGCGCGACCCGGCGACGGTGGACCCGCTGGCGATGGCGTTGGTAACCAAGCTCAGCGCCAGCAAGCCGCCGACCGCCCGCGACGCCGCGGCGCTGCTGGTCGAGCTGGGCCACTTTGATCCCCACGATGACGCCGACCTGCACCTGCAAGGCCTTCTGCAGCCAGCGCAAATGGCCGGTGCGGTGGCCGAGATCCCGCCGTTTCTGCCGCCGGGCGTGCCCGACCTGGACGTGGCGCTGGTGGCGATCGACAACGACGCTCCCCACGAGATCGACGACGCGGTGGCCGCCGAGCAGACGCCGTTGGGCATCCGGCTGTGGGTGGCGATTGCCCATCCCACCTGCTGGATAGCCCCCGGCGATCCGGTGGACCAGCAAGCCGCTGCGCGCGGTAGCACGCTGTACCACCCGCGCTATACCGTGGGCATGCTGCCAGAGGAGCTGGCGCGCGGCCCGGCGTCGCTGACCCCCAACAAGCGGGCGCCGGCGCTGGTGTTTTCTGTGACCGTGGGCAGCAACGGCGAGCTGCTGGACCCGGAGATCGCCGAGCGCTGGGTCACGCTGCGCGAGGGTTGGAATTACCGCCAGGTCGATGGCTGGCTGGCCGGCGCCGCGGCAAATGGCGCAGCTGACCCCCAGCAAGCCCAGCCGACGCCACAGCAATTGGCCCACGCCCAGCTGCTGCGCCAGGTAGCCCTGCTGTCTGAGAAGCGCCGCATCGCCGACGGCGCCTGGCTGCTGTACAAGCCAGAGGTCGATGTGCGAGCGCCGCGCCACCAGCCCGTGCAGCTGGTCGACGCCAGCCAGTCGAGCATGGCCCGGCGCATCGTCACAGAAGCCATGGTGATCGCGGGGATTGTCGCGGCCCAGTACGGTACCCAGCACCGCCTGAACTTGCCGTTTCGCCACCAGGCGCCGCCGGTGCAGCCGCCGTTGCCGCCGGGCTATTACTCAGAGCCCGCCCAGGTGTACTCGGTGCTGCGCTGCATGCAGCCGGCCCTGACGTCCTTGGAGCCCAAGCCGCACCGGGTGATGGCGGCGCCCTGCTACGTCCAGGTGACCTCGCCCCTGCGTCGCTACACCGACCTGCTGGCCCACTGGCAGCTCTCTGCGCACCTGCGCGGCCGACCGGGCTTGAGCGCAGAGGAGATGCAGGCACGCATCGCCCAAGCGGAAAACGGCCAGGCCCTGCGACGAGCGGCGCAGCGGCGCGCCGATCGCTACTTCAAGCTGCTGTTCCTGGCCGCGCAGGCGCCGGGTCAGCGCTGGGACGCCCAGATTGTCCGGCAGCTCTCGCCCGGGGCCTTGGCGTTTGTGCCCAAGCTGTCTTTGGAAATTCCTTTGCGGCAGCGCACCTTTGCCGTCGGCGAGTGGCTGCAGCTGCGGGTCAAAGCCGTGCATCCGCGGGCAGACAAGCTGGAGGTAGAGGCCTGCTGACCCGGTGCGCCAAGGGCCTGACGGCCGAGCCGGTCGACCCCATCGTCTTGCCTGATGGGCCGTAGCTGGCGGCATGGCTTTCACAGCCTCGCAGGCGGTCGCTGGCATCTGGGCAAGAGAAGCCTATGCTGAAGGTCAGGCCATGGCGAGCAACCGCTGGGCCTGGAGGATGCCGTGCAGAAGCAACACCCCGAATTGGACGAGGCCCCGGTGCAGGTCGAGACGCTGACCCCGACCATGTTGATTGCCGCGCCAGCCCTGGAGGATGGCTTCTTTGCCCATTCCGTCATCTTGCTGATGGATCGCGGCGAGCACGGCGCGGGCGGCATGGTCCTCAATCGCGTGGCGCCAGTGGATCTGGACGTGCTGCTGACGGCCGGCGGCCTGGAGCACCAGCCTGGCGCGGCGCGGCCGGTGTGGCTTGGTGGGCCGGTGGCGCCGCAGTCGGGCTTGGTGTTGTACCTGGACGAGGGAGGCAAGCGCTACGAGCACGACGTGGAGGTGATGCCGGGGCTGCGGCTGTCGGCGTCGATGGAGGTCCTGCGCGACGTGGCTCAGGGCAAGGGGCCGCGGGTGTTTGGCCTGTTTCTGGGCCGCGCGGGCTGGGGGCCTGGCCAGCTGGAGAAGGAAATCGCCCAGGGCTCTTGGCTGACCTGCGAGCCCAAGCTCGACCTGCTGTTTGGCACCGAAACGGACGACGTGTGGCGCCAGGCGCTGCGGTCGCTGGGGCTGGACGAGGCCCATCTCTACAGGGGCATTGCCGAAGCCTGACGGCGAACCCGGCTGCGCGGTTGTGCCGCAAGGCGTTTGGGGCGACAATCGCAGATCTAGCAACCCCGCGCGCCCCCCCGGCGCCCCAAGCCTGACGCTGTGCAACCTGTGACCCCGTCTCGCCCCGGACCACTGCCGCCGCTACTGCAACGCTTCGTTTTCTCATGGGAAACGATGCATACCATCTTGGGCGGTCGGTCGGCCATCGACTTGTCTCACCTGCGGCTATCGGCGTCTGGGCTCGACGAGGCGTATCACTTCCTGGCGCGCTACGGCTATGACATCCACATTGAGTCCCATGCCCGCGACGTTGAGCTGATTCGCGTAGAAGCCTTGGGATTCCTTCGTGGAGTGGTGACTTCTGGCTTGGAAGACGTCGAAGTTCCGACCGAGCTCGACACCCTGCCGATCCTCGACATCATCTGCCTGGCCACCGGCGAAGGCCGGCCCGGCGCGGCGGAACCGGCCCAGCTGCGCCACGAATTTGACCTGCGCATGGCCTGGGCCTGTGCGGTGCTGCGGGTGATGCACACCATTGCCCACGCCAACAACTACTTTCAGGACAACTACTACCGCGAAATCCGCGCCAAGATCCTAGATCGCTTCATTGCCCAGGTGCGCACCCGCGAAGATGGCAGCCAGTACCTGCACAGCAAGACGCTGGATGTGCCGCTGGTCCGCTTTGAGATCAAGGAAACCAAGCCGCTGCGCTCGGTCGTGGTCAAGTTACTGCAAAAGCAGGAAAATGTTGCCTACGACCTGTTTGACCACATCGGCGTGCGCATCATTGTAGAGAAACCGGTGGATGCGCTGTTTGTGGTGCGGGCGCTGCGCGAAGAGCACACGATCATGTTCCCCAACATCAAGCCGACCCGCTCGCGCAACACCCTGCTGGACCTGGAGGCCTACGACGCCCATGTGCGCGACTGCCTGCGCCGCTTCCAGAAGGGCGAGCTGGATGAGCTGGAGACCGTCGACGCCATCCACGCCTTTGAGCAGAAGCCGGCCTCCAGCGACCAGCAGGACTGGAATCCCTACTCCAGCGACAAGTACCGCTCGATCCAGTTCACCTGCCGGCAGATGATCCGCTTTGAGAATCCGCTGTATACGCGCCTGGTGTCGGCGCGATCGGTCGCAGAGAAGCACCTGACTGGCGCGCCGCTGCAAGAGATGCTGGCTGCGCTGTCTACGGCGGGCATTGAGCAGGAGATCCAGTTCTTCTTTCCGTATGAAGTGCAGGTCATGGACATTGCCTCCTACAAGGCGGCCACCGAAGGCCGCGCCAGCTATGCGGAATACAAGGCCAGGCAGATCGCCAGTGTGCGCCAGCGCGTCATGCCGCGGGTGCTAGAGCTGTTGGGGCGCAGCGATCTGGCGGATCCGGCGGTGGTGGCGTCGGCGGCGCGCGGCGGGGCGCACCAGCCTGCGGCCAAGCGGCGCCTGGCCATGACCGGGCTGCTGCCGATGGGCAATGCCGAAGACCTGCGCCAGCTGATCGCCTCGCGCGAGCTGGGCTGACCGCCGCCGATGCTGCCGTGGGACCGCCACCTGCTCGACGCCGTGGCCGCGGACCCGCAGCCCCAGCTGCTGTACCTGCGCTCGCCCGAGCGGGGCGATGGCCTGTGCGACTATCAGCAAGCAATCGATCTGCTGGATGAATTGGTAGAAAGGCCGCGCGACCGGCCAGACGTCTTGCTGGTCTTGCAGCATCCGCCGGTGGCGACGCTGGGGCGCTCAGGAGGCGAAGAGAGCCTGCTAGGCCGCCAGTGGCGCGACACCCGCGATCCACAAGCCCAGCCCGTGGACATCGAGGTGCACCGGGTAGGGCGCGGCGGTAAGATCACCATGCACGGCCCAGGCCAGCTGGTCCTCTACCCGGTCGTCCAGCTGGCGCAGCTGCAGGGGCCGGTGGGGCGCGGGCCGCTGGGCGACCTGCCGGCGTTTGTGCGGCTGCTGGAACAGCAGATCCAGGCGACTTGCCGGTACTTTGGTCTAGAGACCATCACCCGGGCCGGGTTCTCTGGCGTCTGGCTGGATGACGAGCGCAAGCTGGCGAGCATCGGCCTGGGGATCCGCCGCGGCTGGAGCCTGCACGGCCTGGCGCTGAATGTGGACCCGCCGCTGGACCTGTTTGAGCTGATGGTGCCGTGCGGCTTGGCGGGGGCGCGGCTGACCTCGATGGGGCACGAGCTGCGGGCCCAAGGGCTGCCAGTGCCGGCGTTGGAGGCGGTGGCTGCGGACTTGGCAGCGCGGCTGCGCCAGGCGCTGGTGCGGAGTTCGGGGGGCGGAACCCAGGGTCCAGATACGTAGTCCAAGCCGGATGTTGGACGGGCGTCGCCGGGTTTGGTCGTTTGCAGGCCCGATGTGCTACTGTTGGCGCTTGCGCCTTCCCGCGCTGCCAGTCGGGGCTGCGGCCGGCAAGGGGCTTGTGGGGGACTAGTCCAGGGCGGGTCGTACCCGGCTGTTGTTCAAGGGACCGCGCAATGCCGCCAAGACTTGCTGTGCCAAAAGATCGAACCTCCACCAGTCGCAAGCCCAGCAATCGAGCCGGCGCGACCGCTTGGGCGTGCAGGGCGACCCACCAAACAGAGAGCCTACCGATGGAAGGCAGCGGTCTTGATCGGTGCTCCAGGTCTCTTTCGACGGCCACCCCGCGATCCGTTCTGCAAACCCTGGCAATTTTGCGATTGTGTGTGCTCGCGGCGGTGCTTGGCTGCAGTACGCCGCCCGCCGCTTCTTCGACAGGCGCCTACTCGCTGGCCTTTGACGTGGCGCCGCTGGCTGCCAATGCCGATGCGGCTGGGGCTGCTGCTGCCGCCGCGGACGCGCCCAGTCCGCGGGACACCGACGCCGCTGGGCCCAGCGATGCCGACAGCTGGGCCGCCGCCGACGCCAGCGATGCGCCTGACACCGCCAAGCCCGATGCTGCCTTGGAGGTTGCCGCGCCCGCCGACGCCGCAGACGGGGCGGCCGACCTGCCCGTGCTTAGCTCAGACGCAGGCGGCGCCGTTTGGCAACCCGCTGCAGATTGCGCCCCGGCGACCCAGAAGATCTACCTGCTGACCAAGAATTATCAGCTCTTGGCCTACCTGCCGCAGAGCCAGCAGATCACCGTGATTGGCACGCTGGAGTGCCCGGCCGAGTACGCCACCTGGCCGTTTTCTATGGCTGTGGACCGCAAGGGCACTGCCTGGGTCATGTACTCATCGGGCGAGCTGTTTCAGGTCAGCACGGCCAACGCGGCATGCCAGCCAACGCCGTGGCCCATTGGCGAGAAGGGCTTTATCGAGAGCGGGATGGGTTTTGCCGCGGACGGGCCGGGCAGCAGCGCAGAGACGCTGTATGTCGGATCAGCCAAGGGCAAGCTGGGCGCCATTGACCTTGGCACCTTTACCGCCACCGTGCTGGGCAACATCGCTATTGTACCGGGCTGGCCGGAGCTGACCGGCACCGGGCAAGGCGAGCTGTGGGGCTTCTTTCCGCAGAGTCAGCCGGCGCGCATCGCCCGGATTCACAAGGCCACTGGCGCGGTGGACCAGGTCAAGCTACTGGCAGAACTGCAGATGGCGGCGGTCAAGAACTGGGCCTTTGCCCATTGGGGCGGGCGCTTCTTGATGTTTTTCCAAGGCGAGAAGGATCCCTCGACCTCGGTGTATGTGTACGATCCAATTGCTGATACCTATGGGCTTTTTCAGCCGACCCTTGGCTATCCTGTGGTCGGAGCCGGCGTTTCCAGCTGCGCGCCGACCAGCTGGGTGATGCAGCCGTAGAGAGCGTCTGGTTGAGCTGTTGAGCCGCGCCGCCATGCCGGTGGGGCTGCACAGCGGTCCGGCGCGACCTACCTTGGGGGCTCGCTGGCTGTCAGGCAGGGGCGCGAGCTTGCTTGTGCATCCGCTTGGCCAAGGAGTTCAACAGCCTAAACGCCCTCCATGCGCGTCTCCAACTTGCCGATCGCTGAGGCCCTGTGCAGTCTGAACACCTCTGCAGCCGACCTGGCGCTGTCTGAGTCGGCAGTTGCGAGCCATCCTGTGCCCGTGCCAACATCGCCGCCCCTGACCTTGGAGGTCGCGATGTCCTTTCCGCTGCCCACGCCGGCTCTCTACGCTCTGCCCGGCCACGCGCCGATTCTGCTGGTCTCGCCCCATGCCACCGCGGCCCTGGCCGAGGCCGTGCCGTTTGTCGACCCCGACCCGGCCATTCAAGCCGAGCTGGCCGAGCGCGTTGCCGAGTGGCACGACGCCGGCAGTGGAGAAGCCATGGCGGCCGCCGCTCGCCACCTGGGGGCGCCGGGGCTGGCGCCGATCTTGCCGCGCGGGCTGATGGACCTGAACCGCGGCTGGAAGGGTCGCGTTGAGGCCAAAGAGACCCTGTTTGGCAAGGGGGCGCTGGATGCCTGGGCGGCTGCCCACCTGCGCGAGGGGGGCCGCGAGGCACTGGAGGGCTGGTACCGCGCCGCCCTGGGCCAGATCCGCGCGGCGGCAGAGGCGGCTCAAGGCTTTGTCGAAGTTCACAGTTTTGGCGATCTGGGCTCGACCTATGACAAGCAGGCTGGCGGGCGGCCGGTGCGGCGCCCAGAAGCGGCCTTGATCTCGGCGACTCCGTGGGCCAGCGCCTACCCGGTGGGCCTGGCGCGGCTGCTGCCCGGCGACCTGCGCGGCACCCCCTGGCCTTTGGAGAGGGCGGTGACGGACGCCCTGCAGGTCCGCAATTTCCGGGTTGGCCCCGCCCCCTATCCGACCCAGGGGCCGTGGGCTCTATCGGCGCGGTTTCTGGCGGCGCGCTGGTTCCGCTGGCTGGCGCAGACCGGTCGGCTGCCCATGGCCACGGCAGAGACGCTGGTGGCCCTGGCCTGGACCGACGAGCAGGACCCGCGCCTGGAGGCAGCTGCCACCGGCCAAAGCGAAGAGCCGGCGGACCTAGTCGGCGTGCGGGACCTGGCCAAAGCGATGGGGGCTTGGTCCCACGATGCTGGGCAGCTGGGCGACATTTTCCTTAGCGAAGACAAAGCTTTTACGCTGGTGGTCGAGCTGCGCAATGACCGCACCGATGACGCCGAGCCCTTTGGCCTGGCCGTCGCCGAGGGCCTGCAAGGCTATCTGGCGGCGCGACTAGAGGGGTGACAGACGCCAGCCCCCCACCAACCTGACGGCCCCACAGGCCGAGCCGCGTCGCCCGGCGGGCACTGGCCGCGGCGCGGCGAGCGGCGGGCTTTTGCCGGCGTGGCGCTGTTGCTGGTGGTCAGCGCTGCGGTACAGGGCATTGCCGATGTGCTGTCGACCGTGGCCTTGGTCACCAGTGCCGGCTACCGCGGCGTCATCGCGCTGTGGGCGGTGGACGCGGCGATCGCCCTGACCGGCATCACCTTGTTGGCGCCGTGGCTGCAGCGGATCCGACCGCGGCGGCTGGCGATGGCGCTGCTGGCCGGCTTTGGCGCGGCGCTGGCGCTGATCTGGGCGGCGACCCGCGGCGGCCAGGCCGCGCCCGGTTGGTGGATGGCCGTGGGCATTGTCAACACCCTGCAGTCCAACCTGGTGGTGCTGGCAGCCTGGACGCTGGCACGCGACACCTTTGCAGAAAACCAGGCGATCCGTCTGTTTGGGCCCCTCAACGGCCTCGCCTATGTCGGTACTTTGGTGGGGACGGGCTGGGCGGCGCTGGCAGCGGGTAGCAGCGAGACCGCGTGGCTGCTGCCGGCATGCGCAGGTATGCTGGGCGCTGCGGCGCTGATCCTGCCTTGGCTATCTCATCCGGTGCTGCACGTTGCGCCGTCGCAGCCTCAGCAGTCGGTGGCCAACCTGTGGCGCCACCCGGTAGTGCGCTGGCTGGGCATGCTGGAGCTGGGCAACGGCGTCACCTGGACGGTCATGAGCCTGGCTGTGGTCGCCGTACTGCAGCTGGAGCCCGGCGGAAGCGACGCCCTGCAGCGATCCTACGGCGAGCTCAAGTTCTTTGGGCCGCTGCTGCAGTCACTGATGCAGATCAGCCTGGCCGGACCGCTGCTGCGGCGGATCGGCTATGGCCGGGTGCTGCTGTCTACGCCCGTGGCGCTGCTGCTGGGGCTGCTAGGGCTGGCCCTTTACCCTGGGCTGCTCGCCGTGTGGCTGGCCACCGCGTTGCTGCAGGTGGCCTACGGCGCAGAAGGCGCGGCGTCACAGGCCACGCTGATGAAGGCGCCAGAGTCGCTGCGCGCGGCGGCTGGGGCGTGGGTCACCGGGCAGCTGCCGCAGCTGGGCTACTTGATTGGCTGTGCGGGTCTGGCCCTTGGCGAAGGGGCGGCTGTGGTCCTGGCCATTCCGGCCGCCGACAGCGGGCGCTGGATGGCCGCGGCTGGGGTGGCGACCGCGCTAGCCGGCATGGGGGTGTGGCGGCGCTTGTACGTTGCGCTGGGCCCTGCCGCCGTCACGCAGACGCGGACCTAGGACTCCCGCGGCCACCTCCAGGCCAGCCAATCGTTCTTGCGTGGTTGGCCGTAGGTTGGGGCCCCTCAGCGGCGGGCTGCTAGACCGCCGCACCGTTGAGAAACTGGCAGATCGCCTGGTGAACTTCTTGCGGCGCGCGGCTGCCGATGGCCAGATCGGCGTGGCCGTAGTCGCTGGGCTGGCCGGCGCTGCGACCCACGACCAGCAAAGACTTGGCCACACCGCTGTGGTGGGCGCCCCAGGCCTGCAGCACCACCGCCAAGGTCTTGGGCGGTGCCAGCCGATCCTTGGTTCCGGCGATCAGCAGCACCGGCTGGGTGGCATCGCGCAAGCCGTCTAGGACGTCGCGGCCATCGGCCAGGCGGATGACGCCGTCGCCGTAGGCCCAGTGCAGCAGCTCGCGCAACAGCGGCCCCGGCACTGACTGCACCGCATCGACCGCAGCGTGGCGCACATAGCCGGGCTGGCAGTTGGCCAGCTCCATGGTCGTGGTGTGGACTGGCGTGACCATCCACTCGCTGGCAAAGGCCGCCAGGCGCGACAACAAGCGCAGCGGCAGCCGCCACAAGAAGCACCAGGCGGGCAGTCGCCTCAACCAGCCGACACCGCGGACCACCCGGCCGATCCGCCCCGGCGAGCCGATGATCACCACCCGCCGCACTGCCTGGGCTGCCACTGACCGCCCCAGGGTGGCATACAACAAGATGCCTCCCATTGAAAAACCAACATAATCAAGGTGATTTTGGCCGGTGCGCCGCAGCACCTCGGCAACGGCCAGCGGCACGTCGTGCTCGGCCAAGGCGCCAAAAGTGTGGCGCGCCAGCTCGCCGCGCCGCAGGACCGCCCGGCCGCAGCGCAGGGTCAGCAGCCACACATCGCGGCCGTCGCTGCGCAGCTGGCGGGCCAGGCTCAGGCGCTCGTCGGAGTCGAGGTTGCGGTGGTTCATAGCTATGCCGTGGACCAGCAGCACCGGCGGCAGGTTAGGGCCCTCATGGCCTTCTGAACCCTGGGGTTTTAGGCGCCTCAGCTCAATGTGCGACCCGTCTGGGGTGCCGATCAGGTGCTCTTCGTCGTAGCGCACGGGACGGCTCAGGCGCGCCACCCAAAACTTCAGGTGCGCCCAGGTCGCCAGCGCCAGCACTGCCGCCGCCAGCAAGATCCACTGCCACACATCCATCGGCGCGACCTCACAGCACATTGGCCAGGACTGCCCTGTCAGCTTGGGGCGGCGCCCTGGCTGGGGGACAGAACGGTCGGTAGAATCGCCAATTGCCCATGCGGTGTCGACCCCGCGGTGGCACGGCCGCTACTTCACCGCTCGCCACCAGGGCTCGGCGACCGTAGCGCCGGGTTCGACGCTGCCACCGATGCGCGGCTGCCAGACCTGGGCCTGCTTGGCGACTGCGATATTCCACAGGGTTTCTGCAGGTTCCGCCCAATGGTGTAAGGCCAGGTCAAAGGTGCCCCAGTGAACCGGCAGCAGCGCCCGCGCCCCCATAGACGCAAACGCCTCAAACGCCCGCTCCGGCCCCAGGTGGATGGAGCCCCAGGCCGGGTGCCACGCGCCAATCTCAAACAAAACCACATCAAAGGGCCCCAAGCTGGCGCCGATGTCGGCGTGCTCTGGCGTCGGCCCGGTATCGCCCGAGAAGAACACCCGGTGGTGCGGCCCCAGCACCGCCAGCCCGGACCACAGGGTGCGGTTGCGGTCCAGCGCCCCGCGGCCAGAGAAATGCTGAGACGGCGTGCCCACCACCTGCACCCTGGCGCCAGCGCTGTCGATCCAGGTGCCTTCGCCCCAGTCGAGCTCGGTGATGTTCTCTGGCGCCACACCCAGGCGCTCCAGGTGGGCGCCAACGCCCAGCGCCGTCACCACCTTGCCGCTCCAGCCCGGCGCCGCACCGTGCAGCAGCTTGCGCCAGGTGGGGGCACACAGGTGGTCGTAGTGGTCATGGCTCAACAAGATGGCGTCAATTCGGCCCAGATCGGCCAGCGCCAGCGGTGCCGGATGGAAGCGCCGCGGACCGGCAAAGGAGACGGGACTGGCCCGCGCGCCCCACACCGGATCGGTCAGCAGACGCACGCCGTCGATCTCCACAAGCACCGTCGAGTGGCCGAGCCAAGTCAGCCGCAGGCCCTGCGAAGGCGGCCCGCTCAAGCGCACCTCGATGTCGTGCTCCAGCGGAATCCGCCCCTGGGGTGCGCGCTTCTTGCCGCCAAACGCAAAGTCCGCGGCCATGCGGAAGTCCAGCGGGTTCATCTTGAGCTCGATGTCCGCCGTGTTGCCAAACTGTTGGCCCTTCCAGCGCGGCGACTGGCCGATGCGGGCCAAGCGCCGGTGGTGGCTGGATTTTGCTGGGCTGCCGCTGCAGGCCGGCTTGTCAAGCGGGTCGGGCGGCTCCGGCAGTTGCAGCTGGTGGGCCGGCGGGTCGGCAGCAGGTTGGGTCTGGTCAGCAATGGGTGGGGCGGGGCGTTGAGGCATGGAGGGTAAAACGAGCGGACTGCCGCAGCTATTCCCGCGCCGGCCCAGGACCGCCACCAAAGGTCTGACCTTGCGACCCGCTCAACGGCAAAGACCAACACAGCAGCACAGGCGCCGCCAATTTGTGCTTGGGCAGGTTCTAGGGGGCCGGGATGGCCAGCTTGGCCGCGACCCCAGCCAGGGCGTCCTTGGCCGGGCGCAGGCCGTCTTCGCGCGCCGCCACCTTGCCTTGCCCATCCAGCAAAGTGATAAGAGAGCTGTGGTTGTAGCTACCGTCGTCGAGCTTCTTGTAGGCGATGCCCAGGACCGCAGCGATGTCGCGCACGGTGTCCTCATCGGCGCGAACCAGCCGCCACTGCGCGGCGTCCAGCCCGTGCTTGGTCATCACGCCGCGCAAGACTTCTGGGGTATCTTCAGTGGGTTCCATGGAAACCAGCAGCACCCTTACCTGGGCCCGCGCCGGCTCCGGCACTGCCGCCAGCACGGCCTTGACGTTCTGGATGAGCAGCGGGCAGGCCTGCGGGCAGTTGGCGTAGAACATGGCGACCAGGGTCGGCTGGCCCTTCCAGCCGTCTAGGCCAAGGGATTTGCCGTCTTGGTCCTGCAGCTTGGCGGGCAGCAGGTACAGCGAGTCGGTGACCGTGGCGGTGGCCGCCGGAAGCACGGCGTGGCCTGCCGGCTCTGCCGCGGGGCTTGCTGGCTCGGCCATCGCTGCAGCCGCGGCTGCCGAAGGCGAGACAGGCACAGCCGGCGCTAGCGCCTGCCCGACCTGGGGCTCTGCGGCCAGCGGCGCCACGGGTGTCGGCACCGTCGGAGCCGGCCGTCCCTGGCAGCCCAACAGGGCAACCAAAGTGACTAGAATTTGGGTTCTTGGATACATTGACCCCTCAAGGTGCTGCGGCGGCGCAGCGAAAGCCCAGGGTGCGGGCGGTGTAGTGGGCGCGCAGCGAGGTGCGAAATGCTACGCGCATGAAGCTGGGGTAGTCCCCCTTGTCTTTGGCCTGTTGGGCACCGGCGCCGCAGAAGGGCAGCTTGTCTTTGTCATTGGTCCCGCGGTTGTCGCTGGAGATGAGGGTGCTGTTGAAGTCCAGGACCCACTCCCACACAAGGCCATGCAAGTCCTTGACACCCCACAGGTTGGCTGGGGCACGGCCGACGACGCTGGGATCGCCAGCCGGCCGCCCATACCAGTCGATGATCTGCTGGCGGAATCCTGCGTCGTTGCTGGCATCTTCTTGGGTCGCCGAAGCGCGCGCGGCCCGCTCCCACTGGTGCTCGGTGGGCAAGCGCAGACCGCGGCTGCGGCAGTAGGCCTGGGCCGCGAACCAGCTGACGCGGGTGACCGGCGCCAGCAGCTTGACGCCCGGCCCTGGGTCGACCGGCCCGCGCCAGTGGCGCAAATAGCCTTGATCGGCAAAGAGATTGGCCACGCGACCGCGCTGCCACTGCGGATGCGAGCCCACAAACACTAGCCAGTCGCGCTCGGTCACTGGCAGCGCGTCCAGCCAGAACGGGCTGACGAAGACCTTGCTCACGCCTGGGGCCGGCGGATAGAACGGCGAGTACGAACCGCCATCTATCCAGACCATCCCCACCTGTGGCGGGCGGGGATCGGCCGGCCTGGTTGCCCGCGGCGCCGTAACCCCCACCATCAGCATCAGTATTGGCAGCAGCCAGGCAAGCATGGCCCTTTCCTCAGCGCGCCATCCACTGGCGTCGCGGCCCGGAACAGCAAGCCCGGTTGGAGCACCGACCCAACAACCAGCCTTTGGTCGGGTGGCTGCCTGCTTAGTGGGCCGCCAAGCGCGCCGCTGGGGGCGCCGGCCCCAGGATACGGCATCCAGCAGACCGGTGTTCAGTCTGCTGGTCTCCAAGTCCCAAGCTCTCGTCCGGCCTTGCAGCGGAGGGGGCCCGAAGCCAAGACCTTTGGCTCGCGGCGGGCACCCCCGGCTCTAGTTCGCAGGCCTTGGGTACTGCTGTTGGGTCTTCTTCCGTACCCCAAACCAAGTCCGTTCCGGAACCCGGAGGGAACTTCAGGCTCGGGTTCTAGTGACCCGCGCCAGCCGGGCGGGGCGTGGTGGCTCGAACTTGCTTGACCTCTGCTGCAGACACGGCCTCGCCGCTATTGCCCCAGCTGTTGCGGACGTAGGTCAGGATATTGGCGATGTCGTCGTCGGGCAAGTGCGACAGCGGCGGCATGACGCCATTGTATGCCTCGCCGTTGACTGTGACCGCGCCCTGCAGGCCGTTGACCACAATGCCAATGGACCGCGTCTTGTCTGCCATCAGAAAGTCGGACTTGGCCAGGGGTGGAAAGACCTTGGGGATCCCCAGGCCAGTCGCTTGGTGGCACGGCGAGCAAGTGCCTAGGAAGAGTCGCTCTCCAGCGGCAACCTGCTGTTCCTTGGTCAACGTGCCGCTAGCCGCACCCTTGGTTGCCGTTGCCACGGCGGCGTTCTGAGTCACCATGTCACCCAGGTAGACCGAATCGACTTCTTTGCCCGAGTAGATAGGCTTGGCGGCGTCAGCATCGCCTTCGACCTTGAGCATGCCCACGGCGCCCTTGTTGAAGGCGCGGAACAGGGCGTGGTCGACCAGCACATAGGTGCCCGGTACCTCGACTTTGAACTCGACGATGGCCGCACCGCCGGATGGAATCACGGTGGTTTGGACGTTTTCCTGAATCCGCGTACCAGCTTCTGTGTACACCGTGTCAAAGATCTCGCCGATCAGGTGGAAGCTCGACGTCAGGTTTGGGCCGCCGTTGCCCAGGTAGAGGCGCACCGTCTCGCCGACTTTGGCCTTGAGCGCCTTGTCTCCGACCAGCGAGCCCTCGCTGCCGTTGAACAGCACGTAGGTGGCGTTCTCTTCGATGGCCTTTTGCATGTCGAAGGGCTGCAGGCCTTTCTCGCGGTACTTGCCCACGGTGTAGAAGTCGCCCTGCAACACGTAGTACTCGCGGTCGACTTTGGGCAGTCCGCCTGGTGGCTCAACCAAGATGAGGCCGTACATGCCGTTGGCAACGTGCATGCCCACAGGAGCCGTAGCGCAGTGGTACACATACAGCCCAACATTGAGGGCCTTGAAGGTGAACTGCGACTCGTGGCCAGGTGCCGTAAAGCTTGAGGCCGCGCCGCCGCCCGGACCTGTGACCGCGTGCAAGTCGATGTTGTGAGGCATCTTGCTGTCGGGATGGTTCTGCAAGTGGAACTCGACTGTGTCGCCTTGGCGCACGCGGATGAACTTGCCGGGAACCTTGCCGCCAAAGGTCCAGAAGGTGTACTCGACCCCTTCTGCAATCTGCATGGTGACTTCCTTGACCTCCAGGTGGACCACTACCTTCGCAGGTGTAGTGCGGTCCAAGGGCGGCGGCACTTCGGGCGCATCCGTCAGCGGCGCTTCGATGGCTGCACCCTGCGGTGGGCCAAAGTCGCCCTTGGCACTGCCGCCCTGCCCAGCCACGGAGACCGGGTGGGCCGCCAGGGTCGGCGCTTCCTTTACCAGCGGCGCAGGGACTGCCGCTTGGGCGAGTGCTGGAGGCGAACTCTGGCACCCAGCTGCAAGAGCGAGGGCGCTGACAAGAGGTATCAAAGTCAATAGTCTCATGGTACTCCATCAGCGCGGCTCGGCGCATTTGCTCGACTACGGCGATTCTAATTCCACTACAGACGATAATCAAGTCGCCTGATATGGCAGGGTGACGAGGCTGTGACGAACGGTGCTGGTGCGAGGCGAAAGTTGCGGCGGGTCAGAGGCTTCTCGTCGTCAGGGCACCTTGGCACGGCGCTGCCAACAGCGGATCGGGCAAACGCGACGAGTCGCAGCGTCTGTGCCGACCAACTGACTCTGCGTGTCCCCGGGGCAGAGTCGCCGGAACCACGTGGCCGGAACCACGTGGCCCAAGGCAATGTCAAGTCTATGAAATCACGTAATCCTCCAGTCCGCGGGCTGCGAACGGGGCCTGCGGCCCAGCGAACTGCCGTTAGTCCACCAGCGGCATCGACCCGGCCAGGGTGTGCGGAGGCAACTGGAAACCGCCCGCCTTCAGGCCGTCCGCGCCATTCTGCGCCGTGGTCCGCCAAGAGCTCTTGGCCGCGTGGTAGGC
>CAIXGW010000365.1 GCA_903919145.1 uncultured Myxococcales bacterium
CCATGTCCGCGAAATGGGTGGCGATCCCCAGCGCGACCCGCCGTTTTTCTTTGCCAAGCCGGCCGACGCCCTGGTCGAGGCCCCGCAGCTGGTCGAAGAAGGGCACCTGGGCGAGGCGCTGGTGCCCTACCCGCCCCAGACTTCTGATTTTCATCATGAAGTCGAGCTGGTGGTGGCGCTGGGCGGCGGCGGCCGCGAATTGACCCTGCAGGCTGCGACCGACGCAATTGCCGGCTACGCGGTAGGGCTCGACATGACCCGCCGCGACGTGCAGGCCCGCGCCAAGAAAGGCGGTCAGCCGTGGGAGATGGCCAAAGCCTTTGACTATTCTGCGGTTTGCAGCGCCATTCAGCTGGTCCAGTCCGTAGGCCATCCGCGCCACGGGGCCATTGAGCTGAGCGTCAACGGCGAGCTGCGGCAGCGCGGCGATCTGCGCGACCTCATCTGGTCGGTGCCGGAAGTGGTAGCCTACTTGTCGCAGTGGGTCGAGGTGCGCGCCGGCGATCTGATCTACACGGGCACGCCAGAAGGGGTGGGGCCGGTGCTGCGGGGCGACCTGCTGACCGCGCGAATTGCCGGGGTGACCCTGCTGCAGGCGCGGATTGTCTAGGGGGATCGGATGGCAGAGAAGAACGGCGGCTGGGCACCGCACCCGCTGGCGACCTTTGTGGCGCTGGACTTTGAGACGGCCGACCGCTACCCCGACAGCGCCTGCTCGATTGGCATTGTCCGCGTGGAAGGGGGGCTGGTGCGCCAGACCCTGCACCGGCTGATCCGCCCGCCGCGCAAAGACATAGAGAACAGCTGGGTGCACGGCATCACCTGGGCACACGTGGCCAAAGAGCCGCCGTTTGAGAGCGTGTGGCGCGACATCTGCGCCATCCTGGACGGCGCTGAGTTCATTGCCGCCCACAACGCCGGGTTTGACAAGAAAGTGTTGAATACGTGCTTGCTTGCCGCAGGCCTGCCCGAGGTCACCACGCCCTTTCAGTGCACCGTCAAGCTGGCCAGGCGGGTGTGGAAGCTGCCGCGCAACAACCTGCCGACGGTGTGCGAGCACCTCAGCATCCGCCTCAAGCACCACGACGCGGGCTCTGACGCTGAGGCGTGCGCGCGGATCGTGATTGCCGCTGCGGTAGAGCTGGCCCAGCAGAGCGCCGCGGCAGAAAGTTAACAAACGTCTAGTAGATAAATGTTAAGTTCCCAGGCGCGCAAGGTTAGTTGGGGGGCAGCCGTGTCCAGACAAATCTCGAGAAAAGGCCATAGTCTCAAAATGGCAGCCTCGGCGCAGCTGCTGGGTCTGCTGCTGGCCGTGGTGCCCGGGCTGGGGGCCTGCGGCGGCGATGGCGACGGGGCGGACAGCGGCGACGCCCAAGCCAGCCTGGACAGCCAGTTTGAGACCGGCCCGCGCGGGCCAAGTCTGCTGGAAAAAAGCGCGGGTCTGTGGTTTGAGGCCGACCTGGCTGGCGGTCGCATCGCCCTGCGCCAAGGCGACAAGGCGGTGCTGCAGCTGCTGGGCGCCGAGGGCCAGGGCATTGGTTTTCGCAATGGCACAGCGACTATCCAGCACGCCTTTGGATCTTTTAAATTCGAAGAGGGTGATCAACCCCCTTGGAAGACAGTCAAATCGCTGGTTGTGCAGACCGCCCTGCCCAGTCTGGCGACGTTGCAGGCTATGGACGCAGAGGGAAAGACCATTGGTTCTATTACGCTTGAGAGAACCAGCGACTCTGCCCGCATCAAGATTGAGCCGGTAGAGGCATGGAATCGCTCAACCTTGGCCTACGAGTGTGCCGCCGACGAGCATTTCTTGGGGCTGGGAGGCCAGAGCTTTGACGTGGACCACCGCGGCCGCCGCGCTGCGCTGTGGGTCGAGGAGGACGGCATCGGCAAGTTTCCAGAAGAGGAGCCGTCGCCCAGCTGGTTCTTGACCGGCAAGCGCCACCAGACCCACACGCCCATGCCGATCTACCTTTCCAGCCGCGGCTATGCGGTGATCCTGCGCTCGGACCACCGGGTGGTCGCCGACCTGTGCAAGACCGACGCCAAGCAGGTGCGGTGGGAAAACTGGAGCAAGGACCTGGATTTGACGGTGCTGGTGCAGCCAACCCCTCTGGAGCTGCAGCGGGCGCTGGGCAAGACCCTGGGCACCCCCGAAGTGCTGCCCGGCTTTGCCCTGTTGCCGTGGATCGACGCCATCTATGGCAGCACCAACGTGCGCAGAATCGCCAACAAGCTCAAAGACGGCGGCTATCCGGTCAGCACCATCTGGAGCGAAGACTGGCGCGGCGGCACCAAGGCGGGGTCGGACTATACCCTGGACGAAGACTGGCTGGTCGACGGCAATCTCTACCCCGATTTCAACCAGCTGGCCAAGGATCTGCATGGGCTTGGCTACAAGTTCTTGACGTACAACAACACCTTCTTGACCTCTGACGCTGATATCTTTGCTGAAGCCAAGGCCAAGGGCTATGGAATCCGCAAGCCCGACGGCAGCATGTACACCTTTACCGGCGCCAAGTTCTTGCCGGCCTCGCTGCTGGACCTGTGGAATCCGGCAGCCCGCAGCTGGGCCAAAGACCAGTACGCCACCGGGCTGGCCGGCGGGTCAGATGGCTGGATGGCCGATTTTTGCGAGTGGCTGCCCACCGACGCGGTGATGGCCGACGGCTCTGTGGGGCTGGACCGCCACCAGCAGTACGCCGTGGAATGCCAGAAGCTCAATCGCGAATTGTTTGACGCCTGGCACGCCAAAGACGGGGTAGAGAGGCTGTACTTTGTGCGCTCGGCGTGGCTGGGGTCGCAGACGCAGGTCTCGGTGGTGTGGGGCGGCGACCAGCAGACCGACTTCAGCCAGGGCGACGGCCTGCCCAGCGTCATCCCCATTGGCCTGGGCCTGGGGGTCACCGGCTTTCCCTACTACGGCCACGACATTGCCGGCTACGCTTCGACCGGCGCGGACTACACCAGCAAAGAGTTGTTCTTTCGCTGGGTGACCTTGGGCGCCCTGAGCCCGGTGATGCGCACCCACCACGGCAAATACGGGCCGGCCAACTGGCAGTGGGAAGGCGACCAGGAGAGCGAAGCCCACTTTCTGCAGTGGACGCGCTTTCACGCGGCGCTGTGGCCCTATCTGTGGATGCTAGCTCAGGATCCCCAGCTGCCGATGATGAGGCCGCTGGCGCTGCACTACCCGACCTTTGCCAAGGGCTGGACGGCGGTGGATCAGTTCTTGCTGGGCGAC
>CAIXGW010000366.1 GCA_903919145.1 uncultured Myxococcales bacterium
GCAGAGGCAGTTTCTGTTTGAGCAAAGCGCCTTGCTGGGCGTGCACTGGCTGCGCTGGCACTTTCTGTGGGCGGACATCGAGCCCAAGAAGGGCGCGCTGCAGTTTACCAGTGTCGACACGCTGCTGCAGGAGCTGGCGGCATTTCGCCAGAAGACCGGCTACCAGCTGGGCGTGCTGGGTGTGCTGGCCTACGGCGTGCCCTGGGCCTCCAAGGCGGCGCAGGCCAGCGGCGGCGACCACCATTATCCGCCTGACAACCCCGACGATTTTGCCAAGTATGCGGTGGCGCTGGCAGTGCATGCTTCCGCGGCGGTCAGCGACTGGGAAGTGTGGAATGAGCAGAACGCTGGCTACCGCTTCTGGAAGTCGGCCTCCGGCAGCCTGGACGGCGACCCCAAGGCCTACGCCAAGCTGCTGCAATTGACCGTACAGGCCCTTCACCAGGCGGTGCCGGCCGCGCGGGTCGGCTACGGCGGCTTGTTCTATGTGCCGCAGCTGATCCAGGGGGCAGAGGCCTTCTTGGCCGCGAGTTTTGCCGCAGAGCCGCAGCTGGCCGCCCAGATGGATGCCCTGGCCTGGCACCCGTATCCGCTGTATCCGCCCTTGAAGCCACCGGAATTCGATGCGCCGACGGGCGCGATTGTCCAGCGCTCTATTGACCAGACCGCGGTGGCGATGCGGACCCTGTGGGCGGCGCAAGGCAGCGGCACCCGGGCGCTGTGGATCACCGAGCATGGCTGGCCCACCGAAGCGGCCATCAGCGAGCAGAACCACGCGCGCTACCTGGTCAGGTCGTGGGTCTTGGCGGCCAGCCAGGGCGTCGAGCGGCTGTGTTGGTACACCCTTCTGGACCAGAACCCGGACACCGACAACGTGGTGTGGGAGAAGTACTTTGGCCTGTATCGCTACGACGCCGACTGGCTGGACGCCACGCCTGCCCAGCCCAAGCCAGCCGTACAGGCCCACGCGCACCTGGCCAAGCGCCTTGACGGGCTTGGGTTTTCTGCTGTTGAGCGCAGCGGGCCGCAAGACGGCTGGTGGGCGCTGGCGTTTGCCGATGCCAAGGCCTCTCAGGTCGTCCACGTCATCTGGGACCAGCCGCCGATGAGCGCCGAGCCGCCGCCCGAGCAGACCCGCCAGGTCTGGCTGCCGGCGCGGGCCCATCGCAGCTACGCAGTGGCGCTGGCGGATGCGCCGTGGCTGCCGGCGGCGCAGCTGCCCAAGGTGGTGCCGGATGCCCAGGGCCGGCTGCTGCTGACCATTGGGCCGACGCCGGTGTATTTGGTTGAGGGGCCCGGCCTGTAGGGCGTTGACTCCTTCGGTGTTTCAGCCGCTTCCTGTCCGCAAGCCGGAGCGCTGGGCGCCGGGCTACCAGCACTCGGTCTGGTGATCAAAATGCTCGGCGGTGCCAAGGCGTGCGGGGTATCGGCCCAACTGGTCGATTGACACAAACCGGCAGCGCGGCGGACCATTCTTGCCGAAGTTGCTTTGGGATCGCCAATCCCGCCGGGCCAGGCCTGGCCAAGGGAACCGAATGCGTTACCCCCGACATCGCGTCCGCATCGACACGGAGTGCCCTCGACCAATGCGCCTAGCCGCGCCAGTTATTGCGATTGTCTTCGCCGGGGTGGCATGCGCTGACGGCCCAATGGATTTGCCCATCGCCAAACCGCTGCCGGCTCCGCCAAATCTGCCGCTCGCTCAAGGTCCCAGTTCAGGCACGGTCGTTTGGCAGGCAGCCGTGCCCAGCGCGGCAGCCCCGTCTGCAGCTGCCCTGGAGGAGCGGTTGGCTGCGTTGGGTTCGCAGGGTGGCGACATCCAGGTATCGCTTGGGTGGAACACGCGTGATGATCTCGACTTGGTCGTGGTGGCGCCGTGCGGCCGCAAGGTCTGGTACCGGGAGAAACGGGCCTGCAATGGAGTCTTGGACGTGGACAGCAACTTGGGTGCTTTGGGGGCGGGCATCACGGACGAGGGCGCAGAGAACATCTTCTGGGCCGCCGGCGCGGGCCAGCGCGGCGAGTACAGGATTCGCGTCTTGCATATGCAGGACCGATCTGACCTGTCGAGGGTCGAATTCGGCATACGTATCAACAGGGGTGGTCGTATTGAGTTCCACAGTGGGTCGGTGGCCCCCGACGCCGAAGTGGATGTTGCGAGGTTCAACTGGCCGTAGCTTACCGCTTCAGACTCGCGCACCCAGGCCGACCTTCCCCCCCCTTGCCCCGCCCCGCATTCCCGCCCTATTCTCGCCGCCGACCCGAGCTTTTCAGTGTGTCAACGTTGACACACTGAAAAGCTCGACCCGCCGGAGCCAGCACCCTGCTATGAACGAGCTGCAACCACCTATCGTCCAAAGCGAATACCAAGACGCCATCCAACGGCTCCATGCTCTGACCCGCGACCACGAAAAGGTCTATCGGCTCGAAGTCGGCCAGTACATCTTGCAGCGCTTCTTTGGCGGCAGCGCCGTGCTCTACGGCAGCAACGACCGAAATAAGGAGTCCAAGTTCAAGGACTTCGCTACCGCCCACATGGCCGACCTCGCCGAAATGGCCTTGAGCGACCAGACCTTGCGCCGCTGCGTCCGCGTCCGCATCTGCTACGACACCTTGCCGCCGAGTGTGCGCGATAGGCTCGGCTGGAGCGCCACGCTCGCCATCAGCACCGTGGCCGAGCCCAACCAGCGCGCCCGCATCGCCGTGGCGGCCATAGAGCAGCAGTGGACCGTGGCCCAAGTCGAAGCGGCGGTCGCGCTTGATGACAAGCACCGCCTCTGGGACGCCGACTCTGACGAACCGGGCCTGCAGCTTCCCGACCCCAAGCCCGAGCCGCTGCCGCAGCCCGGCCGGCTGGTGAACCGCACCGAGAAGTGGACCGAGGAGGTCCAGGCTTGGCATCAGGAATTCGCTCGCATTGACGCCAAAAAGCTGAGCCAAGACCAGGTGCAGCGCATGCGCACGGCAGTGGCGACGCTGCGCGAGCAGCTGGATGAGCTGGAGCGGAAGCTGGGATAGCAAACCCCAAATGCCGCGGGCCCATACGGCCTCGGCTTCGCCATGCGTGGTCATAGGCGGGAGGGGAGCATCTCCAGTTGGTTGCCGGGTAGGCAAGCACGGATGGGCAGCAGGGCGCGGCTGGGCGCAATGCTTTGAGCCTTGCATCATGGTTTAGGCGTTGGCAAAAAGTTCGGCGGTGCCAACGCGTGCGTGGTATCGGCGCGAATTGACAGGGACGTTGCTTGCTGGCAGCCTCGCCACGCATTCTGGAGGTCCCCGTGACTGCAGTCGACCATGGATCCGATACAGAGACCGTCGCATATGACGCCCAAGTTGGCGCTTTTGTCGATCGGTGGCGGACGTCTGGCGGCGGCGAACTGGCCAACGCGCAGACGTATTTGGGCGAGTTGTGCGAGTTGCTTGGGGTGCCACGACCCAAGCCGCTGCAGGCGGAGGAAGCGAAGAACCAGTACGTTTTCGAGATGCCGGTGCGCGACCCGTACCTCAATAGCAACGGGCCGCCGCTGCGCATCGACCTGTAGAAGCAAGACGCTTTCCTACTGGAGGCCAAGCAAGGCGTGGGCACGCAGGAGCCAGACTTCGGCCTCTTCGGCCATCTGCTGACGCCAACTGGTCCGGTCAAGAAGGGCATTGGCCTGCGCGACAGCGCCAAGTGGCACGAGAAGATGGCCGCGGCGCGCAGCCAGGCACAGCGCTACGTCAACAGCCTGCCCTCGGGCCACCGTCCACCGCCGTTCGTGCTGGTGGTCGACATTGGCCACTGCATTGAGCTTTGGTCGAACTTCGCCCGCGACGGCAAGGCGTACACGCAGTTTCCGTCGCGCGAGCGGTTCCGCATCTACCATGAGCCGCAGCGTGGACGCGCGGTGCCGACGTTGGCGGACCCAGAGGTGCGCAAGCTCCTGGCGACGGTTTGGACCGAGCCCGAAAGCCTGGATCCGGCGCGCTATGCCGCGCGGGTCTCGCGCGAGGCCGCAGAAGTGCTGGCTGACCTGGCCAAGTTGCTGGAAATGCCGGCCGACAAGGGCGGCGGCGGCCACAGCCCAGAAGCCGTGGCGTAGTTCTTGATGCGCTCGATGTTCACCATGTTCGCCGAAGACGTGGGCCTGCTGCCTGCTGGCGGGTTTGGCGAGTTGCTCGAC
>CAIXGW010000367.1 GCA_903919145.1 uncultured Myxococcales bacterium
CCCGCTGGTGCGGGCGTTTGTCTCGCCCTTGGATGCGGAGGCCCGCGACAGCGCCAAGCGCGCCGATCGCGAGCGCAAGAGCGGCATTGCGGTGGGCCTTCTGCACGGCTTGCCGATCACAATAAAAGAAAACATTGACATGCAGGGCATGGACTCGACCATGGGCCTGCGCCACCGCCAGAACAAGCCCGCAGCGGCTGACGCGGTGACGGTGCGGGTGCTGCGCGACCAAGGCGCCATTCCCCTGGGCAAGACCAACGTTCCGCAGCTGCTCTTGGCGCAGGAATCAGAGAACGTGATCTGGGGCATCACCCACAACCCCTGGAATCTGGGTCGCAGCCCTGGTGGATCCTCGGGGGGCGAGGCGGCGGCGATTGCTTCTGGCCAGTCGCCGTGGGGCATCGGCACCGACATCGGCGGCTCGATCCGCATTCCTTGCCACTTCTGCGGCATTGCCGGCCTCAAGCCGACCGTGGATCGCTGGTCCAACCGCGGCTCCGCCACCGGCGTGCTGGGCCAAGAGCTGGTGCGGGCGCAGATGGGCCCGATGGCGCGCCGGGTAGAGGACCTGGCGCTGCTGATGAGGGCTGTGGACCCGGCGCTGTCGGCGCGGCGCGATCCGGCCGTTCCGCCCTTTGCCGTGGGCGATCCCCTGGCTGTCGACCTGCGCGGCCTGCGCATCGGCGTGCAAGAGGATGACGGATTCTTGACGCCCAACCCTTCGATTGTCCGGGCGATCCACCAGGCCAAGGCCGTGCTGCAGGCGGCCGGCGCCACCGTGGTCGACTACCGCGCACCGCACCCGGATCTGATGTACGTGTGGCTGGCCGGCATCTCCGCCGATGGCGGTGCGACCCTGCGCGCCAACCTGGGCAGCGACCCGGTAGTCCGTCAGCTGGTGCCGACCTTCAACATCGCCAGGCTGCCAGGGCCGGCGCGAGCCTTGGCCGCCCTGCTGATGGAGCGCAAGGGAGAGACGCGCACCTCGCGCCTGCTCAAATCCCTTGGGGTCAAGCCCGTGGCCGAGTACTGGCGGCTGACCGACCAGCGCACCCAGATGCGCCGCGCCGAGCTGGATGCCTGGAATGACGCCGATTTGGACGCTGTGGTGTGTCCGCCCCACGCGCTGCCTGCCATGCCGCTAGGCACCTCTGGAGAGCTGACCCTTTCGCTGAGCTACGCCTTTCGCTACGTCATGCTGAACTTTCCGGCGGGGGTGGTGCCCGTGACCCGCGTCCGCGCCGGCGAAGAGCAAAGGCAGGTCTGTCAGGACCGCGTAGAGAAGGCCTGCGCTGCAGCCGAGCTGGGCTCCGCCGGTCTGCCGGTCGGTGTGCAAGTAGTGGCGCGACCTTGGCGCGAAGATGTGGCGCTGGCTGTGATGCAGGCCGTACAACTGGGGAGCAGCGGCGACGCGGACTACCCGCACACGCCCGTAGACCCCCAACGCTGAAATTGCCACAGGCAGGCCGACCGATGAGAAATCCCAACGCGATCACCCGCCGCCAGTTGCTGCGCGGCCTGGCCCTGGCCCCGGTGGCCCTGGCTTCGGCCTGTGCCGACGGCGCAGAGACTTCCAGCGCCGACGCGGCTTCTGACAGCTCCGCCGATGCCTCGGGCAGCTCCGCTGCCTGCCTGCCAGTGGGCAAGGGAGCTGCCATCACCCATGGCCCCGTGTCCGGCGGCGCTACCAGTGCGTCCCTGAGCTTGGCCGTGCGCCTCGACGGTCCGGCGCTGGTGCAGTTTTCGGCCACGCCGGTGGGCGGCGGCGAGGCGGTCACATCCAGCTGCGTCACCACCACCTCAGCCAATGACTTTGCCGCCGTGTGCGTCCTGCAGGGCCTCAAGGCGGCGACCCGCTATGAGTTGGTGCCGGTGATCGACGGAGCACCCCAGACCAGCCGCGCCATCCGCAGCCGCACCTTTGGCCCAGAGCTGCAGCCGCTCAACTTCTCTTTCGCCTTTGGCTCCTGCTGCCGCTACAGCGACGACGGCGGCACGACCACCTCGCAGGGCAAGGTCTTTGAAGTCGCCGGCAGCTGGCCAGAGCCGCCGTGGTTTTTCGCCCAGATCGGCGACTGGACCTACCCAGACTACGCCTTTGCCAAGAACGGCCTTGACGAAAACGGCAACAACCACACGGTTTTTCCCCAAGAGCTGGCCAAGGCGTGGCGACGCCGCCTGACCGACAAATACCCGCTGCGCAAGCTGCTGGCTGAGGTGCCGCTGGCCCACGTCTGGGACGACCACGACTTTGCAGAGAACAACGCCCATCGCGACGTCACTGGCAAGCAAAGCGACCGCATGGACGCCCTGTCTCGCTACATCCCCACCTACCCGCTGCCCGCCAGCCGCGCCGGCGCTTGGCAGAAATTCACCGTCGGCCACTGCGAATTCTTCTTGGTGGACATGCGCTCGCAACGCACGGACATCAAGCCGGCCATCAAGACCCAGACCCAAGCCGATGGCACCAAGAAGTCCTCGCTGGAGGAGCCGGCGGGCCACACCATGCTCGGCCAAGAACAGCTGGCGTGGCTGATTGATGGCCTGAAGACTTCAAAAGCGCAGTGGAAACTGGTGTTTCTGCCGGTAGAGATCAATCCCCGCTACGACGCCCTGATGCAAGAGGCCCTCAAGCTGGGCGTGGGTCTGCTGATCGAAGCGCTGGGCGACACGTGGTGCGGCTACGTGAGCGAACGCAAGAAACTGCTGGATCTGCACACGACCGGCGCTGTCAAAAACATGGTTTTCCTGACCGGCGATGCCCACATGGGGGCGATGCTGCAGCGCGAGGCCCAGTGCCCCCCGGTGTTCATGGCGGCCAATCTCGACATCACCCAGGCCCCGATCATCGACTTGGTCGAGCAGTTTGGCGTTCCCAGAGAGACCTTGTGGCCTGAGTGGTCCCAAGACAGCACCGGCGAAAACACCATCGGCCGGGTGCGGGTCCTGACCCACCCCAAGCCACAGCTGATCTGCGAGAGCTGGGGGGCCAGCGGGACTTTGCTGCACAGCATGACGATCGACGCCCAGACCTGAAAGCGCAACTGGCCAACATCCACCCCACGGATCGACCGGGTCCTGTGGAAGCGAGGCCACCCAGCGTTGCGGCCAAGGCGGCTTGAGACGGGGGTTGGCGAGGGCCCTTGCCTGGCCTACACTTGCTGGCGGCGGCCAGGTCCATCTATAGCGACCGGCGCGGAGACCATCGTGGCAACTCAAGAGAATTCTGCAAGCGGCCCCCAGGCCGGCGGCCATCCGCGGGTGTCCATCGCCAGCACGGTCAATGGCGAGCAGCGACACGCTGTGGTAGCGCCGATGCGCCGCCTGCTGGATGTGCTGCGCGAAGACTGGGGTTTGACCGGCGCCAAGGAAGGCTGCGGCGAGGGCGAGTGCGGCGCCTGCACCGTGCTTTTGGACGGCCAGCCGGTCAACAGCTGTCTTGTGCCCGCCGTCCACGCCGATGGCGCCGAGATCCGCACCATAGAGGGCTTGGCCGACCACGGCGCGCTGCACGCCGTCCAGGCGGCCTTCCTGGCCCACGGCGGCGCCCAGTGCGGCATCTGCACGCCGGGCATGGCCGTCACCGCCGCATGGCTGGTCGATGCCAACGCCGGCAAGCCGGTGCCCGAAGCGGCGATCCGCCAGTGCCTGGCCGGCAATCTGTGCCGCTGCACGGGCTATGGCCAGATTGTCCAGGCTGTGGTCGATGCGCTTGGCGCTCCTAGTACCCCAAACCCCAAGTTTGTTGCGGGTTCAGGAACGGACGCGGTTTGGGGTACGGAAAAGGACCCAGCAGTAGTAGCCAAGGCCCGTGAACAAGAACCGGTTGTAACCCGGATCGAATTAACGGCCTTGGGTACTAGCACCGCCGACAGCGACAACGCCAGCGGCGGAGGTCAGCCATGAGCGAACAACCGGGCATGGCGCTTGGCGAATACCCAACCACCTTGCCATCACCGCAGCTGCTGCGCGACGTGGCGGTCTTGCGCCCCAACGACCTGCACCACGCCCTGACCTTGCTCGACGAGGCGCAGAGGGCCGGCCAAGCGCTGCGGCCGATGGCAGGCTGCACCGATCTGCTGGTCGAGGCCCACTTTGGCAAGCCAATGCCCGCCCAGGTCCTGGACCTTTGGGCGCTGCGCCACAGCCTGGGCACCCTGCAGTGGACGGAGCGCGGCCTGCGCATCGGCGCGCTGGCGACCTACCGCACCGCGCTGCAGGACCCGCGCTTCTGCGCCGAATTGCCGGCCCTTGCCAAGGCGGCGAGCCTGGTGGGGGCCACCCAAATCCAGGCGCGCGGCACGTTTGCCGGCAATGTCGAGAATGCCTCGCCCGCCGCCGACGCGGCGCCGATGCTGATGGCGCTGGACGCCAGCGTCGAGCTGACGTCGCTGCGTGGCGTACGCGAATTGCCGCTGCACAGCTACTACCTGGGCTACCGCCGCACCGTGCGGATGCCCGATGAGATCATCACCAGCCTGCTGATCCCGGCGGATCGCCTGGGCCACCCCGGGCAGTGGCTGCGCAAAGTGGGCACCCGCGCCTACCAAGCCATCACCAAGGTCGGCCTTGCCGGCGTGTTCAGCTGGCAAGATGGGCTGCTGCAAGACGTCAGCTTGGTCGCGGTGAGCATGGCCGCCACGCCGCTGCGCTGCTTCGCCATGGAAGGCTACCTGCGCCACAAATCCCTGAGCGACCTCGATCCCATCGGGCTGCGCCAGGCCCAAGCCCGCGATCTCACACCCATTGACGATGTGCGCTCTACGGCGGACTACCGCGCTGAAGTGTTTGCCCGCCTGGTCGAACAGGCGCTGCGCGAGACGGCGGCCACGTGACCTCGCCTGCCACCGCGGCCCAGACGGGGCAGGCCCAGCCGATGGACGCAGAGGGCCAGCGGCTGCTGCAACGGCTGCCCGAGTGGCTGGCCCAGGGCGCCGCGCCGGCAGTGCTGGTGACGGTGCTGGCCACCCAGGGCTCAGCCCCAAGGGCAGCTGGCGCCAGAATGGTCTGCCGAGACGGGCGCTTGCTGGCCGGCACCATCGGCGGCGGCCACCTGGAGCAGATGGCCCTGCGCGACGCCGCCTGGGGCGCCCAGCAGGGCCAGGGCGACGCCGACGATGCGCTGCCATCCGCCACCGAGGTCCACGAGCAGGCCGACGCCCGCGGCCGGCCGCAGCGCCTGTGCCGCTATCCGCTTGGCCCCAAGCTGGCGCAGTGCTGCGGTGGGGTGGTGTGGCTGCATTTTCAAGAGGTCGATGCTGCGCAGGCCCGCCAGCTGGCAGCCGGCGTGGCCGGAGCCCAGCTGACCAACACCGCGCTGGAGACTCGCTTTGGCGATCTGGTGCTGCGCGAGCGGCCGGTGGCGCTACCGGCGGTGCTGGTGATGGGCGCAGGCCATGTGGCCGCCGCTCTGGCGCGGGTGCTCCAGCCGCTGCCGTGGCGGGTCATCGTGGTCGACAGCCGGCCGGAGTGGGCCGATGCGGTCCGCTTTCCGCCTGGAGCGGAGGTGATTTCCGCCGATCCGCTGCGCCTGCTGGCCGCCTGGGGTTGGCTGGGGAAAGCGGCGCAGGGGTCGCAGGCCGCCCAGCGCTTGGCCGCCGATCTGCGCCTCAAGAGCGCGCGAGGCCTGCCCGCAGACCCGCCGCCGGCATCGACCTATGCCTTGATCATGACTCACGATCACGCCTTGGACCGCGACCTGGCTGAAGCTCTGCTGATGGTGCCGCAGCGCACCGAACCAGCCCTGGAGCCGCTGGCCTACGTCGGCCTCATTGGCAGCAAGACCAAGATCGCCGCCGCCAAGGCGCGCCTGAGTCAACGCGGCGTAGGCCAAGAGCCCCTGGAGCGTCTGACTGCCCCCATTGGACTGCGCTTGGACGGCCAGCTGCTGGGCGGCAACCTGCCCGGAGAGATTGCCATTTCGGTAGCCGCCCAGCTGATCAGCCTGCAGCCTCGCGCCCCCGGCTCCGCGGCACCGACCATGCCCGACGATGACGACTGAGGCCGCGCCGGTCCCAGCCCAGCGCGACTGGGCGCTGCTGCTGGGCGGCGGGCAGGGCCAGCGCGCCGGCGGCCCCAAGGCGCTCAAGCTGGTAGACGGCCGGCCCTGGTGGCGCCTGCAGTGCGAGGCGATGCTGGCCGACGGCCTGGCGCCCGTGGCCGTGCTGCACCCCGGCGCCTGGCTCGGCGGCGAACCTCCGCAAACAGCAGCTGCCGCTGGCACAAATGGCGATCAAGCGGCGATCTGCGCCGTACCGTCGGACCCGGCAGAGCCGGCCTTCTGCTCTCTGTTGCGCGGGCTGCAGGCCCTGCCCAGCGGCTGTGGCACCTGGATGCTGCCAGTCGATTGCCCCTGGCCCGGCGCTGCGGCCCTGCAGCCCCTCTTGCCAGCGATAGGCAGCGGCAGTTTCTGGGCCGTCGTGCCAGTGGCGCGGGCCGCTGATGGCCGCTGGCGCGGCGGCCACCCGGTGTGGTTGAGCGCGCGGGCAGTGGCGGAATTGCGCAGCCTGACCGACCTGGCCCGCACCGAAGGCCGCCTGGACGAGTGGCTGAGACGCCGGACCACCGAGGTCGCCCGAATCGCCGTTGCCGACGCTGCGGTGTTGGCCAACTACAACTTGGATGGAACCAGCAGGTAGTTCAGGATCTCCCAGCCCGCCGTTCCCGGAGTCACCCGCCGGCCGCCCAAGTAGGCGCTCGGCGTGCCGTCGACCCCAGCGGCCAGCCCCGCCTTGACGGACGCCGCGACCACGGCATCGTGGCGACCGCTGCTGCGGGCCTTCTCCAGCGCCGCCAAGTCCATGGCCGCGGCCTTGGCCACCGCGATCAGCGCCGCGTCGTCCAAGGCGCCGGCGAGCCCCAGCAGTCCAGCATGGACCGCTTCAAATTTCCCTTGCACCATAGCCTCTTGCGCAAGCACCGCCGCCGCCTTGGCGCTGGCATGGTGAGACAGGGGAAACGGCGCCCACACCACCCGCACCGGCCCGGCTTTCTGCCAGCTAGGCAGCCACCGCTGGACGGCCTGGCCCAGCTTGACGCAGAACGGGCACTGGTAGTCGAAGAAGATCACCAGCTCTTTTGCACCTTTGGCGGCACCCTGGCTCGGCAGCTCGGGCAGGCCCAGCGCTTGCACTTGGTCGGCCAGCGGCGACGTGGTCTTGCCCTCAGCCACTGCCTTGAGGTAGCCGACCTGGCCACTCCAGCCGTTGGCGCGGGCGCGCTTGAGTTCTTGCTCGGCCACATCGACCAGATCCTGCAGCGGCACCGCGCCCAGGATTCGCCGACCGTTCAAGTACATGGTCGGGGTGCCATCGATACCGACCCGCCCGCCGACCCGCACATCTTCTTGGACTTGCTGGCGCAGCGCCGGGTCTTCCCTGTCTTTGCCCCACCTGACCAGATCGAGCTTGAGCGCCACGGCAATCCGCTGCAGACCAGCTTCGTCCATCGCCCGCTGGTCGGCAAAGACCTGGTCATGAAAGGCCCAGAACTGACCTTGCCTTCCGGCCGCCATCGCCGCCAAGTGCGCCGGCACTGCCAGCTTGTGAAAAGGCAGCGGATGGTGCTTGAACACCAGCCGCACCAGCCCCGGATAGCGATCTCGCAGCTCAGAGGCCGTCTTGGCGGCTCTTGCGCAAAAAGGGCATTGCAGATCAGTCCACAGCACCAGCGTCAACAGCACCGCCGGGCCATCTCCCAGCACCGCGTCGACCTTGGGGTCAACCGGCACCCGCCACACGGTTGGGTCTTGCGCAGCGGCAGGCTCTTCTTCCTCCTGGGTATCTTGCGCAGCGCTGGGCGGCAACGCGGCGCGATTCTGCAGCCAACCGGCGAGCTTGCCGCCGATACCGGGCTGCCGGCGCTCCCAGTGGGCGGCGGTTGTCTCGCCCGGTCGTGGGGGGTCGCGGAGCGCCGCATCGACGACTTCTTGAAACTTTTCGATAGGCTGAGCGCCCGAGATCGACACGCCGTTGACAAAGCTCGCCGGAGTCCCGCGCACCCCCAGGGCCAGCATGGCCGCCGTGTCCGCCGCCACGTGGGCCTGCAGCGCCGGATCGGCCAGGTCGCGGCCCAGTCGCACCGCATCGACCCCCGCGTCGGCCACCGCTTGATCCAGACCGCCGTCTCCCATCTGGCGCTGGCGGGCAAACAGCGCGTCGTGCATGGCCCAGAACAGGCCTTGGCGATGCGCCGCCTGGGCGGCCACGGCTGCTGGCTGGGCATGCGCATGGAATTCCAATGGATAATGAACAAACGCCAAGCGAATCTTGCCCGGATTGGCCTGCTCGAGCTTGGCCAGGGTCGCCGCCACCCGGCTGCAGTAGGGGCACTGGAACTCGCTGGCCACCACCACCACCACCGGCGCCTGCACCGGCCCGCGAGTCGGTATCTCCTTGGCGATAAGAACCGGCGCCGCCTGGGCACCCAGCGGGACGGCGAGGGCCCAGAGCACAGCCCCAAAGGCCCACAGCCCCCGCCGCAGCCAGCGCGCCGGTTGCCAGGTCCGCAGGCTACAAGGGAGAATTTCAACGCTTTGACCACCGTGCATCTGGATTCTCCTGGTGGGGGGTGC
>CAIXGW010000368.1 GCA_903919145.1 uncultured Myxococcales bacterium
ACGCGAAGGAATTGACCGACAACGCGACCCGGCATCTGGAGGGCCGTGCGGCGACCCCACATATCGTGGCGCGTTTCTTCATGGAGAAGCATGTCAAATATGCTGCCTGAGTGTCGCCCATTTGGGTGCCGGAGTAGTATCCGCCTCCAAGGCATACGGCACGGCCCCGACATGCACGCGCGGCAGCACCGTCTTGCCGCCCCCAACGGTCGCCTCGCTCCAAAGGTCCGGCGAGTCCCTAACGGCCTGCGCGCACTCCCCCGGGAGCACCAACGAAAACCGTCCAGTCCCAGCCTCCGCCAGCGCCGCAGGCGCCACACACTTAGCCGCCGTCGCATCGACCTTGTCGTAAAACTTAAGCACCACTTCCTGCACCGACGGATAGGCCTTCCCGTCCTTATCCGTCAGCACCCCTCCATACGTCAGCGGACTCAGCTGCGGCGCGCCCGTCGCCAAGGCCCGCGCACCCGCAAAACCCAGCCCCGCGGTCGCCAGGGCCCCCAACACACTCCAGGTCATCCAACGCTTGTTCATGGGGCAAACCCTCCGGTGATGAAGTAGTTCTGGCCACAGCTGCGGTCGATGAGCCAGCCCTGCTGTTGCAGGCGATAGCCACCCGCGCTGGTGTCGCTGAGCGACTCAAAGCTGCCCCGAACGGCAAAGCCGGCCTGGGCGGTGCAGGCGCCGCTGGCGCAGCTCTTGCCGGTGGTGGCGCAGTCCTCCAGGACCGCCAGTGCCGTGCCCGCCGCGTCGCACTGCATGCGCTTTGTGCCCTGACAAACCACCTGACTGGGCTGGCATAGCAGCGACTTGCACGCGCCCTGGGTGCAGGCGCTGCCACCTGGACACGCGGTCTGGCCGTACCCGCTGCCGTCGGCCTTGCAGGTAGCCAGAGTGGCACTGTCGGCACAGACCGTATCGCCGACCTTACACGCCGCCGCCACGCATTTGCCGCCAAGGCACAACTGATTGGCGGTGCAAGCAGGCAGGGCACTGGCCTTGCTGCCGGTGTCGTCGCACTGCATCGGCGTGCCGGCTTTGCAGTAGGCGGCCTTGGCCTCGCAGACCTTGGCGACACAGCTGCCCGCGGCGCAGACTTGACCGGTCTCGCAGACCTTGTGCGACCAACTCAGCGCATCCGGCTTGCAGGTAGCGACGGCGCCGCCTTGGCACTCGGTCTTGCCTGGCTCGCAGACCGGGTCCAAACACTGGCCAGCGCTGCACAATTGCTCGCCCGGGCAGCTGACGGGCTCGACCCACGCCGTGCCGGCGGCGTTGCACGTCACCACCGCTGGGCCCTGGCAGTCCTTGGCCCCAGGGGTGCAGACGGTGGGCTTGCAGGCATCGCCGTCGCACACTTCGCCCTTGGGGCACGGGGTCTGGTCAAACGAGCTCCCTTCCGCATTGCACGTCTCCAGCAATTGGCTGTCCGCGCACTGGACGCTGCCGGGCAAGCAGTACTGTGGGCTGCAGACCGTTTCTACGCAGCTGAATCCCTTGGAGCAGTCGTCCGCTACGGCGCATTCGACACAGGCGCCTGCCACCTTGTCGCACACCAGACCTGTGGGACACTCCTTGCTGGTCGCACACGGCGGAGCCGCGCCCAAGCACTTGTGGGCCTTGCAGGTCTTGCCCTCTTTGCAGTCGGCTGCGCCCAAGCATTCCACGCAGACGCCGGCTTTGGGGTCGCAGACCAGATCCAGGTTGGCGCACTGCTTGTCTGACTTGCACACCGTCTGTGGTGAGCAACTGCCGTTGATGCAAAGGTCCTTCTCGCCTGGACAATCGGCGCTGACGTTGCAGCCGCCCGCTGTGGCGTCAGTGCCAATCGCCTCCTGCTCTGCATCGGCAGCGCCGCTGGCATCGCCGACCACGGCGTCTTGGGTGGCCGCGACATCTGTGACTGTCTGCAGTTTGGCGGCTGGCTGCTCTTCTGCGCACCCGGCCAGCGCGAACAAGGCAGCCACGGCCAGCGGCCATACACATGAAAATACACTGGAAAACATGGCAGCACCCCAGCGGGGGGTCTAGGCAGGGTACTCGGGGGCGGGGACGGCGTCAAGGCGGAATTCTTTTGAATGGCTAGGCAGTTACTTGGCAAGCCCAGCCAGGATTGGTCCGGCAATTTGCTCACGTTGACCAGTTCGTGGTCACGCAGTCCCGCTGCCCCCAATCACCGGCCCGCATTGAACAGCTGACCGCGCCGCGGGCATCCAGTGTACAGTGAGCGCCTACCTGTGTGCTCGCCGAGGAAACCATGCAGCGCCAGTCACGCCTCTACCCCTTGCCGCGCCAAGCCTCCGCGGGTTATCCGGCACAGCATCATCCTGCAATGCCCGTTGCCGCCTGGCTAATGGCTGCGGCTGTGGCCACTGTGCTGCCCGGCACCCTGCCACGGGAGGCCTTGGCTCAACCAACAGCTGCACAGAGCCAAGACCTGCTGCTGGACTACGAGCCGGCCCCCGGCCTTCCAGACAGCAGCGCCCTGCAGCTGGCGTTGGAGCACGAACTCGAGGTCCTGGTCCGCCTGGGCCAGCCTGGGCCTGGGCAAGCGGCCCTCATCGTTCGCGGCGCGGGGCCGGGGCGGGCGATGGTCAGCTTCGCCGCGGCCGGCAAGGTCAACCCCGGGCGGGCCGTGACCCTGCCAGCCGAACTGGCGCGCGCGGCCGAGACCATTGCGCTGCTGGCGGCCAACTTGATGCAAGACGACGCCGCCGACCTGCTGACGACCTTGAGAAAGCGCCGAATCAAGGCCGTGGCCAAGCTAGCGCCCACGGTGGTCGAGCCGCCGAGCCCTGAGCCGGTCGCCGCAGTGCCCGTGCCCCCACAGGCGCTGCCCGTCGCCGCCACGCCAGCCGCAGCGGACGATGCGGGGCCGCTGGTGCCCGTGGCCGTAGACGTCATCCCCGGCATAACGTTTCCCATCAGCGCCGGCAGCGGCGGCACGCGCAAGCTCTCCTTTGGCGTTTTCATTGCGTCTTCCAAGCACCTAGATGGCGTAGAAGTGGCGAGCCTGGCGGCCCTGAAGAGCGGACGGGTGCGCGGCGTGCAGGTCTCTGGCGTCTTGAACATGGCACAACGCCTGGACAAAGGCGCGCAGGCGGGCGTCGTCAACCTGGCCGGCGGCCCAGCTCAGGGCATCCAGGCCGGCGTGGTCAACATCCTGGATGGTGATCTGCAAGGTATTCAGGCGGGTACCGTCAATGTCGCCTCGGCGATCCGCGGGGTCCAGGGCGGCGTGGTCAACCTGGCTAGCGGCAAACTCGAAGGCGTTCAAGCCGGTACGGTCAACATCGCCGCCACCGCGCGCGGGGTGCAGGGCGGCGTGGTCAACGTCAGCGGCAGCGACGCCACAGGCCTGCAGGTCGGCGTGTTCAACCTGGCGGCGGGCAAGGCTGGCTGGCAAGTCGGCGTGCTGAACCTGGGCAAAGAGGCAGACGTGGGCTTGGGCGTGCTTTCGCTGTACTGGAACGGCCGCACCCACCTGCAGGCCTGGACGGGGACCTCTGGCCAGACCATGGTCGGGGTCAAGCACGGCAGCAACCGCATCCACAACCTGCTGGCTTTGGGCAGCCAACCCGACGGTGCCGGTGGCCACGACGCGGTGGGCGCGCTGGGCATTGGCGTGCGGGTGGTGGCCGGCGACAGGGTGACCGTGGACCTGGACGCGCAGCAACAGCTGGTGGCCTCGCGCACCCCGCCCACGGCCGGTGGCACTTCGGCCATGCACTTCTCTACCCAGAGCCAGCTCAGTGCCCTGCTGGGCCTAAGGATTTTGAGTACATGGCGAGTCTTTGGCGGGCCGACCTACAACGTGGGCTTCGATGCCGACCCAAACCTGGCGCGCGCCGATGTGTGGTGGCGCGGCGGCGACCGCACCGGCCCGGGCATGGCCTCTGTGCGCTGGACGGCGGGCGATGTCAGCGTGCGCGGCTGGCCGGGGCTGGTCATCGGCGTGTCTTGGCTGTAACTCGGCAGCCCAGGGCTTTGGTAATTGCATGATCCTGCTGGATAATCGTCTCGGCTGAGACCAGACTCGCCGCGAGGATCTCGACGCGCCTCTGCGCCACGGTCGCCACCATCGCCTGGGGCGAAACGTGTACCCAGGGCTTTGGTAATTGCATGACTCTACTGAGCAATCGCTTCAGCCGCCACCCGACTGGCCACGATGAGCTCCACGCAGCCCTGCGCCACGGTCTGCTGGTCCGCAGTGCGCCGCTCCACGGTTGCGGTCGCAGCGCCAGACACACCAAAGTTCAGCAAGGCGGTGATCAGCTTGGCAGACAGCGTCAGCGAGCCCGTGTCGGCACTGTCGCAAAGGACGGTGACGGGGCTCAGGCCATGCTGGTCGACGTTGAGGGCCACGCGGATCTGCCACGGTCCCGGGTGCGGCTTCCATTGCACGGCGAGGGGCTGGCCCTTGGTCACGGTCCACTTCGGGTTCACCAACTCGATGGCCGGCACGCCGATGCCCTGCAGAGACATAGCTGCCGCTGCGGCACCGGCCGAGGTCAGCTGCAGATGGCTGGAGACTGCCGCCGGAGCTGCGTCAAAATCCGTAAAGAAATAGTCAAGATTTGCGCCCTTGGGCTGCATGACGACCGGCTTGACGAGGCCGGTCACCGTAACGGCTCCGGTGCTCAACGGCGCGGGAAACGGCTTGCAGCCCTGGTCGCGCACGCACTGCTGGGTGCCCGTGCACGAGGGCGCGCAGGTCGCCGCCTTGCGCTGCCACAAGGTGCAGCTGCCTTCGGTCTGTTGGGCGACCAGGATCTGCAGCGCGTCAATGCGATCGGCGATGTTGCCGGCCACTGACGAGCCATACAGCGCATCCTCTAGCACCTCAAAACGGCCGACGCGCTTTTCGGGCGCGCAAGCCCCCTCCAGCTGGGCTGCAAAGGGGTCGGCCGCAGCGTCTGCGGGGGCGACATCGGCTGAGACATCCGCTGCTGCCACCGTCTCGGACGCCGCATCGACCGCCCCATCGGCACCAACCGCGGCGTCGCTGGTCGAGTCGGCGCCGGAATCACCAGCGCTGTCAGAGCTTGGGGCCGCATCGACCGCGGCTGGCGCGGGGTCTTCCGCACACGCGGCTGCACCGGTAGCCAGGGCCAGCAAGACGGCCGGCCACAAGAGGGGGACCCTGCCAGAACCCCGCACCAAAGATAGGGAATCTCGACTCACTACAGCCCCCCGCTGGCAGCCCAGCCCTGGTGGGGCCGTGCCTGCTTGATCCACAGCTTGGCGGCCTGGCCAGGATCGGTGTTGAACTTGAACTCGACGTCCATGGCGTAGAACTGGCCGGTCTTGGCGTAGATGGGGGCAAACCCCTGGTGGATGCGGTCAAGGGCGGCACCAAGCTCGCCAAACTGCGCTGCCGTCATCACCTGCTGCCCCACAGGCACCAGCGAGCTGTGACCGAGCCACACCACCGGCTGGCCAGGGTAGGCAAAATACTGAAGAAACTGGTCGGTCGTCACCCCTGCTGGCGGGCGCACGACGGACACGTCGCCCTTCTGGACGTTGACGTAGAACGCCGGCTGCAGCGGGTCAAACAGGTTGTTGGTCAGCGCCACGCCATTGGAATCTTCTGTGGGAAAGCCGCGGTGGACCAACAGGGCCATGGCAACGGCGCCGTGGTCGATGCCGCGCCAAGTGCGCTCTTCAAACGCGCGCAGATTCCACAAGCTGGCCCATACCTTGCGAACGGCCTTGGCCAGGCTCTTCTTGGCGTCTGCCGGGTCAAACGTCTCTGAGGTGTAGAGCCCGGCGCCGGTAAAGCCGTCCAAATCCTCGGCATTGGTGCTGGAGCGGATGCGCACCCGCTGGCTGGGCAGGTCCTGGGCGATCTTGGCGGCGAGCAGGGCCTCAAAGGCCGGGTCCAGCGGTGCCTGCTCGACAAACGTGGCCAGCTCCTGCAACTTCTTCTCGCGGACCAGCGGATCATCGGTGAAGCTGGGATCGGCCAGCAGCGCCGCGACCTTGGCAGGCAGGCCGTGCTGGGCCGCAAACTGGTGGTAGAAGTACACCGGCACCGCAAAGGCCTTGGGCACCGGCAGGTCGGCGATGTGGCACAGCTGCCCGTAGTTGGACGCTTTTCCACCAAACGCTGAGACATCCGCAGCCGTGATGTCGCTGCAATCGCGCGGCGCCTGCACGCTCAGGTCGAGCTTGGGCACGGTGACGGCTGCGGGCTTGTGGGTCTGCCACCACGCGTCGGCCTCGGCCTTGGTGACTTCGGCGATCTTCCAGTCAAAGCCACTGATTTCCAACTTGACCCAGCGGTTTTCCAGCGCGCGCAGCTTGGCATCGGTGCTGGCGCCGACCAGGGCCATGTTGGGCGTGCCGCGGTTCTGCGACAGCACGTTGACGTGAGACAGCGGCGTTTGCAGCTGCGCCGTAATCAGGCCCGCCACCACGGAAATGTCGTTGGGCACTCGGTCGAGCACCGCCACATCTCGCGGCGTGACCCAGGTCTTCTTGGCGTCCAGGTCGGCGACGTTGTAAAAGCGCAGCTGCCCCACCGCGGTGCCCGGGTTGAGCGGCTGAAAAGTCGAGCCGGCAAACAGCTCGGTTGTGGTAATTACCTTGATTCGTTTTGGTAATTGTGTAGCCAAGCTGGTAAGCGCTTCGCTGTTGAGGTGCAGGTGCAGTTCCTTGCCGAACCAGGCATTGGCCACCACGGCGTCAAAGGCTTGAACAATCTGGTCTTTGCCCATGGTGTCGTACGGGGCAATTTCCCACGTCCAGATAGTTGGCGGGGTCTGGCCCGGGCGTTCGTAGGCGGTGACGGCACCCAGCAAGAACCGGCGCGTAGGCGAGAAGTACTCTTTGGCAAAGCTGCCCTGATCTTTGACCAGCGGCTTGCCCTTGCCAGACAAGAACTTGACCGCAAAGGGATAGTGCAGCGGGTACTTCTCTGCGTTGAGGAAGTACAGGCGATTGGCGTCGGCGGTGTCCAGGATCGTCTTGGTCGAGCGCGCGCCGGGGATCGACGCGTCGGGCGGCCGCCACGCCAGCGCCGCAAAGTCGGCAGGGCAGCTGAGCTTGGCGGCAGAGTCCGGGTGTTCACCTGCCGGAATGGCGCACTTCAGCGCGGTGGGCGGCGCCGGTTCTTCTGAGCCGCAGGCCGCCGCGGCGACACCCGCCACGAGCAGAACCACTGGGAGAAACCAACGCATAGGCGACCTCGACTGCGGCAGAGCGGATGGGTGCCCCCTCAGGGCTGGCCGCATCACGGAAACGGTCTGGGGGCGCTGGGCACGCCAAGCTCGACCCGCCACACGCCGATCTTCCAGCCATCGGGGATGTAGATGCTCATGGGATCCCAGCCCTTGCCGCCGCCCCACTGCAGGTTGGGCAGGTAGGTCTCGTTGGTGTCGCCGTCGATGATCTTGACTGCGGCACCGCCACTTGCCGGGATGCGCCAGATATCGGTCGCGCCGTATTCGCAGACGTAGACATTGCCGCATGCATCGACCGCGATGCCGTCGAGCAACCCGCCGGGGCCAATCGGCGACGCCCACTTGACCAGCTTGCCGGGCACGCCACTGGCCGACAGCGCCAGCTTGTAGATGTAGCCGCTGCCAAACGAGCCGATGTACAGCTGGGTGAAGTCAGGGTTAAAGATGATGCCGTTGGGGTTTTTGATTTGGTTGGTCAGCACAGTGTAGGCACCGGTGTAGGGGTGGATGCGCAACACCCGGCTGCCGTCGTGCTCGGTCACGTAGATGAACCCCTTGAGATCGGTGGTGATGCCGTTGGGATAGGCCAAGCCCTGCACCAGGACCTTCTGCGAGCCGTCTTCGTCAAACACCAGGATGCGGCCGAGCTTGTCATCGCAGACGGCCAGCTTGCCATCGGGCAGGTAGCGCATGCCGGCGCGCTGATTGACACCGGGAATCCATAGCTTGGCCTTGGCGCCGGCCTTGGTCTTGAACAGCGCGGTGTTGTTGGAGCCCACCAGGTTGCCCTGATTGTCAAAGGCTATGTCTTCAGAGGCAACGGCCCCAGGGATTTTCTCAAGCGGAAAGGGGCCTTGAGGCAGGTTGGCGCAATCGTAGACCAGCGTGGCGGGCTCAGCGACGTCTACGGTGGTGGCGTCTGCCGAGGCGTCGATGCCCAGGTCCGCCAAGCTATCCAAGGGAGCATCTATCGTTGAGTCCGCGTCAGCTACTCCTTGGGCGTCGGTGACCGCGTCTGTGGCCCCGTCGAGAACGGCGTCAGGGTCGGCATCTGGGGCAGCGTCGGTGTCTGCTGCGGGATCGGCGTCCGGTGCAGCGTCGCTGTCCAGGGCCACCTTGGGGGCGTCGGTGGTGTTGGCGTCGGCCTGGGTTGCCACAGCCGCGGCGGGTGGTGGCGTTTGCTTGCCGCAGCCCAGGCCTAGCAGCGCCACCGCAGCGACCAACAGCGCCCTGCGCCGGCGCCTCCGCGCGACCAACCCCAGCACAGGCCCCATCAGCAACAACCAGCCAGGCCAAGAGATGGCGGCCCAAGGCCTGGAAGAACAGCCGCCATCGCTGGCGCTGACGGGTGCGGGCTTTGCAGCTGCGGGCGAGCTGGCATCGCCGCCCTTGGCATCCGCGGCAGCGCTGGAGCCGCCATCGCTCTGGGCCTGGCAGAACCCTTCCTGGCAGCCAAAGCCGGTCTGACAGCTGCCGCAGCTGCCGCCGCAGCCGTTGGAACCGCACACCTTGCCAACGCAGCTGGGCTGGCAAGGCGCCGAGCACTGGCCGTCGCTGCAGCCGTAGGTGCACGGGTAGAGCGGCGGGCCGACCTGACCGCAACTATCCAGCAAGCATAGGGACTTATCACAACAGATGGTATCCTTGGTCAGAGGGCAGGTGCAGGTGCCACTGTTGCAGTCCTTGCCGGTGGGGCAGCTGCCACAGGAGCCACCGCAGCCGTCTGGCCCGCAGGTCTTGCCGGCACAGTCGACTTTGCACGCTGGGCATTGGCCATTGGTGCAGAGGCCGCCCTCGGGGCAAACGCCGCAGGCGCCGCCGCAGCCGTTGTCACCGCACTTCTTGCCCTCGCAGCTGGGCTTGCAGCAGCCTTTGTTGTCCGGGCAGGCAACGCAGGCCCCGGCGCAGCAATCGCCAAGCTCGGTGCACTGGTCGTCGCAGTAGCAGTCCTTGCCGGCGCCGTCTTTGAATGGTCCGCCACCGCATTGGCCGGCGCAGAGGCTGTCTAGGCATTTGCCTTGGGCGCACACCTTGGGGTCGGGGCAGTCGCCGCACTCGCCACCGCAGCCGTCTGGGCCGCAGGATTTGCCGTCGCATTTGGGTTGGCAGGCCACGCAATTGCCTAGCACGCAGTCGCCGTTGCCCGGGCAGCTGCCGCACTGGCCGCCGCAACCATCGGGGCCGCAGGTCTTGCCGTCGCAGTCCGGGGTGCAGCACTGGTACTTGTGGCAAACCTTGCCTTTGCCGCAGCTGCCGCAGTCCAGCCCGCAGAACTCACCGCAGCCCAGGCCCGCACAGCTCGGCTTGGCTGGGCAGGGTTTGCAGCTGTAGCCGCACTCGTTTTCGCACGCGCCGGCGCAGAACGCATCCCAGGCCACACTGCAGCAGAACGGGTGCTTGGCGCAAACGCAGCTCTCGCAGCCGCAGCCGCTGCAGCCGGGGCTCTTGCTGCCCTGGCAAGCTTTGGGGATCGGCAGGCATTTCTGCAATCCAGGCTCGCAGGCCAGCCCGGGACCGCACACGCCACAAGAAAAGCCCTTGGGGTCACTGCCGCACTCCAGGCCCGCGCACTGCGGGGTGTAGCAGCTGCCGTCATTCAGACAAATCTGCCCAGCCCCTAGGCATTTGCCGCAAGAACCGGCACACGCAGGGCTGCAAGCAGCGCCGGCAACGCAGCTGGCAGGGCAGGTAGCGCAGGACTTGGGGTGCACGCCGCTGGGGTCCGAACCGCCAGCCGTGCCGCAATCGTAGTTGCCAAGGGTCGAGCCGGGGCCAAGGGGGGCCCAGCCGCAAGCTGGGAAGCTGCCGGGGCAATCGATGCAGTACAGGTCCTTGCCCTGGCAGTAGAGCAGCCGCCCGGTGCTGTCGCAGCAGCCGGCCAGGGCCAGGTCGCAGCCGCCGACCACCGAAGGCTCAAGCGGGCCCTTGCAGGAGGCCACAGCCGGTTCAGCGCCGCCCGCCGCCGCGGCAAGCCAAGGCACGCAGACGACCGCGGCCCCAAGGAGCAGCAGTGCCAGCCACCGGCGTTGCGCCGCAAATCCGTGCCCCATGGCCTCTCCGCCTGCGCTCCCCAGCGCTGTGGGCCAGCCTACGCTTCTGGGCGGTGCAGGGCAACCGCGGTCAGACATTCCCCTGGGGAGTGTCCGGCCACGGCTCCGGCCGCGGTGAGCCGCCGAGGTGCTCAGGAGGCACCGGCGGCGCGGCGCGGCTGGGATCCGGACCGAGAACCGGAAATCTGCAGTTGTTTCATGGTTCAGACATTCCCCTAGGGAGTGTCCGGCCGCACCTCGGGCCGCGGTGAGCCGCCGAGCTGCTCAGGAGGCACCGGCGGCGCGGCGCGGCTGGGGTCCGGACCGAGAACCGGAAATCTGCAGTTGTTTCATGGTTCAGACATTCCCCTAGGGAGTGTCCGAACGCTGCGCGGCCCGCGGTGTGCCGGCGGCAAGGCACAACGGGTAACCGAGCGGGTCCCTGTCAATCTGCCGTATTTTCATAGATCAGACATTGCCTAGGGGACTGTCTGACCAGGCGCTGACGCCTCCATGCCAGGCGACTCCAGGATTCTTCGCACAATCTCAAGCGAGGTGGCGCAGTACAGGCCGTCGGCAATCCGCTCGTCAAAGCTGTAGCGCAGCACGGCGGTCGGGCGGACCTGGACCTCGCCGGCAGCGCTGACCCAGGTCGCCTGGTGGATGCGCCCCAGGACCGCGAAGATTGGCACCGTGCCCCAGTCGTAGAGGTGGTGAAACGGCGCGTCCAGGCCAATCGAGCCCAGGTTGGCCAAGAAAGCGCTGGCGTACAGCGGGTCCGATGCCGTCAGGGCGCCGGGCAACAAGTTCCAGGCGTCCAGCCGGCGCTGCAGGGCCACCAGCCAACCCAGCAGCCACCCGGGCAGCGGCGCAAACAGGGCCATTTCCTTCTCTGAAGTCAGCGGCGCGGCGCCCCGCCCCAGGCCAATCGCGGCGTCGGACTTGCGCACCACGTCTTCAAAAGTGTCTGTCGGCAGGAATTCGACCTTGACGGTGGTCATCGGCGCACCATCAGCCAGCTTCTTCTTGACGGCAAAGGAGAGCTCGATCTTGTGGCGCTGATAGGTCGCGCCGCCAATGACGAAGCGGTGCACGTCCGGGCGCAGCACCAGCACCCGCACCAGCGCGTACTGCAGCAGGTGAAACAAGGAGGCCGGCGTGCCGCTCTGGGCCGCGTGGCGCTGCAGCCACGGCAGCGTCTGGGTCAGGTCGATGCGCTGCTCGTGGTACACCGTGGCGCCCGTCCGCGTGGGCATCAGATGCGGCATCACCGCGCGCAGGGGTGGCAGGTTGGTCAAGCGCTTGCCGTCAGGCCGGTCTCCCCACAACATGAGTCACCTCTAGGGCTGTTGGCGGCGCAGCGGCGCTCCTGTGGTCGGCGATGATGCCCGCATTTTGGGGTGGTGTCTCGCGGCGCTGAAGGCCGGCTGCCAGTGGGCGTGACAATTGGGCGTAGTTCGGTGCGGAAGGCTGGGGCCCGACTAGCGGTCGGCCAGCCGCTGAGAAGAAGGCAGGCTCTCTGGCTCTCGCCCATCGAGCAGTTCCACCGCGTCCCGCTCTACAATCGCCCGCAGCTCTGCCGATAGGGACTGGCCATCGCAGACGTCCACGCGAAAGCCCAGGGTCGAGTCTTCGAAGGCCTCTTGAATCAGCCGCAACTCACGCAAACTCATTGGATGCGGAGCAAAAATGGCCAGATCAAGGTCCGAATGCGGCCGATAGGTGCCAGTGGCTCGGGAGCCAAACGCCACTACCCGAGCACCGCCCGCAGTCGCAGCCACGATCGACAATACCTGTTTCATATCGGCAATTTTTAGGCCAAGCCGAGCTGCGGCGGACCCACTCACTGCGGTACCCGTGCGCGCAGGCGGTCGAGCAGCTCGTCGGCGTCGCCAAAGAACGCCATCGCCGTCACCGCGATGCTGCTGGCCAAAGCCTGATCATAGACGTGCGACGTCAGATTGCGCGCTTGGTGGTAATCCATCCAGCGCTCGACATCGCTCAAGAGCAAATGCTGGTGGGCGAGGCGAAACAGCTCGCGCCGCGCCAAACCGTCTACCGTCATCGCACCCAGCTCGTCTCCAAGGACGCGGCGAATGGTCTTCCACGCCAGCTCGTAGGTGAATTCGAAGCACTGGATCAAACCGCCTTGCAGGACCTCGCGTACGTCGGCCGGAGTTCCGTCGACTTCGGCCTGGCGCACCACCACAATCGCGCGTTCCAGTGCAGCGGTGGCCACGGTCAATGGCGTCAAGTTGATGGTCAAGCTCGCGACCTGTGCGCCGAAAGACGCGGCGCCCGGGCACAATCTAGCCGGTGTGCATGGCCGTACGCAAGGCCTGTCGGACAGTACGGTAGGGAGTGTCTGATCGGCTTGGCGATTGGGGAATTTGGTGGTCGCGGAGGTTGGTGGGGGTGGAGCGCACCGATCTTGGGACGCAGGGCGCATCCCGCTGCCGCGGGACCGGGTGCTAGGCGCGCCGGCCTGCCGGCCTCTGCGCCCGGAAAAGCGAGCCCGGTCGTCGGGCCCGGCCAATTACTCTACTTGACCCATAGACCGCATAGACTATAGTGAAGGCAGGACGTGCGCACCGTGCGCCGCATCCCCAGACCCCGGCTGTAGGCGACCGACATGACCCCGACTCCTTTGAAGATTCTCTGCTGCTGGCTGCTGGCGATGGCTCTAGCGACAGGCTGCGGCAAGTCGCCAGACAGCGCCGAGGCCAAGCCACTGCGCCTGCTCAACGTCAGCTACGACCCGACGCGCGAGCTGTACCAAGAGGCCAACGGCGAATTCATCAAGCAGTGGCAGCAGAAGACCGGCCAGAAGCTCGAGATCGCCCAGTCCCACGGCGGATCTGGCAAACAGGCGCGGTCGGTCATTGATGGCTTGCAGGCCGATGTGGTGACTCTGGCCCTCGCGTGGGACATCGACGCCATTGCACAGAAGTCTGGCTTGCTGCCCAAAGAGTGGGCCAAGCTGTTGCCCCACCAGTCTTCGCCCTACACCTCGACCATCGTCTTCTTGGTGCGCAAAGGCAATCCCAAAGCCATTGCCGACTGGGAGGACCTGGTCAAGCCAGGGGTCCAAGTCATCACGCCCAACCCCAAAACCGGCGGCGGTGCGCGCTGGAATTACCTAGCGGCCTGGGGAGCTGCACTCAAGCGCGGCGGCGGAGACAAGGCCAAGGCGCGGGCCTACGTCAAGGCGCTGTACGGCAACGTGCCGGTGATGGACGCCTCGGCCCGGGCGGCCACCTTGAGCTTTGCTCAGCGGGGCCTAGGCGATGCGCTGATTACCTGGGAAAATGAAGGGTTGTTGGCGATGCAAGAGATGGGCCCGGGCAAGTTTGAGCTGATCCGCCCCACGGTGTCGATTCTTGCCGAACCGCCGGTCGCAGTGGTGCGGCAAAACACAGAGAAGCACGGCACGACCGCCGCAGCAGAGGCGTACCTGCAATTCCTCTACACCCCGCAGGGCCAAGAACTGGCGGCCAAGCACCACTTCCGGCCGCGCGATCCAGCGGTCTTGGCCAAGTGGGCGGCAAAGTTTCCCAAGATGGAGCTGTTTAGCATAGACGAGATGATGGGCGGCTGGGCCCAAGCGCACGCTGAACACTTTGCCGATGCTGGGATTTTTGACCAGCTGCTGCAGCGGTAGGCCATGGCTGGTCGCGCCAAAGTGCCTCGCCTGCCGGGCTTAGGGCTGAGCTCAACCGTCACGCTGCTTTGGCTGGGGGCCCTAGCGCTGCTACCGATGGCGGCGCTGGTGATTCAGGCCGCCCAGGTGCCGCTCGGGCGCTGGCAAGCGGTGTTGGCAGACCCCCGGGTGCTGTCTGCCCTAGGCCTCTCCTTTAGCGGCGCCCTAGTCGCGGCTCTGCTGGCCACTCTGGCTGGCGGGCTGGTGGCTTGGGTGCTGGTGCGCTACCAGTTTGCCGGGCGCTGGATGATGGATGCTGTGGTCGACCTGCCCTTTGCTCTGCCCACCGCAGTGGCCGGTATCGCCTTGACCGCATTGTGGGGGCCAGATGGGATTTTCGGCAGCTTTTGCAAGCAGTTCCTTGGCCTAGATGTGGCCTTCACCCGCGTAGGCGTGGTGCTGGCATTGGTGTTTGTGGGCCTGCCATTTGTGGTGCGCACGGTGCAACCCGTCTTGGCCGACCTGGACGCCGCGCTGGAGGAAGCCGCGGCGTGCTTGGGGGCTTCGCAGCTGCAAGTGCTGACCAAAGTGCTGCTGCCGCCGCTGCGCCCTGCGTTGATTACTGGATTCTCTCTGGCCTTTGCCCGCGGGGTCGGCGAGTTTGGCTCGGTGGTCTTCATCGCCGGTAATTTGCCCAACCGCACAGAGATCGCACCGCTGTTGGTAGTGACCCGGCTAGAAGAATACGACTATGCCGGGGCCACAGTGCTGGCTACGACGCTGCTGGGCGGTTCGCTGGTGCTGTTGGGGCTGTTGACGCGCTTGCAGCGCCGCCCGGGGCAATCATGAGCGCGCAGCAACAACGCATGGGTGTGGCAGCGTGGATAGCCGTCGCTCTTGCAGCCGCCATCCTAGGCCTGTTGATTGCCGCGCCCATGGCGATGGTGGTGGGGCAGGCGTTTTCTAAGGGGCTTGGCGGCTGGTGGCAGGCCGTGACGGATGAGGAGACCCTGCGCGCGCTGCGCCTGACCGCGGTAGTGGCGCTCGTCGCCGTACCGATCAACACCCTCGGCGGCCTAGCTGCGGCCTGGTGGATCGCGCGGTTTCGCTTTCCCGGCAGGCGCTTGGCCGTGGCGCTGCTGGACTTGCCGCTGTCTGTGTCGCCGGTGGTGGCCGGCTTGCTGTTTGTGCTGCTGTTTGGCACCCAAGGTTGGTGGGGGCAGTGGCTACAGGCCCGCGACATCAAGGTACTTTTCGCGGTTCCAGGCATCGCCCTGGCGACATTGTTTGTCACGCTGCCGATGGTCGCTCGCGAGCTGCTGCCGCTGCTGCAAAGCCAGGGATCTGACGCGGACTGGGCGGCCGTGACGCTGGGCGCCAGTGGCCGGCAGCTGTTTTGGTGGGTGGTTTTTCCGCGCATGCGCTGGGCGGTCCTGTATGGCGTGTTGCTGACGGCGGCGCGGGCGCTTGGCGAGTTTGGCGCCGTCAGCGTGGTGTCTGGCCATATCCGCGGTGAGACCAACACGTTGCCGCTGCACATCGAAGTGCTCTATGCCGAATATCACTCGCAACAGGCCTTTGCCGCTTCGAGTCTGCTGGTGCTAGCCGGCCTGCTGGCGCTGGTGGTAAGGCGGGTGGTGGCAGCGCGCCTGCCCAAGGGAGCCCCGCATGTCCATTGAAGTTTCTGGCCTAGTGCGGCGGTTTGGCAGCCACCCTGCGCTGGACAACGTGTCTCTGCACGTCGGCGATGGCGAGCTGGTGGCGCTGCTTGGGCCCTCTGGGTCGGGCAAGACCACACTGCTGCGGGCGATCGCCGGCCTGGAACCGCTGGACGCTGGGCGCGTCACCTATGACGGCGTCGATGTAACCGACGCCCCGGCTCGCATGCGCGGCGTGGGCTTTGTGTTTCAGCACTATGCGCTGTTTGGCCACCTGGACGTGCACGAGAACGTGGCCTTTGCCCTGCGCGTCCGCAAGCGGCCCGATGCCGAAGTCCGAGCACGGGTTGCTGAATTACTGGATCTGGTCCAGCTGGGCGGCTTTGCGGACCGCTACCCGGATCAGCTGTCTGGCGGGCAGCGGCAACGGGTGGCGCTCGCGCGGGCGTTGGCTGCGGAGCCGCGGGTGCTGCTGCTAGACGAGCCGTTTTCGGCCCTGGACGCCCAGGTGCGCAAGGACCTGCGCCGCTGGTTGCGCAGCCTGCACGACCGGATCCGCACGACCTGCTTGTTTGTGACCCACGACCAGGAAGAGGCCTTTGAGCTAGCCGACCGGGTGGTGGTCTTTCACAAGGGCCGCATTGAACAGGATGGGCCGCCGCGGCAGGTGTGGCGGCAGCCATCGAGCGCGTTTGTCCTGCAGTTTCTGGGCCATGTCAATCTGATGTCTGGTGAGCGCCGCGGTGGTCAGTGGGTCGGCCCCGGCGACCTGCGCTGGCTGGGAGCGCCTCAGGGGCCAGACGTGGCCGAGGGGCCCGCGGTGCTCGGCGTGAGACACCGCGACCTGGCGGTGCGCTTGAGCGCGCAGGCTGGGCCCACGGACTGGCCAGTTACAGTAGAGAGGATTGCAACCAGCGGATGGCGCAGCGAGCTGCAATTGCGCTTGACCAATGGTGAGTTGCTCACTGCCGAAGTGAGCGGCGATGAATTGGATGAGCTGGCCCTGCGTACCGGCGATGCAGCAGCCGTCTGGGTGCGCCACGGCTACCTATTTGCCGCCTGAGCCAAGAGAGGCGCCGTGACCCGCAAACACCCCCATCCGCCGGACTGGCCAGACATCGTCGGTGCCCACAGCGGGCTTCGCGAAACGCTCGCCTTGGTCGAAGGCGTGGCCGCCACCGATGTCCCGGTGCTCATCTTGGGCGAGACGGGCTCTGGCAAAGAGCTGATTGCCCGCGCCGTTCACGAGCGCTCGCCGCGCCACCGCGGGCCGTTGGTGCGGGTGAACTGCGGGGCGATCCCGACTGAACTCATTGACTCCGAGCTGTTTGGCCACGAGCGCGGCAGCTTCACCGGGGCCGTGCAGACCCGCCGCGGCTGGTTTGAACGGGCCCACGGGGGCACGCTGTTTCTCGATGAAATTGGCGAGCTGCCTCTGGCCGCTCAGGTGCGGCTGCTGCGGGTGCTGCAAGACGGCAGCTTTGAGCGGGTGGGCGGCAGCGAGGCCCTGCGGGCCGATGTGCGGGTGGTGGCGGCGACGCACCGCGACTTGCCTGCGATGGTCGATCAAGGATCGTTTCGCGCCGATCTGTGGTTCCGCATCAGCGTGTTTCCGCTGCAGTTGCCGCCGCTGCGCCAGCGCCTGGGCGACCTGCAAGCCCTGGCAGAGCACTTTGCCGAGCACGCCTCCCACCGCTTCCACATGGCCAACATGCCCGTGTCTGCTGCGGATTTAGAACGCTTGCGAACCCACTCTTGGCCGGGCAATGTGCGCGAGCTGGCTGCCGTCATCGAGCGCGCGGTGTTGCTGGGGCGCGGCGAGCGCCTGGCCTTGGCAGAGTCGTTGGCCCTGGCGTTGCCGCTGCGCCCGCCGCCGGTCGAGCAGATAGTGGCTCGCCAGGCGGCAGACGAGTCGCTGGAGAAGGCACAAGTGCGGGCTATCCAAGACGCGCTGCAGGCCGCGCATGGTCGCATCGAAGGGCCTGAAGGCGCGGCAGCTCGCCTGGGCATCAATCCGCACACATTGCGCTCGCGGATGCGCAAATTCGGTCTGGATTGGGCCAAGTTTCGCGCGTAACCCTCAAGACCTAAGCAACCCAGCGTATTTGGTCAGCGGCGATGTGCCCCCCGGTGGGCGCACTCAACCGCGATGCTTCCTGGGACCCGTGACGGGCCACGGGCCGGCGACCCGAGTTGGCACTAGCCGCGCAGACAATCCCTAACAAAACAAGCACACCAGCCAATCTGTGAATCTTGGCACGGCAGTTGCAGTACTTGTGGAGACCGGTCTGCGTCGGACCGGTCGCCCGCTGCGACCCTACCCTCCTCCCGGGCTCCCGCGCTGGGGTCGCAGCGGGTCCTTATCGAACCTGACGCCGTCTCGGCGCACTGGAGTACAGCACATGACCTATCCATCACCCCACAGGCAGGCCCTGGCGGCGGCACTGACGGCGGCGGCTTGCCTAGCCCCCGCAGCGTCTTTCGCCATCGCTTGCAAGGACTTGCCCAGCCCCATCTATGGCACTGGGGGCAGCGCCCACAAGACCTTCTTTGGCAAGTACGGCGGGGCCCTGAGCTCGCTGGCCAAGCCCATCAGCTTGGTGTACCAGGCGCCGGGCGCGTGCGTGGCGATGTCGGCCCTGACGGAAAAAACCAAGGGCGCCGGCCTGCTCACGGGCACGGCGAGCTACTGGGACAAGGCTGGCAAGGAGCAGACCTGCGACCTGCCCCTGACGGGCCAGCCGGTCGATTTCGGCGCCATGGGCGTGTTTGCCAGTTCCTGCCCCGGGGTGCCCAAGAACCCAGACGGCGTGGGCGATTTTCAGGGCGCCATCAACTCTTGGAACCTGTTGGTGCCGGTGGCGTCTAGCCAGCAGTCCATCAGCGCTGAAGGCGTCTACTTCGTGTTTGGCTTTGGCAAAGCCGGCAAAGTAGAGCCCTGGGTCGATGAAGCCCAATACTACATCCGCAACCCAACCTCTGCCGCGACTCTGGCCATCGCTGCTGCGGCCGGCTTGCCTCCCGCCAAGATCATCGGCAAGGACGTCAAGACCAACCAAGGCACAGTGCAGGGGCTGAGCGCATCCACAAATCCCGAGGCGGCGATTGGCTATACCTCAGGCGAAGTGGCCGATGCCAATCGCAGCGTGGTGCGCACCTTGGCCTACCAGCACACCGGCCAAACCTGCGGCTACTGGCCGGACTCAAGCGCTACTGCCTTTGACAAGAGCGGCGTGCGAGAGGGCCTCTACTACCTGTGGTCGCCCACCCACCTCTACGCCTACGTGGACGCACAGGGCAAGCCAATTCACCCTGAGGTGGCCCAGTTCATCGGCTGGTTCAACGGCAGCCTGGCGGCACCGGACGGCCTAGACGTGCTCAGCTTGCAGATTGCCGCTGGCAACATACCCAAATGCGCCATGCACGTATGGCGCGACGGCGACCTAGCCCCCCTGTACAGCTTTCAACCCGACGAACCGTGCGGCTGCTATTTCGAAGCCAAGGCCACCGGCGCGACAACCTGCAAGGCCTGCAAGACGAATTCCGACTGCGACGCCAGCAACCCAACGTGCCGTTACGGCTATTGCGAGGTGAAGTGATGCGCACTACCAACTACCTAGGATGGGCCTCTGCCGTGGCTCTGGGCTGGCTCGCCGCTGGCTGCCAGGAAGAGGGCGCTACCGCCGTCAAGAAGGTCAGCGTCAGCAGCGACGCAGCCGATACCGCAAGCCAAGACGGCTTGACCGGCGAGACCACAGCCCCCGACGGGCAATCGGCCGATACCGCGACGGACACCGCTGGCGAGACCCAGGCCGCGGATGGGCAAGCGTCCGATGCCGCTACGGACAGTGTAGGCGACACCGCGTTGCCCGACGCAGCGACTGCGACCGCGGATTCCTCTAACCCCGCGGATGCAGCGGATAGCGCTGACACGGCTGCCCAGGACACGGCCAAAACCGACTCGACGGCCAATTGCGTAGGCGCCAAGGGCTGCTACTCGTGCCCGCCCAAGACCAACAGCGAGTTGCTCAACCAGTGCACTGGCAACGCTTGCACTGCTTTTGACAACGCCAAGCGCCTGCCCCTGCTGGGTGTCGGTGGCAAGCTGCCGCCGCTGCCGTAGCGGCAACCCAGCCTATGATCCAGGAGGTGGTGGTGACTAGAGGCGACCGTGTGTCCCTAGCCGTTGCAGGATGTGCCCTCTTTCTAGCAGCAGCGCCTGCCCAGGCTTCGCCTGCGGTCGAGCTGCCCGCGTCGGCGAGCTCAGCCGTGGCGACGGCGGGGCACACCTTGCCCCCCGACGACGCTCCGCGCGCCGCCACCTCCTTGAGGCTGACGTGGTCTGGCTACCTGCAGCCGCAGTACCAGCTGGACCAGCTGTCGCAAGATGAGCTGACCCCCGACGGCCACCCGCTCAACCAGGACCGCTTTTCTGTTCGGCGCGGCAGGCTGCGTGGCACGGCAAGGGGGACCCTCTCGCAGTCCCATGTTTGGCAGGCTGTTTTGGAGTTCGACGGCAGCACGACCCACGGTCCCCAGGCCAGTGTCCGCCGCGCCCAGGTCAGCTGGCAGTGGCAGCCTGACGGCGACCGCGAGCCGCAGCTGGCCGTGACAGCTGGACTCACCGGGATTCCCTTTGGCGCGGAGCTGCGCACGGCTCCAGACCGTCTGCCGTTCCTGGAGCGCAGCGCTGGGTCGCAGGCCTGGTTCACCGGCCCGGTGGACACTGGCGCGCGGCTCCACGGCGCTCTTGGGTGGTTTCGCTTCGATCTGGCGGTGATGGGCGGCACTCCGCTGGATGACCGCGCGGCTACCCTGGCCGAAGATGCCGTGGCGGCCCCCGACGTGGTGGGTCGGATTGGCTTGGAAGCCCAGATTTCCAGCGGTTGGCAGCTGACTGCCGGCCTGTCTGCCTTGACGGGCAAGGGGTTTTCGCCCGGCACGCCAGCGAGCAAGGCCCAAGTCGCCTGGCAGGACTTCAACGACAACGGCCTGCTCGACAGCGGCGAGCTGGTGGCCCTGCCCGCCCTAGCCCAGCGACCCTCCGAGACTTTTGAGCGCTGGGCTGTAGGTGCGGATCTGACTGCCATTTTGCAGAGTTCGGCCGGCGTCACCCTGATAAGCGCCGAGGCAGCCCTGGGCAGCAACATGGACCGCGGGCTGTTTGTCGCTGACCCGATTGGCAGCGGCCTGGACCAGCGCAGCGCCCTAGCCGTCGTCAGCATCGTCCAGCGATTGCCGCGGTGGGCCAGCTTCGGCGTGCGCGCGGCCCTGTACCGTCCCGACCTGGACTGGCTCGATCCCCGGCGCGGCGAATTGTGGCCGGTGGACCAGCGCTTTGACGTGTTGGCGCCGCAGCTGACTTGGCACTTCAACGCCGATGCCCAGCTACAGGCTGAGCTGCAGCTGATCGACGACCGGCTGGGCCGCGACCTAGCCGGGCAGCCAGTCGACGCCGCCAACAACCGCCTGAGCCTGCGCGGCCAGCTGCGCTTCTGAGGGGAATCATGCCCAAGTCTGCTAGTAGCTGGGGAATTGCCATCGCGTGTGCGGCGGCTGCAAGCGCGGCCGGGTGCGGCGTCGAGGTCGATGTCGCGGTCGACGAGCCGATCCAAGTTGAGGGGGCGACCTTCAAAGTGGGTGCGCTAGCTGCCCCTCCGGCTACCGTCAGCGACGCGAAACTGCAGGTGACCGCGGTAGAACTGGCTACAGGTATCGTCGGGCCGGGCGAGCGGCGCGCCTTGGCGGGTCGGTCTGGGGACTCCGCCCACGCTCTGGCCGTGCAGTTGGTTGATCACGGTACTGGGTATTGGATGCTCCCTGTGGCCGGCTTGGATCCGCAGTTTCCCGGCGAACGCAGCTGGACTGCGCAGTTGGCGATGGGCCAAGGGGTTGCGGCTGGCCTGCAGAAGCTGCGCCTGGCGGTGTTGGACGGCACAGGCGCGGCCGGACCTAGCCGCGACGTGCAGATCTGCGTGCCACCGCCTTGGCCAGACAACCTCAACGCTTGCGACCCGACGCTGGAGCCGCCAGCTGCCATTTTGGCCCTGGAGTTCGACCGCCCGGCAGACGTCGACGTGGAAGTGCGCCGGCCCAACGGCACCTGGGTGGGCGGAAAGGGCCTGGGGGCAAGCGGCAAAGCCACACCTGAGGTCTACCTGGACCGCGATGCCGGCGCCGGCTGCCACCTGGACTCGCGGTTGCGCGAGCACCTGGTGTGGTCGCAACCCTTGGCGAGCGGGACGTGGGGCCTGCACGTGCGCCTGCACAGCGCCTGCGGCGAACAGGCGGTGCGCTGGCAGCTGCGGTTGCTGAGCAAGCAGCCGGGCGCAGCGCCCAAGACGTGGCAGCTGGTAGAGCTGGGCAAATGGCAAGGCCAACTGCTGGCAGGCCAGGCGGACGGCGGCAAGGGCGCTGCACTGCGGGTCGGCGAGCTGCAGGTCGACTAAAGACGGGACCGCCCAGGTGCGGCGCTGGAGAGGCAAGACATGGATATTGTACAGTCCTTAAGCAAGATCGCCCTGTTTGGCTCGGCCTGGGTGCTGTGGGTGCTGATGGGCCTGAGCGTGCTGTCGCTGGCGGTCGCGGCGGATCGCTGGTGGTTCTTTCGCCGCAATGATCAGGCGGCGCGCGCCACTAGCCAGGCCCTGCTGGCGTTCTTGAGAGCCGCAGACCTCGACAAAGCCCTTCACCTGCTAGCCCAAGACCAGTCTGCGCAGGGTCAGGTGTTGGCGCTGGCTTCCGGCCGCACGGCACAGGGTCCAGAGGCCTTTGCCGACGCGCTAGAGGGTGAGAATGCCCGGGTCCGGCCACAGCTGGAGCGCGGCCTCAATCTGTTGGGGACCATTGGCAACAACGCGCCGTTCATCGGGCTTTTCGGCACCGTGCTCGGCGTCATTGAGGCGTTTCACCACTTAACCCTAGGCAGCGAACAGGCGATGGGGATGGTGATGAACGGCATTGCCGAGGCGTTGGTGGCAACGGCCGTCGGCATCTTCGTGGCCCTGCCCGCGGTGGTGGCCTACAACGTCTTTACCAAGCAAGTCGCGCTGATCGATAACGACATCGCTGCGACCGGCAAGCTGATCTCGGCGGTGCTGCGCTCGCGGCAACACGCTGAAAACGCGGCTGGCGTGTCGCGGATCAGAGTGGCGGGCCCGGAGCGGTCGGCACAAACGGCGTAGTTTGGCGGCAGTCCCCTGTTGTCGCGGCGTGGTCAGGCTTTGACGGTCCGCCCCACTTCTTTCCCGAGGAATCCATGGCTGGTTCAGCGCACAGCGGCAAAGGCCCAATTACCGGCATCAACATCACCCCCATGGTCGATGTGATGCTGGTTCTGCTGGTGATTTTGATGGTCTCGGCCAACTTCATGGTGCAAAAGCAGATTCGCATCGACCTGCCCAAGGCCAAGAGCGGCGAGTCCAGCGCCGGACCTGCGGCACCGCCATCGGCCGTGACGGTGACCAAAGACGGCCAGATTCACTTGGGCGATCAGCCAGTCAGTGCCAAAGAGCTGGCGGAAAAGCTGGTGGCGCTTGCGCGCCGCGACGCCGAGACCACGCTGGTGGTCAGTGCCGACAAGGACGCCGGGCATGGCAAGGTCGTCGAAGTCTTGGACATTGCCCGCAGCGCTGGATTGCGGAGGTTTGCCGTCACCGTAGAGGCCCAGCGATGAGGGCACCAGCGATGAAGGCGCCACCGATGAGGGCACCAGCGGCCAGCCAATCGAGGGGGACTCTCTCACAAGCCCTTGCTAAGAACAGGTCTATTTGGATCAGCGCCATCGTCCACGTGGGTGGATTGGCCGTGGCGATGGTGCTGCCCGCGCCACCAGCCGCTGCCGCGGCGCTGCCGGTGGTGATCGAGCTGGCCGCAGTGCCGCCGCCCGCCGCGCCGGTGACTGCGCCCACGCCGGCCCCCGAGCCCGAGCCCGCGCCACAACCTGAACCAGAGCCGACGCCCGTGCCGCAGCCCGCCAAGACCCCACGGCCCGCAAAATCGCCAGCGGCCAAGGCCCCCCGGGCGGCTAAGCCAGGGCCAGCAGCCCCAGCCGCAGGTCCTCCCACGGCCGGTACAGCCGCGCCCGGAGAAGCAGGCATCCGCAGCCTAGGCGGCGAGTTCGGCGGTGGCGCCGACAGCAGCGAAGGCTCGGCCCCAGCCGACCCCAAACCAGCCGGCCCGGCCCCCAAGACCGCGGCCGAGCCGGAAGAACCAAAGTGCACGGAAGTGCTGGTCAAAGCCAAACCCCTGCAGGTGCCCACGCCGGCCTACCCAGAGACTCAACGCGACAACGGAATTGCCGGAAAAGTGAGGATTCAGCTCAAGATTGGCGAGGACGGCCAGGTGTTGAGTGCCAAGGTGCTAGAAGGCCTGGGTGAACCCTTTGACAGCGCCGCCCTAGAGGCCGCCAAGGCCGCCACCTTTGAGCCTGCTAGTCGCTGTGGGCAGCCGGTAGCGTCGATCTTTACCTTGGGGATTCGCTTTACTCCGTGAACAATTGCCGCACCACCATGGCGTCCTACTGGGCGGCCCTGCCTCCCGCGCTGCTGGTCCTGTGGCTGGCCCAGGGTCTCACCCCTGCTCCGGCGCTGGCAGCGGATGCCCCGGTACCATCAGCCAAGCTGACGCAGCCGCCCAAGCTGCTGCAATTTGTCGAGGCGACCTGGCCTGCGGACGCGACACCTACGACCCAGCCAGTAGTGGTCCTACTCCAATTGGATTTGGACGCCACAGGGGCCGTCGCCAAGGCAGAAGTGGTCCAGTCTGCCGGGCCGCTGTTCGACCGCGCTGCTCGCGACGCGGCTCTGCAAATGCGCTTTCAGCCCGCGCAGTGGGATGGCGTGCCCGGACCAGTGCGGATTCTGTACCGGTATCGCCTGGTGTGGCGGGCTCCGTTGCGCGCTGTGCTGGCCGGGCAAGTGCGAGACGGCGACCGCGGCAAGCCCGTGGCGGGCCATCGCCTAGAAGCGGTGGGCCTTGCCGGCGCGGTGACCCTGACTCGCGCCGACGGTCGCTTTGAGCTGCGCGATCTGCCCGGGGGTACCCTGCGGATTCGCTTGACTGGCAAGCCCTTTCAAGAGGTCGAGGTGGCGGAAGTGCTGACGGTGGGCATGCGCACTGAGGTCCGCTATACGGTCAGCCGGCAGACCGTGGCCGCCCAGGCGGAAGACGACTACGAGATCGAAGCCAAAGCCCCGCCGCTGCGTCGCGATCCGGTCGCAATCCGGGTAGATGCGGCCCAGGCGATGCGGATCCCCGGCGCACAGGGCGACGTGCTCAAGGTCGTGGACTCGCTAGGAGGTGTCGGCCGCGCGGCTGTGGGCAGTAGCGACGTGGTGGTCTGGGGCAGTGCGCCTGGCGAATCCAGGACCTATGTAGACGGCGTGCCGATTCCAAGGCTATACCACCAGGGCGGCTTGCGCTCCGTGATTCACCCTGATCTAGTTGCAGGTCTTGAACTGTTGCCGGGCGGTTATGGGCCGAGCTGGGGCCGTTCGCTGGGCGCAGTGGTGGCTGCACAGTCCAAGCGGGTAGCCGACTTGCTTGGACCGCGCGATTCCACCGGTCAGCGCCCGTGGAGTGCCTCGCTCGCCGTAGACCCGCTGGAGGGCGGCGCGCGCGTGGCCGGCGAATGGGCTGGCATGGCAGTGGCAGCCGCAGGACGCATGAGCTGGCTGCAAGAGCTGGCTGGCGGATTCATCGACCCAACCGTGCAAGAATTGTTGCCGCTGCCGAAGTACCGCGACGGCCAGGTTCGCTTGGCGCTTCAGGATGATCCGGGGCAGCGCCTAGACCTCTCCTGGTTGCATAGCCGCGATGAGAGCACGCGGGTCGTGGCGCGCGCCGATCCATCGCAGGCGATCTCGGATACCAAGCGCGATGGCTTTGATCGGCTGATCCTGAGAGGCCAGCGCACGTTGCCAGCGGCGGCAGAGGCCAATTGGGCGCTTTGGTTGGGCCGCGACCAAGCGATGCAGCAGGCCCAAGTCGGCTTGCTGGGCACTGCGCAAGATCGCGAGACGTGGCGCGGTGGCGTGCGGGCTGACTGGCGCAAGGCCCTGTCGCTACAGCTGGACCTCCTAGCCGGCATCGATTTGGAAGTCGAGCATGCGACCGAGCAGCGCACCGGCTCCATCGGCGCGCCGCCGCGCGAAGGAGACCTCAAAGTATTTGGCCAGTTGCCGCCAGAGCGGCTGGCGTCTGACCGGTGGAGCACGCTTTTTGCGGGCGCTGCGCCTTGGGTCGCCGCGGCGCTCAAGCTGGCAGACGAAAAGCTGGTCGTGGAGCCCGGCTTGCGCTTGGATCCACAGGTGCGCAGTGTCAGCAGACGCACCCCACTGGCAGGCAATACCCCAGAGATCGGTTTGTTCTCTATGGATTTCAGTGTAGAGCCTCGGCTGCAAGTGAGGTCGCAGCTCAGCGAGGGCGTCAAGGCCCGCGCCGCTTGGGCCAAAGTGCAACAGCCGTCTGCCGCAGGGGATCTGTCTTCTGTGTTCGGCAATCCAGCGCTGTTGGCGGCTCCAGGTGAGCATGCGGTGGTGGCGGCCGAGGTGACGCTGCCGGTTGGCCTGACGCTTGAAGTGGCGGCCTTTCACTTACAGGCGGAGCAGCTGGGAGTCCGCAGCCCCTATGAACAGCCGTTGTTGGCTCAAGCGCTAGTATCGACGGGAGAAAGCCGCAGCACTGGCCTGCAAGTCAGCGCTAAGGCCCAGCCATCGGCGCGGTGGCTAGCCTGGTTTACATGGACGTGGTCGCAGGCTGAACGGCGCAATTCTGCGAAAGATTCCTGGCGCCTATCTGACTATGATCAGCCGCACCTGCTGACCGCAGCGCTGGCTTGGCAGCCGGCTGAAGGGTGGGATCTGGGCCTGCGTCTGCGCTTGGCCAGCGGAACGCCGCGGACCCCGGTGGTGGGGGCTTGGTATGACGCCCTGCGCGACCAGTGGCAGCCCCTGTATGGGTCGCTCAACAGCGAGCGTCTTCCCTTGTTCGTTCAGGCAGATGTGCGGGCGGCCCGGCGCTGGCAGGGCAAACGCGCTTGGGCAGAGGCATACGTGGAAGTCCAGAACGCGACCTACCACCAGAACGCAGAGGACTACGTCTACAGTGGTGATTTTGCCTGGCGCGATGTGCTGCGCGGCCTGCCGATCCTGCCGCTTGCGGGGCTGAAATGCGGATTCTGACTGCCAATCGATCGGTCTATGCTTGGTTGAGCACCTTGACCTTGGCGTTGGCGCTAACCGCCTGCGCGCCAGAGCTACCCGGTGATCCATGGCTAGTGCAGGCCCCCACGGTGCTCGCCGTCAGTGCTGGACCGGCGGAAGTCAAGCCTGGGCAGGTAGCCTCGCTGCGGGCGCTGATCGCCGATCCTCAGCAAGGCACGGCCAACGCTGAGCTTTCTTGGTTCAGTTGCAGCGCGCGGCCCAAGGTGGCTGAAGCCGCGCCGGTCGCTGCGGCGTGCTTGGGCGGCGATCCAGAGTGGGTACAGCCCGTTGGCCTTGGCCAAACCGCCAGTTGGACGGTGCCCGTCGAGGCGTGCGCTGTCTTTGGCCCGAGCCCGCCTCCAGCCAAAGACGGGCAACCCGCTGGCCGGCCAGCTGATCCCGACGCGACGGGCGGCTTTTACGCGCCACTGCGCCTGAATGCGCCACAGCTTGGCCAAGACCCTATCCTATTTCGCCTGCGACTGCGGTGCGCTTTGGGCGGTGCCACCCAAGCCCAGTCGGTTCAATACAACCAGCAATACCGCATCAATACGCAGCCAGACCTGCAGAGCTTGGCGGTACAGGGGCCCGCGCCAAGCGTTGTTCTAAGCGGTCCAGCGCCGTGGAAGGTGCAAGTCAAGCGCGGTAGCGCTCTGCAACTGCGCACCAATTGGAAGGATTGCCCGGATACCTCGCCCTGCGGCGGCGCGGAAACCTACCTGCGCTTCGACCCCGCAACGCGCATACTCGGCCCTCAGCGCGAGGCGATCCGCATCAGTTGGTACGCTACCGGAGGCGACCTGCGCCACGCCAGCACCGGACGTTCGCCAGCTGACACAAGCAATTTCAGTACTAACGACTGGACAGCGCCCGCGCTTGCCGGCAGCCACTGGCTGTGGTTGGTCGTACGCGATGATCGCGGCGGCGTCAGCTGGGCTCAGGTGGCTGTGGAGGTCAACTGAGATTTTTCAAAGCCTTAACGCCGACTTTCAGCAAGATCGCTAGCTACCGGCCGACGACCGGGCGGCATAGCTGAGAGCCAGAGGGCGTACCCCATGCCAAGGCCGCTCCGCCACCCGCAGCGAACACAGGGCCAGGGGTACTGATTGACTCGGTGTCTCGCTGTCTCGCATCACTGAGCCCTCACGCAAATGCAGCCCTTGCCGCCAGCCCCAGAGGTTGCGACACTGCGGCCACGGGTGATAACAGCAAGCAGCGGATCGAGCGGGGGTGGCGCGATGGGGCGGACGCAACGGCGAGCCAGTGCCTGCCCGGCAAAGACGAGTGCCCCTGCAAAAAGAACAGCGATTGCAAGGATGACGGCGACCTGTGCAACGGGGTGCCCTACTGCGACAAGTCAGATCTGCCCTGGGCCTGCAAGACCAACCCGGGCACGGTGGTCAGCTGCTCGGCGGCCGGCGATACGGCGTGCCTGGCCAACCAGTGCGCCGCCAGCTCGGGCAAGTGTGCGATGCAGCCGGTCAATTCCGGTGGCGGCTGCAGCGATGGCGACCCGTGCACCGGCGGCGACAGCTGCGACAAAGGCCAGTGCCAGGCCGGGGTCAACCTGTGCGGCTGCCAGAGCGACCAGGACTGCGCCAAGCTGGACGACGGCAACCTGTGCAATGGCGCGCTGTACTGCAACAAAACGGTGGCGCCGCACATCTGCCAGGGCAACCCGGCCACGGTGGTGGTGTGCCCCAGTGCCGACGACACGGCTTGTGCCGCCAACCAGTGCAACCCTGGGAGTGGCAAGTGCGCCATCGTCTTAGCCAAAGACGGCAGCCCCTGCTCAGACGACAATCCCTGCACCGTCGACGACGGCTGCGCCAGCGGCAAATGCGCTGCCAAAACCAACACCTGCCCGTGCAGCCAGACCACCGACTGCAGCAGCAAAGACGATGGAAACCTGTGCAACGGCAGTCTGTTTTGCGACAAGGGCAAGCTGCCCTGCGTGTGCAACGTCAATCCGGCGACCGTTGTGGTCTGTCCAAGCGCTCAGGACGGTCCGTGCAGCAAGAACACCTGCGCCGCGGCAACCGGCAAATGCGCCATGGCGGACGTCAACCAGGGAGTCCCCTGCGACGCCGACGGCAACGCCTGCACCCAGGGTGACGTCTGCGAGGCCGGTACCTGTGAGCCCGGACTGAACAACTGCCCTTGCCAAGCTGACGGCGACTGTCTGGCCCAGGACGACGGCAATCCCTGCAACGGCAAGCTGTATTGTGACAAGGCCGCCAAGAAGTGTCTGGTCAATCCCAACACGGTGGTGGCCTGCAACGCAGCGCAGGACAGCACGTGCGCGGCCAACCAGTGCGACCCGGCCAACGGGCTGTGCAAGATGACCCCGCGCCACCAGGGCCAAGCGTGCGACGCCGATGGCAATGGCTGCACGGTGGGAGATAGCTGTGACGGTGGCAATTGCGCAGCCGGACCCAACACCTGCGGCTGCCAGAGCGATGCAGCGTGCGCGGCCTTTGAAGACGGTAACCTCTTAAACAGCAATCTGTTTTGCGACAAGACCGCCCTGCCCTTTCAGTGCAAGATCAACCCGGGAACTATCATCACCTGCCCTACGGTCGACGACGCGGCGTGCCTCAAGCGCGTCTGCCAGCCGCTGACGGGCCAGTGCCCTCTGCAGCCGGTGGGCCAGGGCGCGAGCTGCGACGACGGCAACGCCTGTACGGCTGATGCCTGCATGGCGTCCGCTGGTATTACGATACCTCTCGCTCGTCTGCCACGGTGGTCGACCGGATTTTTTCGCTGCCGGATGACAGCGTCCTGGTGACGCTGAGTGAAGGGCTGGGCGGGGAGCGGACTCGGGTGGTGCGCATCTCCAAGACTGGGGTCGGCATGGGCGACTGGTATGACCCAGAGCTGACTGGTCGTCGCGAGTTCGGCTCCTTGCTGCGCGGCAACGAGCTGCTTCTGCTCACGCGCCGGACTGGCACCCCGCTGGGCAGCCTGCCGAGCCTGAGCCGCGCTGACCTGCAGGGCACCACCCTGTGGTCGATCACTTTGCCCACGACCCTGCCCGCGGGCAAAGCGACGGAGGTCCAGCCCAATACACTGGTCGATCTGCCTGGTCCAACCATGCTGATTTTCAGCAATTTGCTTCAATGCAACAACGTCGCGGTGCGCTATGCAGCCGCGCGCGTGCTAGGCGACGACGGCGCGACCTTCTGCGGACCGCCGGCGCCCTGAGCGTTCTGCCACGACGCGGGCCGCGGGCTCCGGTATACTACCGGCGCTTTGGAGGTCCCCGATGGTCCGTTCGCGCCTGATTGCCCTTACCGCCCCCCTCATTCTCGCTGCAGCTTCAGCCTCTTGCGGGTCCGACGCCGCTACCGCCACCAGCGCTACCGACGCCGGTGTGAGCGACAGCGCTCTGGGCGACAGCGCAGGCATCAAGGACGGCCTTGCAGACGGGCTGTCGGACGGCACGGTCAGCGACGCCAGCGGCTCCCTGCCGCCCACCGCCACCCCGCCCACGACCACCTGCCCCAAGGCGTTGCCCAGCCCCAAGGCCGGCACCTGCGACGTCAGCAAAGGCAGTGCCACCAAGGTGATTCGCGGCACGGTCCTTGCGCCCGACCAGGTCTACGTGGGCGGCGAAGTGGTCATTGACGACAAGGGCAAGATGGTCTGCGTCGGCTGCGACTGCTCGGCCACGGCGGGTTATGCCGGTGCGACCACGCTGAACTGCGGCGGCGCGACAATTTCACCGGCGCTCATCAACACCCATGACCACATCACCTTTGCCCAGAACGCGCCCAAGGCGCACGTTGCGCGCTACGACCACCGCCACGAGTGGCGCAAAGGGTTGAATGGCAAGCCAAAGATCTCCGTTTCCGGCGCACCCAACGGCACGAGTGCCGCGGTCACCTCGTGGGGCGAGCTGCGCTTCGTGATGGGCGGCGCGGCTTCGACGGTCGGCTCCGGCGGCGTCAACGGGATGCTGCGCAACCTGGACCGCAATGAGCCACAGCAAGGGGGCCTGAACAAGAAAGCTGTTGATTTTGAGACATTTCCCCTGGGTGACTCATCCCCCAAGTCGCCTTTGCCGACGACCTGCACTTACAGCATCTCCGTCACTTCCAGCGAAGTCGACGGAATGAGCTCGTTCCTTCCGCACGTCAGCGAAGGCGTAGAAGACTCGGCGCACAATGAGTTTGACTGCACCGACGGCATCAACGCCCAAGCCAACTTCCAAAAGCCGCAAACGGCAATCATCCACGCCATCGGATTGCAGGCCGGTGACGCGTATCTGGCGGCGCAGAACGGCGTATCGGTCATCTGGTCGCCGCGCAGCAACATCGACTTGTATGGCTTTACGGCCAACGTAGCGATGTACGCCAAGATGGGCATCAATCTGGCTCTTGGCACCGACTGGAGCGCGTCTGGCTCCATGAACCTGCTGCGAGAGCTGGCCTGCGCCGACGAATTCAATCAGAACAACCTAGGCGGATTCTTTAGCGACTATCAGCTGTGGCGCATGGTGACCCAGAACGCCGCCGCGGCGGTGAAGATGGGCGACGTGCTCGGCCAAGTCGCGGTGGGTAGGCCTGCCGACATCGCCATCTTTGCGGCGGACGGCAAGAGCCCTTATGCCTCTGTGGTCCGCGCCAAGATCGAGAGCGTTGCCCTGGTGTTGCGCGGCGGTGTGGCGCTTCACGGCGATGCCGCCCTTGTCGACGCCCTGTCGCCCGACAGCGGGGCTGGCTGTGAAGCGCTGGCGGACTGCCTCGCAGGCAAGAAAGTCTGCTCGAAGCGCGAGTTTGGATTTGCAATTAGCGAGTTAGAAAAGACCATCGGGTCACCTTACGCGCTGTACTTCTGCGGCATTCCGAAAGGCGAGCCGACCTGCGTGCCTTCGCGCCCGGGAGGCTTCACCGGCGTCAAGAGCGCCGACGACAGCGATGGCGACGGCATCCCCAACGCCACCGACCTGTGCCCGCAGATCTTCAGCGCCATTCGCCCCATGGACAAGGGCGCCCAGGCCGACATCGACGGCGACAAGGTGGGCGATGGCTGCGACCCCTGCCCGCTGACGGCGGATAGCAGCAACTGCGCCGTGCCGACGCCTCCGGTGGGGACGGACGCTGGCAGCAGCGACACCAGCAGCGGCGATACCAGCCCCGCGGACACCGGCCCAGCCCTGCCGCCCAAGCCCGTAAGCGTGCCAGAGGCCCAGACGGCGGCCGACGGCGCAGCGGTCGAAATCAAAGGGGTGTGCGTCACCGCGATTCGGGTGGCTAGCACTGGCACAGCGGTGTGGACGCAGGATCCAAACCTCAGCGAATTCGCTGGCATGGTCGTCTACAGCAAGCCGACTTTGCCGGTCAAGGTCGGTGACCTGATCACCGCCAGCGGTACCATGACCACCTTCAACGGCTTGCGCGAGATCATCACCCCGAAGGTCGCCGTCACCGGCAATTGCCCCAAGACCATCGCGGCCACCGTGGTCACGCCAGAGAGCGTCGCCACCAGCGGTCCCAAGATGGCGGCGTATATGAGCATGTTGGTCCAGGTAGACAACGTCAAAGTCGTAGATGCCGCAACAGGCGCCAAAGACGACTTTATCGTCACCGGCGACCTGCACATCTCGCCGTACATCTATGCCTTTGACGCGACCCAGTTCAAGCTGGATGCGGGCTTTGCCAAGATTGTAGGCGTGCTGGATTTCTACAAAGAGTCCAGCAAGATCAACCCGACCAGCGCGGCCGACATGGTCGAAGAGTAGCCCAAGCGGCGGCAAGGCGGGCGGTCCATGCGGCGAATCCAGATGCATGTGTGGGTCAGCGGCGCCGTCCAGGGCGTGTCTTACCGGGCCATGACCCGCAAAGAAGCGCTGCGAGTGAGCGTACTTGGCTGGGTGCGCAACCTGGAGGATGGCCGGGTCGAGGCCGTTTTTCACGGTCCTGAAGCGGCCGTCCACCACATGGTCCGCTGGTGTCACCGCGGCCCCATGCACGCCAGTGTCACGGATGTTACAGCCGAACCGATGGCCCTTGAAGCCTTTGGCGGCTTTGACGTGCGCTGATGCAGGTCAAGCGGCTGGGCTTGGGCCGCATCGCCTGGATCCCTGCTCTGGCCATCGCCCTGCCGTCGGTGGTCAGCGCCTGGAGCTTGGGCGGGCCGCAGCTCAATGCCGATACCATCTTGTATTCCATCATGTCTCACCAGAAGGTGACCCTGTTCTACTGGGGTCAGAACCGGCTGGCCAACCTGGTGGCGGCGCTGCTGTGGCCCCTTGGGGACGTGAACTGCAACCTGGCGGCGGTGCTGGTGGTGCACACGCTGGCTTGGCACGGGCTGCTGTGGCTGGTGGCGCGGACTGTCCAGCCGCAACAGCCGGCCCGCGATGGCACGCTGGCGACCTACGCCCTGCTGGTGGCGCTGACCCACCTGCTGCTGACACCAGAGGCGCGCTATGTGCTCATGGCAGAAGGGCAACCGTACGCGCTGTCTTACCTGGCGCTGGGGCTGGGCTGGCATTGGCTCCAGCAGCCGCAGCTGAGTCTGGCGCGCGGAGGCGGCGGCACTGTGCTGTTGGCGGCGGGCCTGGGCCTGAATCCGGGCCTGGCTCCGGCAGTGGGCGCCCTGGCGCTGGCGACGGCGGGGGCGACGCGGCAGGGGCGGCGACCTGCGCTAGTGCTGGCCGGGGCGGCGGCTTTGGCCTGGATCTGGCTGGGATTGGCGCGGCTGGTCGGTGTAGAAGAAGGCAACCACGACTACGTGACCTGGCAGCTGGCCGATCAGAAGGCTCACTTCGCCGTCGCCCTTGCCAACCTCGCCCGGGCCATCCGGCTGCCGTGGCTGCTGGCAATGCTGGCCGGGCTGGGGCTGCTGCTGCCGTGGACGCCAGTCGGCAAAGGCAGCGCCGGTCCGCAGACGCGCTGGCTCACTGCGGGCGCGGCGGTGCTGGCTGCGGCATGGCTGGTGCTGTTTTCCAGCAACGCGTGGGTCCTTGCCAACCAATTGCACTACAAATACTTCTTTCCAGTTTTCTTGGTGGCCGTTTGGGGGCTGGCCCTGCTGGCGGCCCATGCTGTGCGGCTTGGCAGGGCGCGGCTCCCGGACCCGCTGCCGCGGCCTTGGGGTCTGTCTGCAGCCGCGCTGTTGCTGCTAGCGTGCCCAGCGGTTGCCGGAGAGCCTCGCTGGAAAGTCGAGCAATTTGGTGCTCTTGCCAAAGCCCTGGGTACGCGAGATCAGCTGCCGGCCACCCAGGGCCCGCTGCTGGTCGGCGGCGACTACTGGCAGGTGTGGCCGCTGGTCCACCAGGCCCTGCAGCGGGGCCAGCGGGCCTTTGGCACGGCCGAGCGCGCCACAGCGATGCGCAGCGAATTGAAGCTTCTCCTGCAAGATCAAGAAAATACCAAAGCCCTGGGTTATGTTTGCGTCGGCCTGCCGGTACCGCGCTGCATGGCCGATCTGGAGCAATTGACGGCCAGGCCGTGGCAGGTGCGGGACCAGCAGTCCTGCGGCGAGCAGTGTCAGTGGCTGCAGGTGGCGAGCCCTCAGAGCGCTTGGATCTGCCCAGAGCGCCTGGAATTTGGCTCGGGCGGCAACGTGCCGCTGTGGGCCACCGCCGGCTTGGGCGGGCCAGAGGCTCATGGCCGCTGGACTGTAGAGCGGCGCATCACGCTGGCCTGCCGGTGGCCCGACCAGCGGCCGCCGCGGGCTCTGCGGCTGACCGCCAGCGCGTTTCTGCCGATGGGGGTGCCGCGCCAGTGCGTGCTGTCTGGGCTTGCCGGCGCCAAAGGGCACCAGCAGGCCGAGTGGACCACGGGCCAGGGCTCTCAGTCGGCAGTTCTTAATATTGAACAAGGGGTTGAGGGGTGGGTCACCCTGGACCTGCGGCTGCCCGACGCCGTGGCGCCGGCGACTTTGGGCTTGAGCCACGACCCGCGGCCGCTGGCCCTGTCTCTGCAGACCGGCCAGTGGGTTTGGTGAGGCGCGATGTTGCCGTTTGCCCAAGCTTTGCGTGCCCATCCAGCGTACTTTGCAGCCGCTGCCCTGCAAGCTGCCGTGGATCTGCGCCTGCCTGACCAGCTGCAGCAGCCTGGGTCGCTGGCGGGCCTGGCGGCGCAGAACGGCTGGGATCTGCGACGGCTGACGGCGCTTGCCGTGATCCTGGAGGAGCTGGGTTGCCTGCACCGCTTGCCCGACCAGCAGTGGCACTGGCGCGCCTGCGCAGCGCCGCCGCAGCCGCAGGTGCGCCAACACTGGGGCCGGCTGGCGGAGGTCATCGCCTCTGGTCAGCCACTGGATTCCTCTGAGCACACTTCGGCCTATCAGCTGTCGATGGCTGCGGCGCATGCCCAGCCGGCCAGCGAATGGGCCAGCCGCTGGTTGCCGCTGCTGCCGGCCCAGGGCCTGGTGCTGGACGTTGGCGCGGGTCTGGGCACCTGGTCCAGGGCGGTAGTGGACGCCCGCCAAAAGTGGCGCGCCCTCCAAGTCGACAGCCAACCCCTGGACAGTCTTGCCCAGGCGCACCCCAGGATACAGCGCCTGACGGCCGATGCCACGGCCCTGCCCCGCCTGCCGCCAGTGGATTTTGCCGTGTCTGCCCACCTGCTGCACCACCTGGGCGATGCCGCGGCGCAGCTGTGCCTTCAGCAGATGGCCCAGGCGCTAAGGCCGGGCGGTTGGCTCAGCGTGGTCGAGGTGTTTGAGCTGGCGGGACAGCCAAAACCCAACGTCGCCCATTGGTTTGACCTGGACATGGCGCTGTACTCGCCCCAGGGACGGGTCCGGCCGCTGGCCGAGGTCGTCGACCTGCTGGTGGCGGCAGGCTGCGCAGAGGTGAACTGGAGAATCCTGGATGCAGAGGTGGGGGTGGTGGAGGTTTGGGCCAAGGGGGTGGGCTAGGTGCGTCGCAAATAGATGCGGCAACCAAATCGACCTGCCCAAAACCATTAGCTCAACTCGCCCGTCCGCGACACTCTCAGAGGCCGCAGCGCCGGCTGGCTCACCGCCGAGATGCGCTTCTTCCAACGGTCAACCGCCAGCGCACGCGAACTGAGCCACCGGGCGGGACGCAGCACCGGCTGCCCCCTCTTCCTGGGCGCCCGGCAAGGGACCACAAGGGCCTAAAACGTCATGTCGACGGCCAGGCGGACCAGCAGCTTGCCGTCCTTGCCTCCCAGAGCGGTGCCATCTGAGGTGTTCCAGCTTTGCTGGGCGTCGAGCTGCAGCTTGCGCTTGTGGCCGAGCAGGTACCAGTTCAGGCCCGCGCCGAGCTCGTGACCGGCCTGCGCCTGCAGGGGCGACTGTACGGCGGTCTGGTCTGCCGATCCGCGGGGCCACAGCCGCGTCCAGCGTCCGGCGAGCTCCAGGTGCTCGCTAAGCATGGCGCCGCCCTGAACGACTGCGCCGATGCCAGAGGCCCGCCCCACTGCTGCCGACGCGCCGACCTGCTGCCTCTCGACCACCTCGGCCAGCAAGGACAGGCCGCGCCACTTGGCTGTTAAGTCGGCCACCCACCAGCGGTAGTCCACCGTCGCGCCGCCGGCAAAATCGCCGCCAGTGGTGCCGCGGACCCGCAGCGAAGACCAGCCCTGGGCGGCCGCCAGCCCCACCGCCAGCCGCAGCGAGGGCAGCCGCTCGGCATCGCCCTCGACGTCGGCGTCAAAGGGACCAAAGGGCCTGAGCTCGACCCGACCCACGGCCAGCGGCCCTTTGGGATAACCCGCCGGAGCAAAGCGATTGCGGCCCTCTCCGCCAAAAACACCCAAACGGTACAAGACCTTGCCCCCAAGCCCTAGCAGGTCGTCAGACATCACCGCCAAGCCGGCATCGCGGTCCAGCGTCAGCTCGCGCACCGCCAGCGGCCGATCGACCAGCTGCAGGGCAAACTCGCGGACCGTCCGGGCGCGGTCAAAGGGCACAAACCACTGGCCCACCTGAACCTGGACATCGCGGTGGGCCCGCCAGCGCACCCAGGCATCAAAAAGAGGCGTGGGCGAGTCCGCTTCGTGGTCCCTGCCGCCCACCGCCAGTTGGATGAGCCAGGTCAGCGGCGCCTCTTGCTCACTGCCGCCCTGGCGCCCGCGCAGCCACAGGCGCACAGTCTTGACCTGGGTCTCGGTGCGCAGGTTGTCCTCGACCAGGGTCGCCGTCTCTCGCAAGGCGATGCGCGCCGACAGCCCCAGAGCATCCTGGCCGTCTGCGCTGCTGAACTGGGCTCCCTGGCCAGCGCTGTAGGTGACCTGCCCCGGCGCGGGCTGCGCGGCTGCCGGCCACGCCATGGCCAATACTACTAGGATGCCCAAGCACTTCAGGCCGCTGGCGTGGTTGTTGGTAGTGTAGATTGGCATGGCCCTCGGGACGGATGGATGGAGGCGGGGCTTGCTTGACCGCTTCCGCTGCCCACCCAGAGGCACGCGTGGTGCGCACCTTGGGCTATTGGGCAGATGGCTCAACAGGGGATTCAGGGCTTGACCAACGCCTTGATCTTGCCAAACATCTCATGCATGGCGTCGATCTGGCCGCGGCGCATCAGCCCATCGGGGACGGAGACTTTGGGCAGGGAGTGCAACCGGTACTCCACCCAGGTGTGCTCGGCGCTGGGCCCGCACGCCGTGAGCAGCCACTGCCCATCATTCTTGTGGTAGTCACCGCGCAAGTGGCGAAAAGTACGCAGCCAGCGCCCGGCCTCGACGGTGCTGACGGACTCGCTGACGCCCTCTAGATTGCTGAAGGGAAAGGGCATGCGGACAGTGGTTTCGCAGTGGCTCTTGGCGCCAGAGCGCAGGATCTCGCGCGACGCCATGACCTTGGGCATGGAGCGGCGGTAGCTGCTGCAGTCATCGACAATCGCCCACACCCGCTCTGGCGGGGCGGCCAAGACGCCGTGGACCGTCAGCTGGGGAATCCCCGACCCGGCCACAGCGGTCGTGGCGACCCGCACCTCTCCAGCTGGCAGGGGACAATCCGCCGCCGCAGCCGCAGCCGGCAACAGAAGGGCAATCGCGCAGGCGATGGGTCGTGTGTTCACGTGAACCGCCATGGTAGCCCAAGCTGCAATTTCGTTCCGGGAGCGGAGCGGTTATGCCTCTGGGGTACAGAAAAGACCCAGCGATGATACACAAAGCGCGCCAAAGAAGAACCACCTGCGTCCCGGATGGAAGGGACGGCTCTGAATACCAGTTGGCAGTGTGCCAGCCCCGGCAATTTGGGCCGCAGCGCCAGGCTGTCAAGAGGGCAGCGGCTGGCCCGTGGAGCCCTGACCTTGCGCACGGCTGCTCAGAAGGCATGTATTTCTGATGATGTAGCCAGCGAGGTTGGCAAAACGGCTGGTTTGCGCTATCTGGCAGGCGCTGATCCGGCCTTTGCCGGCCAACAGGGTCAGACCGCACCGCGCCCAGCGCTTAGAGGCGCCCGCTCCACCTATCGCAACTGCAGGAACCACCATGACTTCTTCCAAGATCATCTGGACCCACATCGACGAAGCCCCGGCGCTCGCCTCGTTTGCGCTGCTGCCCATCGTGCAGGCCTACACCAAGGGGACTGGCATCGAAGTGCAGGACTGGGACATCTCGCTGGCTGGCCGCATCCTGGCCACCTTTCCAGAGAACCTCAAGGAAGAACAGAAGATCCCTGACTACCTGAGCCTGTTGGGCGATCTGGCCAAGAAGCCCGAAGCCAACATCATCAAGCTGCCCAACATCAGCGCTTCGGTGCCGCAGCTCCAAGCGGCGATCAAAGAGCTGCGCAGCAAGGGTTTTGACGTCCCGCTCTATCCAGAGGACCCCAAGACGGACGCCGACAAGGCTATCCAGACCCGCTACGCCAAAGTGCTGGGCTCGGCGGTCAATCCAGTCTTGCGAGAGGGCAATTCCGACCGGCGCGCCTCGGCTTCGGTCAAGAAGTTCGCCCAGAAAAACCCGCACCGGATGATGAAGGCGTGGCCGACCAGCGGCAGCAAGACCAGCATCGCCCACATGAGCCACGGCGACTTCTACGGCAGCGAGAATTCGACCACCGTGGCCCAAGCGACCGAGGTCCGCATCGAGTTTGAGGCCCAGGACGGGACGGTGACGGTGCTCAAGCCCGCATTCTCGCTCAAGGCCGGCGAAGTCATCGACACCGCCACGCTCAGCGCCACCGCCCTGCGAGAGTTCTACGCCGCGGAGATTGCCAAGGCCAAGCAAGACGGAACGCTGCTGTCTTTGCACCTCAAAGCCACGATGATGAAGGTCTCTGACCCGGTCATGTTTGGCCACGCGGTGTCGGTGTACTACGCCAAAGCCCTAGACAAGCACGCCCAGGACCTCAAGTCAGTGGGGGCCAACGTCAACCACGGGCTGCAGGGCGTGCTGGACAAGATCGAGCAGCTGCCCGCCGCCAAGAAGGCTGAGATTCTGGCCGACATTCAGGCCGTGTACGCCGAACAGCCGCCGCTGGCGATGGTCGACTCGCGCAAGGGCATCACCAACCTGCACGTCCCAAACAATGTCATCGTCGACGCCTCTATGCCCAACGTCATCCGCGACGGCGGCAAGATGTGGAATGCCAAAGACGAGCTGCAGGACACTGTGGCGATGATTCCGGACCGTTGCTACGCCGCGATCTACCAGGCCATGGTGGAAGACTGCCAGAATTACGGGCAGTTTGACCCATCGACCATGGGCAGCGTGCCCAACGTCGGCCTGATGGCGCAGAAGGCCGAAGAGTACGGCTCGCACGACAAGACCTTTGAGATGGCCGCCAAGGGCCTGGTACGGGTGGTCGACTCGGCCGGCGCGACGCTGCTGACGCAAAACGTCAATCAAGGCGACCTGTTCCGCATGTGCCAGACCAAAGACGCGCCGATTCAAGACTGGGTCAAGCTCGCGGTAACGCGGGCGCGCGCCTCGGGCTCGCCGGCGGTGTTCTGGCTGGACCAAAACCGCGGCCACGACGCGCAGATCATCGCCAAGATCAACCAGTACTTGCCCAACCACCGCACCGAGGGCCTGGACATCCGCATTCTGGCCCCCGAAGACGCCATGAAGCTGTCGCTCGAGCGCATCCGCAAAGGCCTGGACACGATCTCTTGCACCGGCAACGTGCTGCGCGACTACCTGACCGACCTGTTTCCGATCCTGGAGCTGGGAACTTCTGCGCGGATGCTGTCGATTGTGCCGTTGCTCAATGGCGGCGGGCTGTTTGAGACTGGTGCCGGCGGCTCGGCCCCCAAGCACGTAGAGGCGTTTGTGCAAGAGGGTCACCTGCGCTGGGATTCGCTGGGCGAGTACAACGCCATTGTCCCTGCGTTTGAACAGGTTGTGGCCACCACGGGCAGCCAGAAGGCCGCCATCTTGGCCGAAACCTTGGACCAGGCCATTGGCCAGTACCTGGAGCACGACCGCGCTCCCTCGCGCAAAGTCGGCGAAATCGACAACCGCGGCAGCACCTTCTACTTGGCGATGTACTGGGCGCAGGCCCTGGCCGGCCAGAGCAAAGACGCCGAGCTCAAGGCCCGCTTTGCCCCCGTGGCAACCAAGCTGACCAGCGCCGAGCAGACCATCGTCGGCGAATTCAAGGCCGTAGAGGGCAAGCCGGTCGATATGGGCGGCTACTACCTGCCGGACTTTGCCAAGACCAGCCACGCCATGCGCCCGAGCGCGACGCTCAACGCGGTGATTGACGCGCTGTAGCCAGGAGCCTGCCGGGCCCGTCTCGGCTCAGTCTCTGACAGGCTCGCCGCCAATTTCGAGTTCGGACATTCCCCTAGGCAATGTCTGATCGATGATTTTATTGCGATTGACTGCTCTGGTTGATGAGGTGGGGATCCGCGTGGCGGCGAGCTAGGGAGCTTGGCCCAGCAGGGCCATCGGCTCCACCGGGACCTTTTTGCCCCTGACCTGCACGGGCTCGCAGGCCAGCCAGATAAAGCCCTCTCCGGCTTGCTGCCACGTCGTTCGCGACACCAGGATCTGCCGGTCCAGCTGCTTGGTCAGCCCTTCAATTCGCGACGCCAGGTTGACGGCATCGCCAATGACGGTGAATTCAAGGCGGCGCGCCCGCGAGCCGATGTCGCCCACCACCCCGCGGCCGGTGTGGATGCCAATGCCAATGCGCAGGGGGGGCAGACCTCTTTGCTGGCGATCGGCGTTGAACTCGTCCAGCTCGCTGGTCATATGCAGCGCGCACTCGACGGCGTGGCGGGCATGCTGGGGGTCGTCCTCTGGAGCCCCAAAGTAGGCCATGATGCCGTCGCCAATGAACTTGTCGAGCGTGCCGTGGAAGCGAAACACCACCTCCACCATCCGGGCTAGGTAGTCGTTGAGCAGCTCGACCACTTCTTCGGGGGGTAGGTTCTCACTCAGCTCGGTAAAATCGCGAATGTCGGCAAACAGGATGGTCACGACCCTGGCATTGGTGATCGCAGCGCCATCCTGCCGCTCCAGCCGCTGGGCCACGTCGGGCGAGAAGTAGCGTCCCAGCCGCTCTCTCTTGAGCTCGCCTTGGCTAACCGTGCCGATAAGGGTAGAGATCCGGCTGACGACCAGCGACAGGCAGGTGGCGGCCACCGCAAACAGCAGCGCAGCCAACACCTGCGCCCCAACGTCGATGCCCGCCAGCCGCTGCAGCACGATGCCCAGCAACGCCCCGAAAGCCGCCGCCGCCCACAGCAGCCAGCGGTCCAGAGCAAGGGCTGAGATGGCCAGAAGCACCAAGTACACCGCAATGGTAAAGCCCGCCACCCCGCCCGGCGTGGGAGAGACCGGCAGCGAATTCCACTGCAGTAGAAAAACGAAGGGAAAATCCAGTAGTACGCACATCCAGCTGAACAAGCGCGTGCGCCCGGGCAGCAGCAACACGGCCACGGTCAGCAGTATGACGCCGGTCCACCAGCCGCCAAACCAGGGCCTCATCTCGCGCCAAGACGCACCGGCGGGGCTCGGATCAAAGGACATGACCAGCGTCAGAAGAAACGCAAAGGAGACCGCCGCGGCGCGAATAGCGTTGATGCGCGGGACGATGCGCTCGCGTTCCCTGTCCACTGCGGAATCCAGCAGCGATGGGGGCGGCGGCGACGGCGGCAAAAGACGAGACGACACGCGGATCAACATCCCTTTTGGCAGCACAGCGCCGCCAGCGGTCCCAGGACCACGCCGACACACTGCGGGTTGCGGCGGCACAGGTCAAGGCTGCGGGCGTGATTTAGGGTTGGCGCCCATGATATTGCGTGGCGGGCGGCTGCGCGCGGGAACCCAACGGCTGGCCCTTGACTGCGCCTTGCGTGCAAACCGTCTGGCTGTCAGGTGCTCGGCCAGTCGACGAGGAAGCAACTCCTAGTACCCCAAACCCCAAGTTCGTTCCGGGTTCCGGAACGGACGTGGTTTGGGGTACGGAAAGAGACCCAGCAGTAGTAGCCAAGGCCCGTGAACAAGAACCGGGTGTAACCCGGATCGAATTAACGGCCTTGGGTACTA
>CAIXGW010000369.1 GCA_903919145.1 uncultured Myxococcales bacterium
CCACCCGGCTGGCCAAGGCCTCTGCGTGGCGCATCGGACATTGCCTAGGGGAGTGTCCGACGCCCCGGCTGCCCGGGGTCGAGCGGTCTGCCTCGCCGCGCCACCCGGCTGGCCAAGGCGTCTGCGTGGCCCATCGGACATTGCCTAGGGGAGTGTCCGACGCCCCGGCTGCCCGGGGTCGAGCGGTCTGCCTCGCCGCGCCACCCGGCTGGCCAAGGCCTCTGCGTGGCGCATCGGACATTGCCTAGGGGAGTGTCCGAGGGCCCGGCTGCCCGGGGTCGAGCGGTCTGCGTCGCCGCGGCACCCGGCTGGCCAAGGCCTCTGCGTGGCCCATCGGACATTGCCTAGGGGAGTGTCCGAAGGCAACTGGCGGCAGCAATCGGGGGCACCAGCATCGCTCCATCGCCATGGCTGGTCAGCGCATGCCCAGGGCCGCCGCGCTGGTTCCGTCCACAGTCGCCCAGTAGCTTGAGGTGTTGTGCGCGCCGCAGCCGCCGTCGTGCATCGCCGCCTTGGCGAAGTAGCTGGCCGGTACTGAACCGCCGGCGATTTTCGATCCCAGCCACGCCGAGGTCAGCGCATAGGCCGCCGCGAAGTCGTAGCCGCCGGTGGGCGTAAAGAACTCAAAGTAGCTGTTGGGGTTGGCGTCGCAATTGACAAACGTCAACTCTTTGCCGTTGCTGGTGAACCCTTGAACAGTCAGGGCAGCTGCTACCGCGGTGGGAATCATGACCAGCTTGAGGTTGTAGCCGGCGCTGCCCGAGCCAACGGCGCTGCTGCCAACCGTTACACTGAGCGGGTGCGTGGCAAAGGATGGCAGCTGCTGGATGGCCGTGTAGGCCTGACCGTACGTCCCCGCCAAGCGGATCAAGACCTGGCCCTTGTCGGTCCGCCAGCTGTTGAAGTTGAAGCTGGCCAGCGCCTGAATGTCGGCCGGCTTGACAAACATCCACCCGCCGCCGGCCGTCGTGTTGTCGCAGAACACGGTTCGCGGCGCGCCCAGAAAGACGCTGTACTCGCCGGTGGGCAAGCTGGCGTTCTTGACGGCCGCGCAGTTCGGGTAGGAGCACTGCAACCCTCCGACTTTGTTGGTGCAGATGTTGCCAGACCCGCAGCCGCCGTTGTTGGTCAGGCACTCGTCGATGTCGCTGCAGCTGGCGGCGCCGCCGGCGTTGTTCTTGCACTGCCAGGCTTTGGGGTCGCCGCAGCCGCCGTTGTTGGTCAGACACTCGTCAATGTCGCTGCACTTGGGCGCCTGGGCCTGTTGGTTGCTGCACAGCCACAGCTTGGCGTCGCCGCAGCCGCCGTTGTTGGCCTTGCATTCGTCAATGTCAGTGCAGCTGGCTGCTTTTCCAATGTTGTTGCTGCAGGTGACGAAGCTGGGATCGCCGCAGCCGCCGTTGCTGGTCTTGCAGTCGTCGATGTCCGTGCAGGTGGGGCTGGCGTTCAGGTTGTTCTTGCACGCCCAGTAGGTGGGGTCGCCACAGCCGCCATTGGGCGGGCCGCTGTTGGCTTGGCACTCGTCGATGTCGGCGCAGCTGGGCAGGCCGCCCTGGTTGTTGGTGCAGGTGTTGAACTTGGCGTCGCCGCAGCCGCCGTTGTCGTCCAGACATTCGTCGATGTCGCTGCACTTGGCCGCCGCGCCGACCTGGTTGGAGCACAGGGTGTACTGGGCGTTGCCGCAGCCGCCGTTGTTGGCCTTGCACTCATCGATGTCGCTGCACTCTGGCAGTCCGCCCAGCTGTTCGCTGCAATTGAAGTACTTGGGATCGCCGCAGCCGCCGTTGGCCAGGGCGCACAGCAGGATGGCCTCGCACTTGGCGACTCCTCCCACCTGGTTGAGGCACTGAAAGAACTTGGGGTCGCCACAGCCGCCGTTGGGCAGGCCAGCGTCGCCCTTGCACTCGTCGATGTCGCTGCAGGTTGGCTGGTCGGCCTGGTTGTTGGTGCAAGCAAAGAAATTGGGGTCTCCGCAGCCGCCGTTGGGCGGGACGGCGTCGCTCAAGCACTCGTTGATGTCTTTGCACTCTGGCTTGGTGCCAGCTTTGTTGGCGCAGATGACGTACTTGGGATCGCCGCAGCCGCCGTTGTTGGTCAGGCACTCGTCGATGTCGGCGCATTTGACAGGCGCGCCCGCCTGGTTGCTGCAGGTGTAGAAATTGGGGTCGCCGCAGCCGCCGTTGTTGGTCAGGCATTCGTCGATGTCGGAACAGGTTGGGGCGCTGCCGCTGTTGTTCTTGCAGGACCAGAGCTTGGGGTCCCCGCAGCCGCCGTTGTTGGTCAGGCACTCGTCGATGTCGGCACAGGTCGGGGCACTGCCGCTGTTGTTCTTGCACGACCAGAGCTTGGGGTCGCCGCAGCCGCCGTTGTCGACGCCGCACTCATCCAAGTCCGCGCAGGTCGCTGCGGCGCCGGGGTTGTTGGCGCAGCTCCAGAAGGCTTTGGCTCCGCAGCCGCCGTTGTCGACGGCACACTCGTCCACGTCCTGGCAGGCGTTGCCATTGCCCTGGTAGCCGGGCAGGCAGGTACAGACGGGCACCAAGCTGTCGCTGTTGACGCAGGTGGCTTTGTTGCTGCAGGGATTGATGGCGCTGTTGCAGACGTCAAAGGCGGCCACGGCGATTTGCACTGAGGTGGCTTGGCCACCGCTGACGCCAGCGCTGACCGCGGTAGCGCGGCAGGAGAGCTTGTCTCCGACCTTGAGCGAGACGTTGGCCAGTTTCCACACCTGGTTGGTCGCGCCGCTGGAGGCCAGCCCATTGACAAGCCATTGGTAAGTATAGGTGACAGCCTCTCCGTCGGGATCCGCGGCCCCGCCCGCTGCACAGCTGACTTCGGTTTGCAGGTCCACGGCCGGAGGGTCAACGGCTACCGTCGGCGTCGAAGCCACCGCATCCTGGATCACCACCTGGGCTTGCCCCGCCGGGCCCTTGGCCGTGGGATCAGCAGCCGTCACAGCCACTTTCCAGACCTCGCCCTTCTTGGCCACGCCTGCCACCACCGTCTCGGTCAGCTCTGCCGTTGGCTGACCGTCTTTGAACCACGCGTAGCTGTACTGCAGGTCCTCTGGCTTGCGGTCTGGGTCGCTGGCGGCCTGGTCGACCTTGGCCACCAGGGCGTTCAGCGTGGTCGGCAGCAACGGCGTGATGGCAACCGCAGGCGCGCCAGGAGCGGTGTTCACAAAGAAGCTGCGCGTTGCCGAGGCAGTCAGTCCGCTCTTGTCAGCCACCTGCACCACAATCTTGACCTTGCCGGCCGTCAGGCTTGGCAACGTGAACGCGATCTGGCCATTTGCCGCGGGTTTGCCGCTCCACAGGGCCGCCGACGCCAAGTCGTAGTGCGCCGTCGCCAGCAGCTGGTCGGCTCCGCCATCGTCGGTCGCCTGCAGTTGCATCGCCACGGCTTGCCCTGCCTGCACCGTCACGTCTTCGGCCGGTACCACAAACACCACTGTCGGCGCGGTGTTGGGAGGGGTTGCCTCGTCCGGCGTGGCGTCAACGGGCACGTCGGGCGGCATAGCGTCGCCCGGGTTGGCCGCGTCGCTCTGGTCGGCACTGTCGCCTGTGCCATCGGTCGAGCCCGCATCGGCCGGGCCGCTGTCGACCTTGCCGGTGTCGATGGCGCCCAAGTCAGCAAGAAGATAGGCGTCGCCCGAGGAGTCCTGCACAGGCTCGGTGACTACAGAGTCATCGCCACAGCCAGAGGCCAGCAGTCCCGCGGTCAGCAGCCCGGCCAGGGCGGCCACTTTGAACGATTTGTACTGAGCACTAAGCATGAGCCAGACCTCTTGATGCAAGACGGGGCTGAGCCTTGGCCCAGCGGTGCGCCAAAGTCTACCACATGCCGCAACCAACGCAGGCATCGGCGGCGGGCCCGCTCGGCCCCACCGATTGTCACGGTTGCGTCGCGCGGCGATTGTGTAGCGGCTGAACCCTTCTACCTTGCATAGGGATACGTTCGGTCCTTCAAATTACGTCTGGTCATGGGCTGCTATGGCAGGAGGTCTAGATGGACGAGCAGCTGAACCTCCCCTCCAGCTGGGATTTGCCGGTGCTGCCTTTGCGCGATGCGGTTGCCTTTCCGCGCGCCGTGAGGCCGTTTGAAGTGCCGCCGGGAAAGATCGCCAAGCTGCTAGAAGGGCGCAGCGTACCCTTTGAGATCGCTGCCTTCCTGCAGAAGGACCCCGAGGCGGTGGATGCCGGGGCCGATGATTTGCACTCGGTAGGCGTGGTGCTGCGGGTGTTGCGGGTGGCGCAGTGGCCTCACGACAGCGGCAGTTACGTGGTGTTTTCAGAGGGCGTGGCGCGGGTCCGTCGGGCCGAAGTCACCCAGCTGCCACCCTACCTGCGCATGAAGGTCACGCCCCTTCCCGACGTCATGCCCGCCGCCGAGCCGCACTTTGTGGCCCTTCAGCACAGCGTTCGCGATGTGTTTATCGAAGTGGTGCTGCGCTCGCCGACCCTGTCCAACGAGCTGGCCGCTTTCGCCAAGAGCGTCGACGAGCCGGGGTGGCTGGCGGACTTTGTGGCCTCGACCCTGCCGTCTCTGTCCCTGGCTACCCGGCAGAAACTCCTAGAGACCGTTGACGTGGCGGCGCGCCTGAACCTGCTGGCCGACGAGCTGGTCAAAGAGAGAGAGAGCTTGCTGCTCCAAGCCAAGCTGCAAGACGAGGTTCGCGAGCGCGTCGCCGGATCGCAGCGCGAGTTCTTTTTGCGCGAACAGCTCAAGGCCATCCACAAAGAGCTTGGCGAAGTCGACGATTCGACCCGCGAGATCGAGGAGCTGCGCAAGGGCATTGAGGCCGCGGGGATGCCGGCCGAGGCGCTCAAAGAAGCCCAGCGCGAGCTGGACCGGCTGCACCAGATCCCGCCAGCTGCCGCAGAATACGCCGTGGCTCGCACCTACTTGGACTGGCTGGTGGCGATGCCTTGGCAACAGTCGACCGCCCAGCCGGTGGACATCAACCATGCCGCGCAGATCCTGGACGAAGACCACTACGACCTGGCCAAGGTCAAGGAGCGGGTGCTGGAGTACCTGGCCGTCTACCAGCTCAAGCGCGACCTCAAGGGCCCGATCCTGTGCTTTGTGGGGCCGCCGGGGGTGGGCAAGACCGCAATGGGCAAGTCGATTGCCCGGTCGCTGGGCAGGCGCTTTGTGCGGATCTCGCTGGGTGGCATCCACGACGACGCCGAGATCCGCGGTCACCGCCGCACCTATGTGGGCGCCCTGCCGGGTCAGATTGTCCAGGGGCTGCGCAGGGTCGGCAGCAATGACCCGGTGTTCATGCTAGACGAGGTCGACAAGATGGTCCGCGACTTTCACGGCGACCCGGCGTCGGCGCTGCTGGAGGTCTTGGACCCAGAGCAGAACTATGCCTTTCGCGACCATTACTTGGATGTGCCCCTGGACTTGTCGCGCGTGCTGTTCATCACCACCGCCAACGTCTTGGAGCCCGTGCCGCCAGCGCTGCGCGACCGCATGGAGGTGATCGAGCTGCCGGGCTACACCGACGAAGAGAAGCTGCACATCGCCACCGACTTCCTGGTCGCCCGGCAGATCGCAGAGAACGGCCTGCTTGCCGATACCCACATCCAGTTTACCGAGGCGGCGCTGCGCGACATCGTGCGCAACTACACCCACGAGGCAGGCGTGCGCAATCTGGAGCGAGCCATCGCCGCGGTGTGTCGCAAACATGCAAGGCAAATTGCCAGCCATGGTGAAGTGCATGTCAAGGTCACGCCCGAGGTGGTGCGAGAGCGCCTGGGGACGCCCAAGGTTCAGCCGGAAACGGAGATCGAGGAGCGCTGCCAAAAGCCAGGTGTCGCATTAGGTTTGGCGTGGACGGCAGAGGGCGGAGAGGTGATCTTCATAGAGGCCGTGAAAATGCCGGGAGAGCACGGCGAGTTTACTATCACCGGCCAGATCGGGCAGGTCATGGAGGAGTCGGCGCGGGCGGCCCTGTCTTGGCTGCGCTCCAACGGTCGGCGGCTGGGGCTTGACGCCAACGCGCTGCGCACCAGCGACGTCCACCTTCACGTGCCGGCGGGTGCCGTGCCCAAAGACGGGCCGTCGGCGGGGCTGGCCATGGTCACGGCGCTCTACTCGCTATTTGCCGACCGCAAAGTCGAGCCGCGGGTGGCCCTGACCGGCGAGATCACCTTGAGCGGGGCGATCCTGGCGGTGGGCGGGATCAAAGAGAAAGTGCTGGCAGCCAAGCGCAGCGGCGTGCGCGAGATCGTCCTGCCAGGGAAGAACGCCCCCCACGTCGAAGAAGACGTCGCGCCACACCTCAGAGAAGGGCTGCAATTTCAATTTGTGCACTCGATCGACGAGGTGTTTGCTCTGGCCGTGACGCCGCAGCCGCGCAGCGAGGTCGAGCTGATGCAGGTTGCTCAATAGCCCAAACCGGTTGGCGCCCAAGCGCTTGCTGTGGCCGACGCGAGCACCCGGGGTAGGGCAGACGACCTGGCAGCAGTCCTCTAGCGCGGTGGGCCAGAGCCGAGCACAGCCCTATGCGAGCTTGGGGTGGCAGCCGTCAAGGACCGTTTGACAACGCCTGCCCGGCCAGCACAAGATGGCGGATGTCCCTATCCTGCAAAGACCTTTTTACTGCGGAGAATGAAATGCGCACTGTCCGGCCTGCATCCAGCCCTCTGATGGCGCTTGCGCCCTTGCTGACTCTTGCCACCCTTGCGAGTGGCGCCGCCCTGGCTGCCGATCCCGCCGCGCCTGCTGGCACCAAACGCCCAATGGAGGCCGGTCCCATCTGGAACCAAGGGGACGCCAACAACAAATGTCCAGTGGTCTGTGCTCCGCCGGCGCGCTGGACCGGGCAGTGGTGGACCACCGTCCAGGGCAAGATGAGTGTGTGCGAGTGCGAACTGCCTCCCCCGCTGCCACCGCCTCCTCCACCCGCCGCCATGGTAACCATCTATGAGCACGGCGGATACCAGGGCCGCAGCGCGGCGCTAGGGGTCGGCCGCTATGACATCCACCAGATGCGCCTGCCCAATGACGTCCTGAGCTCGCTGCGCGTACCCGCAGGGCTGAAGGTCACCCTTTACGAACACGGCGGCTTCCAGGGGCGCACCAAAGTCTTTGCGGCCGATGCGCCCGGCGTAGGCGGCGACTTCAACGACATCACGTCGGCCATTGCAGTAGAGGTGGCCGTCGCCGCTGCGCCTCCGCCGCCTCCGCCTCCGCCTCCGCCGCCCCCGCCCCCGCCGCCTCCTGCAGCCATGGTCCTGATTTTTGAGCACTTCAACTACAACGGTCGCAGCGCCGCGCTGGGGGTCGGTCGCTATGACATCCACCAGATGCGCCTGCCCAATGACATCTTGAGCTCGGTGCGCGTGCCGGCCGGGTTGCAGGTCACGCTGTATGAACACGGTGGGTTCGGCGGCCGCACCAAGGTGCTTACGGCGGATGTTGCAGTTCTTGGCAGGGATTTCAACGACCTCACGTCTTCCATTGTCGTTGCCGAGCTTGGCGCCGGCCAGGCTCAGCCGCCGGTCCAGCCAGCCCAGCTGCCGCCTCCACAGACTCCGCCGCCGGCCGTCGCGCCGCCGCCAGCCGCCGCAGCGCAGGCCATGAGCGATCAGCTATTTGCCAAGCTGATCAAGCATATGCAGGACGCTTCTTTTCCAAAGGAGCAGCTGGCGACCCTGGGAGACGAGCTCGCCGTGGGCAGCAAGCTCAGCACCGGTCAGGTGATTCGGGTCATGGAAGTGCTTACCTTCCCTGATTATCAGGTCAAGGGCGTTCTCATGATGTGGCCAAGCGTGGTCGACCCGCAGAACCTGCCCGATGTGCTGGCGGCGTTTACCTTTCCGTCGCACCGCGATCAGGTCCGCAAGGCTCTGAAGAAGTAGAGGCTGAAGTCGCGGTTCCAGCGGACCTTTGCTGTGTTGGGTGCTGTCCCCACCAGGGCACTGGCCGCCAAGGCGGGCCGCAGCCGCGGAGGGATCCTACCGCGTGGCGCCGCAAGCTGCCTGGGGTCAGGCCGAACAGGTTGGAGCTCGCCCCCGGCCGCGTGCGCGGCTGTGATCGTGGTGCCGCCAGAGCGGTCACGGTGGGGACTTTCCCCCAAGGCAGGCCGGCAAGGATGCGCCTAGTACCCCAAACCCCAAGTTCGTTCCGGGTTCCGGAACGGACGTGGTTTGGGGTACGGAAGAAGACCCAGCAGTAGGACCCAAGACCTGTGAACAAGAACCGGGTGCAACCCGGATCGAATTATCGGTCTTGGGTACTA
>CAIXGW010000370.1 GCA_903919145.1 uncultured Myxococcales bacterium
TCCAGATTGCTTTGATTTGATCCGCTTCCGTTCTGGTCTTGGCTCTTCAACTCACACCTCCGCGCCCTACTCTAAACTGCAACCGCCGATCTGTCTCAGCTATGTTGGCACAGAGGGTCAGGGCGTACACGGAACTCAACCGGCACGGCGGCGATGCATGTCCTACCCTAGACCCGAAGCAGGCCAAGCCGCCGCCACGCCGAACAGAACCGTCATCCTTTCGACCCTGCACCTCCAGAGACGACATCCATTTGCAGCTGCCTGTGCCCCTCGAACACCGTGAGAACTTGGAGTTCATCGTCTCGGACGCGGTACACGATACGGTAGGTTCGGACGAAGACTTCACGAACTTCAGGCAGGTCCGCTTCGGGGACGACCCGACCAGCCAACGGCGCCGTCGCGGCTGCCCTTGCTCGCCACTGCAACTTGGCGATCCACTCGCGCGCCGCTGCGGGGTTATCGCGGGCAATGTAGCGGCGGATGGCGTCGATGTCCCGCAGCGCCTGCGGCATCCAGCGCAGCTTCATGGGAGGTCGAGCGGGCCGAACTGGCGGTCAAGCTCGGCGGTCAGGTCCGCGTCGTCGATGCCAAGCCCGGCGTCGGCCTCGGCCAGCCCTTGGTGGATGGCCGCGACGAACCGCTCCCTCTCTGTCATGCGGTCGAAATCCGCCGTGGGCACGAGAACCCCGGCAGGCTTGCCGTTCTGCGTGATCACAATCGGGCGGCCGTTGGCCCGCAACTGCCGCATAATGCGGGAAGCGTGCGTCTTGAACTCGCCGATGGGGATGATGTCGTCCTGGATTTGAATTGCCTTCATGGGCCCCCCGGGGCCAGAGCCCGCCCTGTATTCTGGTTCGTTTGCTGGTCGGATGCAAGTGCGGGTTGCGGGAGGCTGGAGCTCCACCACGACGTTGAGGACGTTGGCCGTTGGCTGTCCACTGGGAACCGAGGGCAGCCAGGATCACCACATCGCCTCCAAGTAGGGCCTCATTGCGCTGGCAACGCGCCAGGTGACGGCGTGGCGCCAGATGTCGTCCATGGACACGTTGGTTTCGCGCCGAGCTTCACGCAGGGCCTCCAGGGCCACGTCGAGGCCAACCTTGCTGCGGAACTTGAAGCAGTCCGCCACGGTCTTGGCGACGCCGTAGACTCGGACAGTGCCGCCCACGACCTGGTGTTCTTCGACGCCCTTGGTGAGCGCCGGTCCCGAAACCCACGACAGCCGCATCTGGACGCCACCACCTCCCGGTGCCCAGGACGACCTGGAGACGGCCATCCAGACCTCGAACGGCGCCTGGGTGGTGAGACCGTGAAAACGCAGCGCCGATAGCAAGCAGATGACGCCGTTCGGGACAGCCTTGCAGGCGGCGATGAGACTCTCGTGCTCACCGAGGTCGGCGTCGGCAAGGGCGTAGAGCCCTCGGCCAACCCGGACGACCTCGCCTTGCTGCAGCAGGCGGTGCAGGTATTCCGGTGCAATGCCGACTGCCGCCAGGTCACGGGGACGGGCCACGCCAGCGGTGCGAACGAGGGCTAGCGCCCGTTCTGCCGGGGTCGAACCTTTGGGTGGTTGTGTGGCCGGGGCAAGGGGCATGTTGCGTTTCATCGGCACTTCTCAACAATTGCAGGTGAAATGTGACGGATGGCGACGACGGGCGCAAGGACCGTCAGCCCCGCTCGGGGCGCAAATGGGTATGATGAACCCCGATTCCCTGCCCCGGGGTAGCCCGCGGGCGTCCGGATCGCCGTCAGTCGTCCGGGCTGAATTGCGCCCGGATCGCACTCCGTGCCTGCTGGGCACTGGTGACCGCCACTCGTGCGCCACCGTCAAGTATAGACCCGCAACTGCCGCAGCTCGCCTAGCGGCACGGTGGGCGCTGGTGGCTGTGGTGCTCGACAGCGGCGCGGCGCTACGCGTCCCGACCCTCAACCTGCAAATTCCGACCCCAAATCCGACCCCCAAACGAAAAGGGGCCCGGCCTCGCGACCGAACCCCTTGCAAGCAGGTGTCAGGTATTTCCAATTGCCAATTAGCCGGGACCTGGGTGCTTGCGCCGCGTGCGCCTGCCCCACCTCGACTTTCCTGGAATTCGCGAACGGCGTATGAATGGCGGCGCCGATTCGAGGCGGGCGGTTTGGAGGCGTTGGACGACCTTCATCGCAGCGGTCGACCAACAACGCTGACTGAAGAGAAGGTCGACGAAATTCTTCAGGCGACCGTACACAACCAGCCCCAAGAGGCCACGCAGTGGAGCCAGCGCCTGATGGCAAGGCATTCCGGTGTCAGCAAAGAGCAAGTGGCCAAGGTGTGGAAGGCTGCCGACCTGCGCCCGCAGCGGATCAAGTCCTTCAAGATCAATCTCGACCCGTAGTTCGTCGAGAAAGTGCCGGATGTCGTGCGCTTGTACTTGAACCCGCCGGACGTTGCATTTAGTGGCTGGTCCTACTGGCCCCAACCAACCGCGTGCAAGAAGCTCACCCCTTCGTCCCAGCCCTGCAACATGGTGTACACCGGGCGGTCTGCGCTCAGTTCGTGCAGTGTGCCAGCGCTAGAGGCCACGCGCACGATTTGCCAGCCACTTCCCGGAGGACCTGGTCCCAAGGCCAGCGGATTGCCGTCCAGCGTGACCTGGGCACCAGCCGGCGCGGCAATGATGGCGTACACATGCTTGAAGGTCGGCGGGTTGACCCAAGAAACTCGAGGATCAAGGCGGGCTATCGGCGGCACCACCGCCATCGACGGATCGCCGGCCGTCGCAGTCGAAGTCAGCTGCGAAGAGGTCATCCACTGCACAACCTGCACCGGCTGATCGGCATAAATTACAGTGTCCTGGCTGGCCAAGAACTCAACGGACTGCCCCGCCTTGAGAGGTGGCCACTTGGCCACCTGCGGCACGCTGAAGACTGAGGTGCCATCCACAGAGGCGGTCACCTGGATCAGCGAAAGCTCTGGGCCGCTGCCGCGCGGCTGCAAGGCTGGCACCACGAACAGTGCCCCCCACTGCGCCAGCGGGCGCATTTGCTCCTCCAGGTGGTCCGCGCAGCACACTTGGGGGCAGTCGCTGTCGGCATAGCAGACCTTGGCCGTAGCAGCGCACTTGCCCGCACTGCCGGCCGGGTCGCCCGGGCCAAACTCGCACTTGGTCGTCTCTGGCACCGGCGCGGCCTTGTTGCCCGCCAGCACGGCAAAGGGCTGATCGCCCTCTACCAAGCTGCCCGAGAGGTCGGCGCCTTTGGCATCGGTCGCTACAACCCAAACCTGCCCTTGGGTCAGCACCTGGCTGGCGCTGCCGCCGGGCTGCAGGGCAGGCAGAGCGCCGCCCAGCGCATCTTTGCCGGCCAGCGTCTTGGCGGTCGCGTGCAGCGTCACCGTGGTCAGGCCGGGCGCGGTGGCAATGGCCGCGACAAACCCTCTGGTTTCAGGCGTGGTTTGGGGACGAACCGCCGGCCGATATGTCTTGCCCAGGGCGTTGGTGGGCCAGAGCAGCGAGGTGTCGGCCGAAGCGACGCCGCTATCAGCCTGGTTGAGCTGCACCGCACCGACCGGTAGCGTCGAGGTCAGGCGATAGGCCAGACTGCCCACAGCCGTGCCGGCTGCCCACGCCAAGGGCTTTTTCCAATTGGACGCTGGCACTTTGATGGCGATGGGTTTGGATGCCCCCACGATATAGTTGGCAGTTTCGTAGCCGGCGGCCGCAGGGTCTGCGCCGCTGCTGACCGTAACCACCACCGGTGCAGGATTGGGGTTGACCACCAACAGCGTGAACGCCGCCCCCGGACTCACTGAACCCGGGGGCCCGGCTCCGCCCGGCGCCGACGCATTCTCAGTAGCCAAGGCCCAGAACTCGCAGCCCCAGGGGCTTGGGTTGTCAAAAGCTGGGTCGCAGGGGTCGGCACAGGCGCCGGCGATGCACAGCTTGGCCGCCGCACTGCAGTCTTGGCTGACTTGCCAGCCGCTGCCATCTGCCTTGCACTGCAGCGCTTTTTGGCCCTGACACTGGGTCTGACCGGGGATGCAGCCGCCGCACTGACCGCCCAGGCAGGCCTGCCCGGCGGCGCACACCTGCCCCAAGGTCGCCTGGTCGCCCGACGGCGCGCAGGCATGGACCTGGGTCGACATTGCCAGCCCCGCGGGCGGCGGAGCGCAGCCGGGACCGGCGGCGTTGCAGGCGCACTGACCGGCCTCGCAGCCCACGCCGCTCAGGGCGCACTGCTTTTGAACGCTGTAGGAACTGCCAACACCGTCGCAGGCCAAAATGAGCGATCCCAGGCACTTGACACTGCCCGGGGCACACAGCGCACAGGCTCCGCCGACGCAGACCTGGCCGTCAGCGCAGGTCTCTATCAGCTGGCCCTGAGCACCGGCGGCGTCGCACAGCAACACCTTGAGCGCAGGACCGCCGCCCGCTGGCGCTGGCCCGCAGAACTTCTGGCTGGGCGGACAGGCAAGGCAGGCCCCTTGCACGCAAAATGGCTTGGCGGCACTGCAAGGAGAGGGCTGCCAGCTGCTGCCCTGGTCATCGCAGGTCTCCAGATCGCCGGCAGTGCAGCGGGTCGCGCCAGGGACGCAGGTCACACACTGCCCGGCGTGGCAGTACTGTGGCGCTTGGCAGGTCTTGAGCAGCTGCATGTCGTCGCCGGCAGCGTTGCACTGCAGGACCAGCATGGGCTCGGCCTGGCCGGCGGTCGGCTTGTCGCACAGCGGTTGATTGGGCGCGCACAGCACGCACTGGCCCGCCTCGCACAGCGGCAAATCGCTTGGGCAGGGGGCCTCTACCCAGCCCTTGCCGTCGGGCGCGCACAGCTGGTGCTTGCCGGCCGAGCAGCGCGGCTCGCCGGGGTCGCAGTCGGCACAGGCCCCGGCCAGGCACTGACCTTGGGCGCAGGTGGCCGTGATCGTCCAGCCCTGGCCATCGGCAAGGCATTTGCGCACTTGCTGGCTGGTGCTGGAGCCGCTGGCCGGCGGGGCGCAGCCGCTCTCTCCCGGCAGGCACACGGCACACGCCGCCCCCAAGCACAGCGGCGCGGCGGCGGGGCACGGGTCGGCCTGCCAGCCCTGGGCGCTGCACAGCTGGTGATCGCCTTGCCAGCAGCGGCTTTCGCCGAGCTTGCAGACGGCCGCTGCGCTGTCGCCGCTGCTGTCCGACGCCGCCTGGTCGGCCAGAGCAGAGCTATCGGCATCGGCCGCAAGGACATCCTTGGTGTCGCCAAACAGGGCGGATGTGCCCGCATCCTGAACAGTCTCAGCCGGCTCAGCGCAGCCCGCCACGGCGGCAGCCCACAGCACCGCCCAGGTCCAGCGCACAGCCATAGGTTGTCGAGTTTGCCACCAGCCCATGGCCGCACCCTGCCGACCAGCGGCGGCTCTGTCAACTGACCATCTACAGATTCACATATCCACTGAACTTCCCACCACGGGTCCGCTGAGAGCCAAAGAGGGCACTGCGCCACTGCTGCGCTTGTGCTGCGGATTTTTTGGATGGACGGCGATCTTTCTCTTGCGCTGTCCGCTGGGTTGAGTCACTCTCAGCAGGGTCGCTTCCTTTCCATCCCGTCCCTTTCCATCCCGTCCCTTTCCATGCTGCGACCCCGGAGGCCCTCCGATGCCAAGCCGCCCAACAATGCTCCGATCGGCCCACCTACGGGGCGGAACTGAGTCGCTGGCAAAGGCCATGGGGTGGTTGGTCCTGCTGCACGCAGCGGCAGGCTGCCAAGGTCAAAGCGCCAGCTCGCCGGCCCCAACTGGCCTGTTTGGCGGCCAGGGCTCGCTCAGCGGCAGCGATGGCCATGGCGCAGATGGGGCCAGCGCCCCGGTGATCTGCAGCGCCGGCCAGACCAAATGCGCAGACCTTCAGCACAAGTCCGTCTGCTCTGCCGACGGCACCGCCTGGGCCGACGTGCCCTGCGACACCGCCGAAGCCTGCGAAGACAACCAGTGCCGCCCGGCGATCTGCCAAGCCGGCGCCAGTACCTGCCAGGGCACCGCCGTAGCGCAGTGCTCTGCCCGCGGCACCGCGCTGCTCAAGGTGGTGGCGTGCCCAGCGGGGCTAAGCTGTGTGGCCGGCCAGTGCCAGGCCATGACCTGCAGCCCCGGAGCCACCACCTGCCAGGGCAATGCGGTCGCCACCTGCAAAGCCGATGGCCAGCAGTGGGCCGTGCAGAATTGCGGCGGCGACCAGGGCTGCGATGCCAATGGCGCCGGCCCCGGCCTGGCTGCCTGTCGCGACCAGGTCTGCGTAGCCGGCAAGACCAGCTGCAAGGGCAGCCGCGCCTACTTGTGCGACGCCCAGGGCCTCAGCGAAGCCGTGGTCCAAGACTGCGCCGACACCGATGCCAGCTGCGTGGCCGGTGCCTGTGTGGCCAAGCTATGCCAGCCCAATGCTGTGGACTGTGCCGGCGGCCAGGCAACGACCTGCAAGCCCGACGGCAGCGGCTGGACCAGCGCCAAGTGCGGCGAAGGCCTGGTGTGTGACGCCGGCTCTTGCATCCCGCAACTGTGCGTCGCCAACGAAGTGTTTTGCGACGGCGCCCAGGTGGCCAAGTGCAGCGCCAGCGGCGCCAAGGCCCAGATCATCCAAGCCTGCGGAGAAGGCAATGCCTGCAAGCTGGGCCAGTGCGTCGTCTCCACCGTAGTCTGCGGCGATGGCCTGTGCGACAGCGGCGAGAATGCCGGTAACTGCGCCAAGGACTGCCAGGCGACCGCCATGATCGCAGCGGGTTTTGACCAGCTGCCGGCCAACACCCCGCTCGGCAAGTCGCGCGCACCGCGGCTGCTGACCAAAGACGCGCCCCCCGCTTGGCTGACCGGCCACGGGCTGCAAGTGCGAGGCAACAGCCTGCTGGTGCTGGATACCGAAAATGCTGCGCTGGTGCGGATGAACCGGCTGACTCTCAAGGTAGAGGCGACGCTGGACCTTGGCAGCCGCCCCGGTCAGCTGGTCGTCGCCCCAGACGGCAGCGCCTGGGTCAGCCTGCGCGACGTCGGCAAGGTGGCCAAGGTTGCCCAGGGCTTTGTCAACACTACAGAATTGAAGCTGTTTGCCGTTGGAGCGGAGCCGCGCGGCCTGGCGATGAACCTGGCCGGTACCGAGCTGTGGGTGGCGCTCAGCGGCGAAGATGCCGTGGTCAAGCTGGATGCCCAGACCGGTGCACTGCTGGGGCGGGCGACGACGCTCGGGCGGCCCAAGGGGGTCCTGGCGCTGCCGGGCGGCGAGGCGCTGGTGCTCCACGGCGACGGCCTGACCCTCAAGCTGGCGCCGACGGAGTTCAGCAAGACGCCATCCGCTGAGAAGGTGGTCAAGGGCAACAAGATAGCGCTGCGCAAGTCCAATCCGGTACCGGTCTGCCAGGGTCAGCTGACCGTCAAGCAGCGGGTGGCCAACCGCGCCATGGCCGCCGCCATCGACCCAGAGACGGGGGCCGCGCTGGTGGCCCACGTGCTGGTCAACTCGGGCTCGGCGCTGGAAGTCCTGGCCAGCGTGGGCGTCAAACCTCCAGAAAAACCCCAGCAATTTGTGCAAGTCTGCAGCGGCGGCTACGGGTCCACGTGCTCCTTGCAGCCCGTGCCACCGCCCCCGGGCGAGCCGGCGTGCGTGGGCCAGCCGGTGCGTCCCTACGAGCTGACGGTGTCCAAGCTTGACGTGGCGGGGACGGCGGCCTCTCTGCAAGGCACCTTGGCGGAGAAGCCGATTGTCGACATGAGCTCGGGTCGCTCTTTTCTGGCCCGCTTTGACCAGCCAACCGAGGTGATGCACCACCCAACCCTGTCGATGGCCATGATTGTCGCCCAGGGCACCAACAACGTGCTGGTGGTCAATACCGCCGCCACCGACCCGATGCAGTGGCCGCTGGCCGACCTCAAGGTGGGGGCGGGCCCCGTGTCGATTGGCTTTACCCTCGACGGCAGCAAGGCCTACGTGCTCAATTCCAGCGACTTTACGGTCAGCGAGATCGACCTGACCCCGCTGCTGGCCTTGGTCAGCGCTACCCAGCTCAACGGGCCTTTGACCGAGGTCGACCCGCTGTTCCTCAAGCACAGCAAGGCCGCGCCCTTTGGCACCGACCCGCTGGACGCCGCTGGGCAGCTGGGGCGGCGGGTGTTTCACAACGCGCTGAACTCGCGGGTGTCTGTGGCCAACCGCTTTGTCTGCGCGACGTGCCACTTTGAGGGCACCGAAGACAAGAACGTGTGGTTTGTCGCCGAGGGACCGCGCCAGACTCCGGCACTGGCGGGCCGCCTGGCGGACACGGCGCCCTACAACTGGCTGGGCGGAAAATTCTCGCTGCACGACAACTTTGTGGCCACCACCGCGCGGATGGGCGGCTCAGGGCTGATGGCGGCAGAGCTGGCCGCACTAGAAGCCTTTGTTCTGCAAGGCCTCAAGGCTCCACCCAATCCCCATGTCAAGCCTGAAGGGCTGACGGCGCCGCAGCTGGCCGGCAAAAAGCTGTTTGAAGATCCGGCGGTAGGCTGCGCCAAGTGCCACGTGCCAGGCAGCGGCACCGATGGCGCCCAGCACGACGTGGGCACAGCCACCGACGTCGAGCTCAAGGTCGCCGCCGCCACCGGCAAGACGACCAAGCTGGTCTACAACACCCCCAGCTTGCGCGGGCTTTTCTACACGGCCCCCTACCTGCACGACGGCAGCGCGCCGACCCTGCAGGCCGCCCTGCAAAAGACCGCGACGACCATGGGCAACACCGCCAACCTGACGCCGCAGCAGCTGGAAGACCTGGTGGCCTACTTGCTGACGCTGTAGCCATGCGCCAAGCCCTTGACCTGCTGATGGCCCTGGCGCTGCTGGCCGCGGGCTGCACGGCACCGGCCAATTCCCCTGGGCCAGTTGGGGGCTTCGCGCCAACCGGTGGCTTGCCTGACGCCGCCGCCGAGGTGGCAGGCGCGGAGACTGCTGGAACCGCTGACGCCTCCGCCAACGCCGACAGTGCTGCTGAGACTGCAGCTGACGCCGCAGATACCCCTGGCAGCGCCGACATCCCCGCTGACACGGTGGCCGACACTGACACCGCCGACACCGATGGCGGCTCTGATACCACTGACGCCCCTGATACCACTGACGCCTCGGACACGAGTGACGGCGCTGATACCACTGACGCCAAGGACTCCACCGACACCACCGGTACCAGTGACGCCGCCGACATAAGTGACGCCGCAGACGGCGCAGACAGCGGCGACGCTGTCGGCAGCAAAGACGCTGCTGCGCCGCCGCCTGTGGGTCCAGGTCTTGCTCAGCTGGGTGCAGCGTGCCCTGGCTGGGAAGGCGAGCCCACCTGCTCCAATGACAAGAAGTGGCGCCTGGAGTGCGTCAACGGTGCTTGGACGCCCCAGCAGCACTGTGGGTTTGGCCTGTGCGCCGTGGTGCAAGCGGCCGGCGGGGCAGCGGTCACCACCTGCGGCGTGCCGCCTGTCAGCGACCCCGCCCTGAGCCAAGCGTGCGCGCGCCTGCTTGGCTGCTTTGACCCGGGCCTCAGCCACCAAGCGTGCGTGCGCCGCGCCTCAGAACCCGCCGCGGTGGCAGGCGAGCTGGGGGTCGGCCGCAAGCTGACCGTGGCCGAGGCAGCGGTGCTAGAGCTGGGCTCAGTGGCCAATTGCGCAGCCAGCGCGGCCAATTGTGCAGACTTGGCCCAGTGTTTTCAGTTCTTTCTGGCCCCCAAGTGCGGATCGACGGCCAACAGCGGCTGCGACGGTGACATCGCCTGGACCTGCTCTGGCCAGAAGGCGCCGCTGGCGGTCAACTGCAAGGGCCTGGGAATGCAATGTTTCCACACCGGCTCCTCGGTTAGCTGCGTCAACCCAGCGCCCTGCCCCGCCGGCGCCCAGCCTTCTAGCTGCACCGGCCAGACCGCCCTGCAGTGCGTGGCCGGCAGCGACGGCAAAGTGGTCGGGCTGACGACCAATTGCCTGGAGACCGCCGGGACATGCAAAGCCAACGTCGCCGCTCCGGCCAACCCATGCAGCGGCCCCGCCGTTCCGTGCCAGCCCGATGCAGCGCTGGCGCAGTGCCTTCCCGGATCCCCAGCAGTGCTGATGATTTGCAGCCCAGGCTCGCAGGTCAAAAAGACCTGCGCCAGCAAAACCAATTGCCTGGTGCAAGATCAATTTGGCCAGTTGGGCCCCAGCTGCCCCGCCGGCCAATTGTGCACCCAGGGTGAGTGCGGCAGCGGCGGCCCGTGCAACCAGCCCAGCAAGTGCGACAACGGCAGCGTGTGGTTCTGCGAGAAGGGCTGGCCGGCCAGCTTTGACTGCAAGGCCCTGGGCAAGAGCTGCGTGGTCGCCGCGTCAGGGCCGCGCTGCCAGTAGACTGCGACTTTCTTTTGGAGTTTGGCCTCAGAATCGCTGGTCGGCAGGTTCCTGGGCCCCGGCCCGCCGTGCCGCCAGTGCGGCCTCTTTGCCCGCTCCGGCGTAGAATAAGCCAAGTCGCCGCTGCGGCGATGCGCCCTGCCTCGGCTTTGCAGCCTCTCCAGGGGCCCCTACGTGCCATCCGCGGCCCAAGTTGGGCGTAAGTCTTGCCAACTACCCGGCCAGGGGCGCCGCACAATTCCCCCGGCCTCCTCCCCTTGCCCTGGGCATCAACAGCTCGTATATTGTCCCTTATGGCCAATTCTGACCGTTAGTAGATCAAATGCTACCCTTTGACCCCCAACCGCCCCTTCAGCTGACGAGCGCCGCCGAGCTGGCCCAAGGCCTGGCCCAGCGCGTTCGCGCGATGCGCCTGCTGCGCGGTTGGACCCAGCTGGAAGCCGCGGGCCGCGCTGGCATGAGCTTGGCGAGCTACAAGCGCTTTGAGCGCACAGGCGAGTCAGCCCTGCTGTCGCTGCTGAAACTGGCCCTGGTAATGGACCAAGCAGAGGCTTGCGAGGCGCTTTTTCAGCCGCTGCCCTGGCGGTCGTTGGATGAAGCGCTCGTCGTGCGCCCGCAGCGCAGCCGCGCACCGCGGCGAAGGCCGTCGCCGTGAGCCAGGGCTACTTCGCTCCCA
>CAIXGW010000371.1 GCA_903919145.1 uncultured Myxococcales bacterium
ACCTACGGCATGTTCCGCGATGACGTCCACGGCGACATGGCGTACTTTGACATGGAGTTCATCCCCAACGCGGTCACTGTTCAAGAATTCCTGATGCAGACCGCCGATCGGGCGGCGATCGACCGGATGTTTGAGGCCCTGCGCGGGGTGATGGCGCAGATGCACGGTGCCGCGATTGCCTCGACCGCCGCGCCCATGGACCTGTACATCTACGAAGAGATCGAGCAGAAGATCCTGGCCTGCCAAGGCAATGCCCGCTTCGTGGCCTTCTCTCAGTACCCAGAGATCGTCTTTAACGGCGAGACCGTGCCCGGCCTGTGCTCAGTGCTGGACGAGTTCAAGGCGCTGGCCAAAACCTGCTACCGTCACACCACCGAGACGTTTACCCACGGCAACCTGACGCTAGAGAACATCCTCTACCAGCCGCGCGAAAACCGCATCATTTTCATTGACCCCTACGAAGAGAACATCATCGATTCGGTGCTGGCGGAGTACTCGCAGGTCTACCAGTCCTGCAACAGCAAGTACGAACTCTACAATGCCGCCACCGCGCTGGTCGACGGCAACCGGGTGACCTGCCAGATTCCGGCCTCGCCCGGTCTGGACTATTTCAACGGCATTTTCAGTACTTTCTTGCAGCAGCACCACGACGCCGACGATCTGGTGACGATCCGCCTGCTTGAAATCTCTCAGTTTGCTAGGATGTTGCCGTTCAAGATGGCGATAGACCCAGACAAGATGCTGTTCTTCTATGCGCTGGGATCGCACCTTTTTCACGTGTTGCGCCAGGAGCGAGCACGCACAGGCCACCCATGACCACCGCCAGTTCCTCTGCGCCGGCCGCCGGCGTCACGGCGTCTACCATCGGCACTTGGGTCATGGAGACCCAGCAGCCGGTGCGCTTCAAGATCAAGAATTCGCCTGGAATTTTCAGCAAGGGCAACCGCGACGTGCTCGAATTTGGCTCGCAGGGGCCCAACAGCCGGCGGATGGTCGTGATCGACCGCACCATCTGCCAGTACTACCTCCACGACATTGTGGACTATTTCAAGCACCAGCAGGTCGAGTGCCACGTCGTCGCCATCGACGCCACAGAGGACGACAAGAACCTGGAGTCGCTGCTGGTGGTGCTGCGAGAGATGGAGAAGTTTGGCGTGCTGCGCCGCGACGAGCCGCTGATTGCCGTGGGCGGCGGCGTGCTGCTGGACATCGCCGGGATGGCGGCCGGCATGTACCGCCGCGGCGTGCCCTACATCCGCGTGCCAACGACGCTGGTGGGCCTGGTTGATGCCAGCGTGGGCGCCAAGACCGGCATCAATTTTGAGAGCCGGCGCAACCGCTTGGGCAGCTACTACCCGCCGATTGCCGCCTATTTGGACAAGGGCTTTTTGCGCACGCTGGCGCCGCTGGAGATCACCTCGGGCCTTGGCGAGATCCTCAAGATGGCGGTGGTCAAGGACAGGGCTCTCTTTGAATTGCTAGAAGAATTTGGCCCAGAGCTCATTGAGACGCGCTTTATTGGCTGCCGTGCGGCGGACGAAGTCATCAACCGCGCCGTCAGCGGCATGAAAGACGAGCTGCAAGAGAACCTGTGGGAGAAGAACCTGGAGCGTATGGTCGACTTTGGCCATTCTTTCAGCCCAATCATTGAGATGCGCTCGATCAATGACGCGGGCCAGGTGGCGCTGACCCACGGTCAAGCGGTGGCGCTGGACGTGCTGTTCTCTTGCGTCCTGTCTCACCAGCGCGGGCTGATGGCCAAAGAAGAGCTGCTGCGGGTCGGGCGGACGGCCCAGCGCCTGCAGCTGCCAACCGACCACGCGCTTTTCAACGAGCCGCTGGTGATCTTGGAGGCCCTCAAAGACACCATGAAGCACCGCAACGGCGATCAGAACTTGCCGATTCCGCGGGCAATTGGCGACTCGCAGTTTGTCAACGACCTGACCTTTGGCGAAATCAAGACGGCGGTGGCGGGCCTGCAGCAGCTCAATGCCCAGCTGGGTCAGGCCAAGGCTGCTGACCAAGCAGCCAGCGCCGGGAGTCCTGCATGAAAACCGCAGTAGTTACAGGAGCTAGCAGCGGCGTCGGCGCCGAGATCGCCCGGCGGCTGGTCGCCCGCGGCTGGCGGGTGTTTGGTTTGGCCCGCAGCCCCATGCCACTGCAAGTCGTGCGCGCGGACCTGGGCAGCGCTTTTGTGCCCGTGCCCGTTGACGTGCGCCAGGCCAGCTCTGTGACCGCGGCTTTTGCGGCGATCGCCCAGGACTGCCCGCGCATCGACCTCTTGGTCAACAACGCCGCAGTGTTCAAGATGGCCGAGTTTGCCACCTGCAGCTTGGCCGACATCGACAACCTCATCGACACCAACCTCAAGGGCACGCTGTACTGCACCCACGCGGCGCTGGCGCTGCTGGGGCCCGGCAGCCGCATCGTCAACATTGGCTCGGTGGCCGGGACGCACGGCATCGCCAACCAGGCGATCTACTGCGCCAGCAAGTTTGGCGTCGACGGCTTTGCCGAGGCCTTGAACCAAGAGCTGATCGGCCGGGGCATCTCGATCACCACCATCTGCCCGGGTGGCATCGACACGCCGCTGTGGCAAGACGCCAGCAACCCCTACCCCGGCGACCTGAGCAAGATCCTCGATCCCGGCGACGTGGCCGGCCTTGTCGAGTACGTGGCCGGCCTGCCGCAGCGGGTGGTGCTCAAGAAAGCCGTCTTGTTTCCCAGCAACGAGTGGCACTGATCTACCCATCGCGGGCGCTGGCCCAGCCCTTTTTGCGGCGGCCACTGGCGGTTGCCGTCTAGTCCTAGGAGCTCCCCATGATTCTGGTCCTGACCATGGCCGGGCGCTACCAGCGCTTTACCAATGAAGGCTACAAGACCCCCAAGTACCTGCTGCCCTGGGGCGATCGAACGGTGCTGTCGGTCATCTTGTCAGAGCTGTGGGCGGGCGGGGTGTTCACCGACGTGCTGCTGGTGGCCAACTACCGCGACGAAGCCTACATGCCCCACGTCCGCGCGGTGATGCGCCGCCATGGCATCGCCGAGTCCAACCTGGTGCTGACCCACGACACCAGTGGCCAGGCCGAGACCGCCATGATTGGCGTGGAAGCCGTCAAGCGCCTGGGCGATCGCGCTGATGTGCCTGTAGTTTTCCACAACATCGACACGATCTTGCTGGGCCGCAACTACCAGGTCCTGCAGCAGGCGCTGGGCCAGGCCGACGGCTTTATTGACGTATTCCGGTCCAGCAACCGCGCCTACAGCTATGTGCTGATCGACGAGCAACGGCGCGTCCAAGAGATTGCCGAGAAGATCGTGGTGTCAGAGCTGGCGACCTCGGGCCTGTACGGCTTTCGCAACCACCAGACTTTTGAGGAATTCTACAAGGCTGGCCAGGACTTGTACATCAGCTCGATCTACAAGCGCATGATTGCTGGCGGGCGAACCGTGCTGGTCGGCGACGTGCACCATGAGAGCGACACCATCGTGCTTGGCACGCCAGACGAATACATGAACGCCTCG
>CAIXGW010000372.1 GCA_903919145.1 uncultured Myxococcales bacterium
CGGTCTGGGCTGAGCAGCGCAATGCCGTGCAGAGTCACCGCGCCTGTCAAGGTCGCGTAGGCCTGGCCGGGATCTGCCGACATGTCGCTTGCATCGCCAGCATCGGCCCTGCCGGCGCCGAGGCCGAGCCCATCGCAGCCCAGCAGCAGACAAGCAGCGGCAAGCAGGCAGGGGCGCCAGCCGCGCCGCAGCAACGTCGTTGGGTGTGCCGATCTGGCGGGTCGCACGGGCCTCGGAGCGAACGATGCTAGGTACATGGGCCGTCCGTCTACCGGCAACCGTCGGTTTGGTCAATGGATGGTGGATGGCGCGACATGGCATGTCAAGCGCCGTGGCCAGCACCAAGCCTTTGCATTTCCCCGGGGAAATGACAAAAGAGCTCGCTGCCGACCTACCGGGCGGGCGCTCCACTGGCGGCTGCCGCCGCAAACTTGGCGTGCCGAGCCCGCGGTGCAGTTGACCTTGAGTCAAAGTAACTAGTTCTGGGCGCCCGGCGTCGCACTGGCGATGGACTTGCCAGCGCAGGTCGCTCGCCGGGCTCTCACAGGAGTGCCCAGCCCGCGCTGCGTGCCATCGAACCGCTTGGGTCTGCTTCGCCTCAGACGGTGGTGTCCGCCTGGCAAGGTGCCCTAGCGGCCTACGCCGAGCCTGAGCCGGCAACCGCCGCCTAACCGGCCCGATGGGCCACCCGCCAGTCGTCACCCAGCCTAACCCATAGCTAAGACGGCAACCACCCCCGGCCCAGCGCCGCGCGGAACGGCCAGGGAATCGCCGCCACCACCACCACCAGCGCCAGCGCAAAGAAGATCGCCATCGCCTTGAAGCGCTGGGCATCGTCGGCGCCGCGCTTGGCCTTGGCAAAGCCCACGTGCACCAGCGCAATCGCCACCAGCATCATGGCGGTGTGCTCGACGGTAAAGAACCGCAGCACCGGATTGCGCATTGCCTCGCCCATGTTGGACGTCGCCGACTTGACCAGGTCGCTGCCCACAAAGACGATAAACCCGACCAGCAGCTGGATGTCCATGCTGATCATGGTGAAAAGGCCCAGGCGCTTGCTGGACTCCGTCCAAGTGCCCTTGCTTTGCCAGCCGCGCCAGGCCTGCACCGTGGCCATGACCAGCAGAACCAGCACCACCCAGCGCAGCAAGCTGTGAATTGTCAACATACTTCACACAATCCTTAGGGCCGGCTAGCGCTAGCGCCACCCCTGCCGTTCAATGCCCATCCACACCAGCGGCATGGGCCGCGCCTTGTCCAGCCATGCCACCATCGGCAGGCCCTCTTGGCGGTCGCGCGCTTCCGCCCCTTCTGGCTGCAGCGCCGGGCGGTGATAGGGATCCAGACCGGTGTCGCGGTCCGCGTCCCACCACACCACTTGCTGCAGCTTGAGCTCGGCCGCATGGGCCAGCGCGGCTTGGGTCAGCCGGCGAGCGCCGTCGCCACTATGCGGCCGCCACAGCAGGATGTGCAGGGTCGGGTCCGCAGAGTCTGATGTCCACAGGCAAAACCCGCCGGCGGCGCAAGATGCCCCCACCACTGGATGGGGGGTCTGACCGCGGGCCCAGGCGCGGTACTGCGAGCGCATGTGAAACCAGGTGACGCGGTCCACCGTGGCAATCTCGGCAAACGCCGGCACCGAAGACGCGCCCAGCCAGGCGCCCTGACGGTCAGCCTCCGGCACCAGCAGGTCGGCCACGTCGCCCAGGCCGATCTCCTTGGCGCCCGCGGGCCAAGCCTGCCCCGCGCTGACCCGCCGCACCGACTCGCGGGCCGGGTGCAGCATGTGGCCAGAGCGGCGGTAGAGCTGCGGTCCCACGTCAGAGAACAGCGTGGTCAGGCTGGCTCCACTGGCGCGCAGCTCTTCTTGCACCAGCTCCATCAGCTTGCCCGCGTAGCCGCGGTTGCGCAGCGCTGGGTCCACCACCACGCTGGCCAGGGTGTGCATGGGCTCGCGGGTCAGCTTGCCATCGGCATCGACGACCCAAGCCTGGCTGCCATAGGACTCGCAGCTGGCCAGCGGCTCGCCGTGGGCGCCCTGCAGAATCCAAAACCCCAGAGAGGACCGGCAGTACTCGCTCTCGCACAGGGCGGACTCGCGGCGCAGGTACAGGGTCAGGTCATAGCCCTCTCCCCACACCTGATGGTGCAGGCGCCAGCGCTTGGCCTGCTGGGCCGGATTGGCGCGGATCAACTTGTATTCGCTAGAAGAAAGGTCAGCGGCAGGTTCAGTAGGCATGGGCGAACCATCGGCACGGCACTGCGCGTGCGGGCCGCAGCATCGCGCCGCTGGGCAAGTTGATCAAGCGGCGACCGGCCAACCGCCGCGACCGCGGTCAGGTCAAGGGCGCAGCGCCACCCGTCAAGGTCGGACCGGACCGCTGCGCGCGTCCAGCTGGGCCAGGGCTTGACCCTGCAGCTCCAGCAGCTTGCTGCGTGCCAGCCCCTCGCTCTCGCGCGCCAGCGCCTTGCCCACGGCCTCCAGGGCCTGGGGCCAGCGCCGCTCTTGCACCGCCAGCGCCGCCTGCGCCGCGTAGGGCCGCGCCAGCGAAGGACTGGCCAGCACAGCCCGCTCTACGGCTTCGCGGGCCCCCAGACGCTGCCCCAGGGCCCACTGCAGGTCCGCCCAGGCCAGCCACGCGGCCGCGTCGTACCAGGGGTTGATACGCAGCGCCTCGCTGAGAAACATCCGGGCGGCCTCCAGATTGCCCAGGTTGCGCAGGGCGACTTCCCCGGCCTCGGCCAGCAGCCGCCAGTCCTCTCGCTCTACCTGCAGCGCGGCGCGGTAGGCATCCAGCGCCCGGGCATCGCCGGCGTTGGCCAGCGCGCGCGCTTCACCCAGCAGGCGCTCTTGGGCCTCAAAGGCCCGCGGATCAAAATGCAGGGCCAGCGCTGTGCGGGTGCGCGGCAGCGGCGAGTGCGACACCAGCCGCGTCTGCACCGGCGCGCGCACTTCATTGGGCGGCATCGACACATGGGCGCCCAGGCCGCCAAGCTCCTGCGGCCGCGCCATCCAGCGGTCCAGCAAGAAATGATTGACCGGCGTCCACGCCACCGGGCCAAAAGTGCGGTGGGTCAGCGGCGCGTTGGCGGTGTCGGCGGTGGCCGGCCCCAGATCGCGGTACAGCAAAAAGCCGTCAGGCTTGAGCGCATCCAGGCAGCGCTGGATCGACAGCAGCGCCGCGCCCGGCAGGTTGACCCACAGCGTCTCCCAGCTCTCTCCGGCTTCGACCTCCAGCGGTCGCTGCAGGTCCAAGGCCTGGCTCAGCGCCTCGGCACAGGACTCGGCCTGTTCGCCCAGCTCTACCTGCTCCAGCTCAATGCTGGCCAGCCCCAACTTGAAGTCGATGAGCCGCAGCACCGGCAGCAGCTCCGCGCGCGCCGCGGGCCCCCCTTGCTGGGCAATGTCGTGGATCTGCTCGATCGTCAGCGGCGTCAGCTGGCGGGCCGCGTCGGCGTCCGTCAGCAGCGTCTGCGCCACCACCACTGCCCACTCGCTGAGATCGCCGCCGGCCGTCGAGCGCCGCACCCGCTGCAGCGCCAGCGACGGCAAGGTCTGCAGGGCGTAGGTGTGCAGGATGGCGCGCAGCCGGCCGCCCAGCTGCACCCTCTCGCCGTCTAGCGTTCTTACGGTTCCCGGCTGCCCCAGATCGGCCACCGCCAGCTGGACGCGCCCTGGATGGCGGGCAAACACGCCCCTGGCCTTGGCCGCGTCGACCATCGCCGGCGCCGCATCGGTAGCCCACAGGGTCAACCGGTCGTACCAGTCGCGGCCGCGCTGGCTGCACAGCCTCTGAAAGCGGTCGAGCAGCTGAACGGCGTGCAGCCCCAGGCCCATCGCCAGCTCCAGCACATAGATTTCCTGCTCCAAAGCGCCGCGCTCTTCCAGCTCCAGGCAGTGGGCAAACAAGACCTCTGCGCTGCGGGCGGCAATAAAGCCCGACTGGTGCTGCAGATACGGCACCTGCTGCGAGGTAAACAGGTCGGTGGCATGCGGCTGCCATGCCAAGCTGTGCAGCTGCCAGTGCAGGGATTCGCCAGACGGCGTCCACCCTTCCAGCAGCTTGATCTCGCCTGACGGCGGCGGATCTGCGGGCGCGCCAGATCCCTGCGCTTGCGGCGCCTCGGGGTTTTCTTCTTTGCTCATGCTAGTCTTCTTTGCTTGTGCGAGCCTTTTGCTTGTGCGAGCCTTTTTGCTCGTGCCAGCCTTCTTGCTCAGGCTAGTCCAAGTGCAGAGCGCGCTTGAGCGAGTCCAGGCTCAGGTCCGGCGGCGTGTACTCGGGGTTCATCTCGCCAGAGAAGCCGTTGCCGTCGGCCTTGACCCGGCCTTTGGCACCGATGCTCATCTCGGCCAGCTTGAGCGGGTCGGGCGACTTCTCGTACTGCCAGACCGTCGCCATGATCGAGAACAGGCCGACGTCCAGACCGACTTTGACCTTGGCAAAGAACGTCAGCACCAGGTTCAGCGCCGCCGTCAGGCGGGCATCCACCGGCATGTCAAAGGCCAGGCCATTGCGGTTGACCGTGATGGTCGGGTCCGCACTCAGCGCTGCTTCCAGGTGCAGGTTCAGCGCCGCCCGCAGGCCCGCTTCGACTGCGACCACCGCCGCCGACACCTGGACAGAGCCCTCGACATAGGCGTTCAAGTCCGCATAGGCGCTAGAGGCCAGGTGCGCCGACACCGACATCGAGGCAAAGCTCGGCTCCATCAGGTCGACTTCGCCGCCCAGCATGATGTTGCTGATGGTCAGCGGCTTGATGCCGCACTCAATGCCCAGGCCTGCGCCCACTTTGACCTTGACCGTCGGCGGCGTGTACACCACAAATGACAGGTCGAGCAGGCTGATGTCCTTCTTGTACGGCGCCGGGGTAAACAGCTCAAACGGCCCCGGAATGGTCACGGATCCCTTGAGCTTGACGTGGCCCTCTTCGTCCAGCGCCACGCCGACCATGCCGTTGATCTTGTCGCTGATCTTGACGTTGACGGTGCCTTCGCCGGTGAACTTCTGCTCGCGGGTCAGGTTGACGGTCAGCTTGCCCTTGATGCGGTCGTGGGGCTGGAATTCGACCCAGCCGCTGCCGTAGAACACCGGGTTGCCGCCCACGTCTTCGTAGTTGACGTCGATGCCGCCGCGGCCAAACTTGCCGCCATCCAGCTCGCCCTTGCCGCTGGCCCCGGTCATCTTGTTGTCGGTCACGGTGGCCGACAGCTCGGCGTTTTGCACCTTGACCGGCCCCGCCTGCCACGGCCGCAGCTGCTTGAGCTTGCCCTGGCCGCTGACGCTCTCTTTCTCGACGTCGATCTCGCCCTTGAGCTCGCCCTGCACGTCTTCTTTGATCTGGACCTTGATGCTGCCGGCAATCCGCGTCAGCTTCTGGCCGTCGACCGTCGCACCCACCGAGCCGCCGGTCACCTTGACGATGCCGCCAGCCAGGCTCTTGGGCTCGGTCAGCTCCAACTTGGCAGATCCCTTGATATACTCCAAGGTCGAGCCCGGATCGATGGTCACATTGCCCTTGCCCCAACCGTACACCGTGATGTCGACAAAGCCGCCAAAGTCCTTCAGCGAGTTCTTCTGGAAGTTGGCGATCACCTGGCCGCCAGAAAGCTCAGCAAACTGGCCGATCTTCTTGGGGGTGGTCAGCTTGACGCCGGCCTGGCCGTCAAACTCGGTCAGCGTTGACGAGCGCAAGATCTTGAGCCAGCCAGTGCCGAGCTCCTTCACTTCGCCCTGGGCCTCGCCGTAGATGCTCTTCAGCTCATTGTGCTCGACCACGGCCCCAATCATGGCCTTGGTCAAGGTCACGTACTCGCCCATCTTCTTGGGCGCGCCGAGCTCGATCTTGCCTTCGCCGCTGACGTCTTTGGTGGTCGAGCCATCCTTGACCGTCAGCTCGCCGCGGCCCCACTCCTTGACTTCGAGCTTGACCGTTCCGCCAAAGTCCTTGAGGTCGCTGGCCTCTACGTTGGCGCGCAGGTAGCTGCCCGTCAGGATCGACACCGGGCCGGCAATCGGCTTGTCTTTGATGACTTCCAAAGAGCCGGTGCCCGAGATGGTGTTCAGATCCTGGGCCTTGAAGTTCAGGTTGCCCTTGAGCCAGTCGTCAAAGCCCACTTCGACGTTGCCGCGGTACTCCGTCACGGTGTTGGCCGAGAAGTCGACGCCCAGGCTGGACCCTTCCTTGATGGCGATCTTGCCAAAGCTCTTGTTCTGCTTGACAGAAAGCTCGGCCGTGCCACTGATCTGCGACAGCGACGAGCCGGTCTTGGCCTGGATGGAGCCCTGCAGCCACTCCTGGTACTTCATCGACAGCGTGCCAGACAGTGACTTGATGTCGGTGCCGTCAAAGTCGATCTGGGCATTGCCGCCCTTGACCAGCTTGACGCCTAGCCCCACATCAATGTCTTTGAGCAGCGCCACCTGGGCAGAGCCGCTGACTTTCTCCAGCGTCGAGCCCGCGTTGAGCGTCAGCGCGCCGCCCACAGTGCCCTTCCACTCAAAGTTGAGGTTGCCGCTAATCGTCGTCACCTTGGACGCCAGCATCTGGCCCTGGAAGCCAGAGCCGCTCTTGATGGTGACCTGGCCGGGCAGCTGCTTGTCATTGGTGACGTTGAGGTGGGCGTTGCCGTTGATGCTGTCCAGGCTCGACTCGCCCTGGATGACCACGCCGCCTTCCAGCCAGTCCTGGTACTTGACGTTGACCTCGCCAGAGAACGTTGTGAGCTTGGACTGCGCCACTTTGACCCGCGCGTGGCCGCCGGGCTGCAGCTTGACGTCGCCGCCGACCGGCTTCTCTTTGATCAGCGACGCAGAGCCCTGGCCGCCAATCGAGTCGAAGTTGGCCGCGCCGTCTACCGTCAGCGTGCCGTTGATCCAGTCCTGGTACTGCCAGTTGACCACGCCGCCAAACGCGCCGAGCTTGGAGCCCGCCATGTCGACCGTGACCTGGCCGCCCGCCTGCAGCTTGAACTCGCCAAAGGTCTTCTCTTTGGTGACCTGCGCCGTGACCTTGCCGGTGATGGCTTCCAGCGTAGAGCCGGTGTTGACGTTGATAGAGCCGCGCAGCCAGTCCTGGTAGTCGACCATGACCACGCCGCCAAAATTCTCCAGGCCCTGGGTGTTGAACTTGGCCTGGACGTTGCCGCCGGCCAGCAGCTTGACGCCAGAGGTGCCAACGTCCTTGTCTTTGAGCAGCTCTACCTTGGCGGTGCCGGCAATCTGCTTGAAGGTGGTGCCAGCGTCGACCGTTAGCGAGCCCTTGATCCAGTCCTCATACTGCACCGCCACCATGCCCGAGATCTGGGTCTGGTCCACGGCCACAGAGCTGTCCATCTGCAGGTTGATGTTGCCGCCCTTGTTGGCGGTGAACTTGGCGTTGAGCGGCTTGTCTTGCAGCAGCACCGCGCCGGCCTTGCCCTTGAACGGCCCCGTGATGTTGGTGCCTTCCAGCAGCTCGACGTAGCCGCCCAGCCACTCGGCGTGCTGCCAGTCCACGCGACCAGACACCGACTTGGGCGCCGAAGCCTCTACCTTGACGCTCAGGTTGCCGCCGGCCTTGATGACGGTGTTCTGCACCGGCGCCGAGTCCTGCAGCAGCCGCGCCGTGCCCTCGCCCGAGATCGACTTGATGTTCGACTTGGGGATGGTCAGGCGGCCGTCCATCTTGGCCGACGGGTTGTCGTACTTCCAGGTGACTTCGCCTTCGATGCTGTCAAACGCCGAGTTCTTGAAGTCTGTTCGCAGGTTACCGCCCTGGGTCAAGAAGAACTGGGTGCCACCCGGGCTGAAGTCCTTGATGACCGAGGCCGACGCCGAGCCGTTGATGCTGGTCGGCTTAGACTCTACCAGCTCGACCGCGCCCTGCAGGATGTCTTTGTATTGAAAGCGCACTTGGCCGCTGAAGGTGTCAAACGCGCCGCCCTTGACCTTGACGCCGACGCCAGAGCCGTTGAGCAGCTTGACCTCGCCCGGCAGGGGCAAGTCGTTGATGAGCCGCGCCTTGGCCTCGCCGTTGACTGTCTTGAGATCGGCGGTCTTGCCCTCAATGCTCAAGGTGCCCTTGGCGATATCCTTGTACTGAATCGAGATCGACCCGCCCCAGCTGGTCAGCGCGTTGTTCTTGACGTCTACTTCTACCGAGCCACCGGGCATCAGCTTCAGGTCGCTGCCGCCCAGCTGCTTCTCTGCCACCACCCGGGCTTGGGCGGCGCCAGAGACGCTGTCCAGCTTGCTGCTGGTGACGTCGACGTTGCCCTCTACCCACTGCTGGTACTTCCACCCCAGCTTGCCGGTCACGCTGTCGACGCTGGCGTCCTTGACCTCCGCCGACAGCGAAGTGCCTTGCTTGACGATCAGCTCTGAGCCGTTGACCGGGTAGTCTTTGCTCAGGTGCGCTGTGGCCTTGCCAGAGATCTTGTCCAGCTTGGAGCCGCCGGCCACATCGACCGAGCCATCGACCAGGTCCTTCCACTTGTAGAAGACCGTGCCGCCAAAGCTATCGACCTTGTTCGACTTCAGCTCGACTTCGGCGTGGCCACCGGCGACAAGCGTAAAGTTGCCGGCCAGCGGCTTGTCTTCCAGCAGGCTGGCCGAGGCCTTGCCGCTGATGCTGTTGAGCTGGCTGCCATCGGCGACGTTGACGCTGCCGGCCAGCCAAGACTGGTACTGCCAGTTCAGGTCGCCACCAAAGGATTTTGGCGCACTGCCGGCAAACTCGGCGCGGATCTGGCCGCCGCGGCGCAAGGTGATCTCGTCGTAGGTCTTCTCTTCGCGCAGGGTTGCGTTGGCCTTGCCGTTGAGGTTGTCAAAGGTCGATCCGGCCGCCACTTCGATGTCGCCGCCGATCCACTTCTCATACTGCCACGTCAGGTTGGCCGAAAACGCCTGCTGGGCCATAGACTTCTTCGAGTCAAACCCAAGAGTCATGTTGCCGCCGCGCTCGATCGTCAGCGGTGCCTTGACCTCTTTTTGCTGGATGACGCTGGCGGTGGCCTGGCCGGTCAACGCTTCTGGCGAAGACGGGTTCAGGGTCACCTTGCCGCCCAGCCATGCCTGGTACTGCCACTCGACTTCGCCGCTGATCTTGCTCAGCTTTCCAGAGACCAGCTCGCCGCCGACGTTGCCGCCGCGCTTGAGCGTCAGCTCGTTGCCCACCGCCTTGTCAGCGTGCAGGGCCGCGGTGATGCTGCCAGAGGGGTTGTCGATCTTGGTGTAGGCCGGCACGTTGACGGTGCCCTGCAGCCAGTCTTCCCACCGCCACGCCAGGTCGCCGCCCAGGCCATCCAGCTGCGAGTTGGTAAACTTGGCCTGCATGCTGGAGCCGCGCTGCAGCTCGAGCTTGCCGCCCTCTCCGACCTGCTTTTGCTGCACCAGCGAGGCCTGGCCGGTGCCGGTCAGGTTCTCTCCGGTGGCCACGTCGACATGCAGCTGGCCCTCTAGCCACTGCTGGTACGACCAAGCCACGTCGCCAGAGAAAGAAAGCATCTTGCTGTTGGCCAGCTTGACTTCGACCGACCCGCCCTGCTTGAGCATCAGGTCCGGCGTCAAAGGCTTGTGCTTGCGCAAAGAGGCCTTGACCGAGCCGGTGACGTCTTCCAGCGTCGAGTTGTCCACGTGCAGGTTGCCAAGCAGCCAGTCTTCATAGCCCAGCGTCAGGTCGCCAGAGAACTGCTTGAGCGAAGTCCCGTCGAATTGGGCGGTCAAGGTGCCGCCCTCCATGAACTTGACCTCGTCAGAGACGCGCTTGTACTTGCTAAGCGTCGCGGTGACCTGGCCAGTTACCTTCTTGGGCGTGCTGCCCTCGTTGACAACAATCGAGCCCTTCAGCCACGGATCCTCGCCGTAGATCCAGTTGAGGGTGCCGCCAAAGTTCTTGATGTTGTTCTTGTCTACCGAGACCTTGGCGCTGCTACCCGACTTGAGGGTCAGCTCGGTGCCTTCGACCGCTTTGTCCTGCACCAGCGCAGCCGTGGCCTCGCCCGAGACCTGCTTGGGCGTCGAGTCGGGGTTGGCCGTGATCGAGCCCTTGAGCCATTGGTCTTCGCCGTACAAGAACGCGATGCTGCCGCCAAAGCTCTTGACCTTGCTGGCCGCCACTTCTACTTGCAGGTTGCTGCCGTCTTTGAGCAGCACCAGATCGCTGGCCGCCTGGATGTCGCTCAGCAGCCGCGCGTCGGCCTTGCCGCTGATGCTGTCCCACGCCGACTCGGCGCTCACGGTGACCGAGCCCTCGGCAAAGGGCTCGCCTTCGCTGTACTTCCAGTTTACTTCGCCGGTAAAGGTCTTGAACGCGCTCTGACCGACGGTGACCTTGACGCTGCCGCCCTTTTGCAGCTCAAAGCCGGGGGCGACCATCTTGGTCTCGACGATGTGGGCATCGGCCTGGCCTTCAATGGTCTCCAGGCTGGACGCCGCGACCGTGACCTTGCCTTCCAACCAGCTCTGGTAGCGCCAATTGACCTCGCCGTTGAGGTCGCCGGGGGTGCTGTTGTCCATCTGGCCAATCAGGTTGCCGCCCTTGAGCAGCACCAGGCCATCGCCCAGGGTCTTGTCTTTGGCCAGGCGCGCCGTGGCTTGACCGCTGATGGTGTCCAGGCTGGTGGTGGGGTTGAGGGTGACGTCGCCCTCCAGCCAGCGGTCCGAGTTGGTGTACGCCCACAGCAGCTGACCCTGGTAGCTGGTCGGGGCGCCGGCGGCGATGTCGACCTGCAGCTGGCCACCCTTGACCAACGCGAGGTTGCCAAACACCTTGTCTTGGGCCAGGTGGGCGGTGGCGGTGCCAGAGGGGCTGTCCAGCTTGGTGCCTTCGGGCATGGACAATTCGCCCGCCAGCCAGCCGCCTTCGCCATACTCCCAGCGGACCTGGCCGCTGACCGAGTCGATCGCATTGTTGGCGACCTTGGCAGCCACACCGGTGCCCGGCAGGATGGCAAACGTGGTCGAGCCCACGGGGTAGCGCTTGTCGAGCTGGGCGGTGCCGCTGCCGCTGATGGTGGTCAGAGTCGAGCCGGTCTGGGCGTGGAGGGTGCCGGACACCCACTCTTTCCACTTCCAGCCGACCTTGCCGCTGACCGAGGTCAGGTTGTTGGCTTCTACCTTGACGTTGATGCCAGAGCCCTGCTTGAGCGCAAAGCCGCCGCCCAGCGGCAGCTCGACCTTGAGCTTGGCCGCGGCCTCGCCGGTCAACACCGTTGGCGTCGAATTGGAGCCGCGCGGCACTTCAATGGTGCCTTCGAGCTTGTCCGTCGAGAAGTTGAACTTGCCCCACACCTGGGTCAGGTCTGACTCTTCGACCTTGGCGCCAATCTGCGAGCCGGCCTCAATCGTCAAGGCGCCGGCTTTCTGCCCAGACAGGGTGGTGGCCTCTGCCTCGCCGTTGACCTTGGCGTCATTGGGGTTGAACTGGCCGGCGACCTGGATCTTGCCCTTGGCCAACTGCTTGTACTGGAAGGCAAGATTGCCGCCCAAGGTGGCGTTGCTGTTGTTGGTCAGCCGCCCGTCAAGCTGGCCGCCAACCAGGATCTTGACGCTGCCAACGTCGGTGTCTTTGGCGATCTGGCCGTGCAGGTCGGCGTTGATGTTGGTCTTGGTCGAGCTGGCGTCGATCGTCAGGCTGCCCTTGACGAATTCTGGACCGCCCTCTCCCTTGGTAATGACGTAGTTCACGTCGCCAAAGGGCCGCGTCAGGTTGCTGCCCTCCAGGTGGAACTTGATGGCGCCGCCGCGCGAGATCGTCAGGCTGGGCGGGAATTTCAGCGGGCTGGCCAGCGCGCCGTCAAAGTCGCCCTTGACCAGGCTCAGCTCGCTGTTGTCCAGGGTCAGCTTGCCCTTGGTATGCCAGGAGTCGCCGGCGTTGGCGGTGCCGATCTCGGCGTTGGCGCTGCCGCCAAAGTGCTCCAGGCCATTTTGGGTCATGTCGGCCGTCAGGTTGCCGCCGGCGATCATCTTGACCGGGAAGCCACCGTTGTCAAACAGCTTTCCTGGATCCACCACGCTGAACTTGCTCTTGCCGCGGATGGCATCGGGCGTGGCCTCGGTGACATTGACGCTGCCCTTGGCCCAGTTCTCAAACTGGAACGGCACGTCTCCGCTGAAATTGGTCAGGGTGCCGCCGGTGATCTTGGCAGTAAAGCCGCCGCCGGGGATGACCTTGAGCTTGCCCGGGATGACCTCGTGATCCTTGATGATCCGCGCCTCTCCGCTGCCGCCCACCTGCGCCGGATTCGACTCGGCGGCCTGCATGGTGCCGGCCAGCCAGTCTTCAAACTGCCAGTTGATCGAGCCCGCGACCGTCTTGACGTCGTTCTGCTCGACCTTGCCGGTGATGCCACTGGAAGGCATCAGCTTGAGCGACACCGAAGCCTGGTGCTCTTTGCTGATCGACGAGTCGTGGGTGCCAGACAGCCGGTTGGCGGTGCTGACGGCCTCATTGAGGGTCAAGGTGCCGCTGATCCAGCGCTCGCCCTGGCCGTAGGAGTAGGCCGCCGTGCCGCCAATCTTGTCGATGACGCTGTTGTCCATGCGGGCCAGGATGCTGCCGCCGACCTCAAGATCGAGGTTAGACAGGGTCTTGCCCAGGATCACGCTGCCTGAGGTGTCGCCAGAGATGGACTTGATGCCAGCGCCGGTCGACTGCGCGCTGTTGATGGTGCC
>CAIXGW010000373.1 GCA_903919145.1 uncultured Myxococcales bacterium
CTAGTACCCCAAACCCCAAGTTCGTTCCGGGTTCCGGAACGGACGTGGTTTGGGGTACGGAAGAAGACCCAGCAGTAGGACCCAAGACCTGTGAACAAGAACCGGGTGCAACCCGGATCGAATTATCGGTCTTGGGTACTAGAGGGGGGATGCAGCGGATCGAGATCGGCATTTGATACTCAATATCTATTGATCGAGTAAAAGGCCATGGAAGCTTTCATCTTTAAGGGCAATCGTTTCTGGATGGCTTGTGTTGGAGCATCCCGCGGGTCAGCGGTCCAATGCGGCGTGGGCAGCATGGCTGGTGGCTTCTGGAGGGGGCGTCTGGCGGCGGCGCGCAGCAGGCAAGACCTGTGATCAACAACCAGGTCCAACCCGATACCAACGGTCCTAGGTGCCAGCAATTGGCGGCCCTTCTTTCAGGCCCGTGGCCCAGCAGCGCGGCGACGTGAGGCCCCATGGCGCCGGCGCCGCTGGCTGGGTCATCCGCCGATGTGGTGCTTGCCAACGACATGAACCGCGCTCGCCTGCGGTCCGCGGTCACCCATCTCTTCGCTGTAGCGCAGCTCTGTGCCTACATGCAGCTGGTCGAAGTCGCCCTCCAGCACGCTGTTGCGGTGAAAGTACACCAGTCTGCCGTCAGGCGTCTCCAGCCTGCCGTAGTTGTCTGCGGGCTTGAGCTCGGCGACGCGGCCATGAGGCGGCACCTCATGGGTCTTGATGTCGCCGCGCACGCGCCGAGCATGATCTTCCAGCTGGCGGCGGGCGGCGTCAAAGGCATCGCGCACTGCGACGTTGAGGTCCGAGTAGGCGTGGTTTTCGTCAGGTTCCCTGCTTGCGACAATCTCTCCGTCGGGCACAGTGAGCGCGACCCGAACATGGAACTGATTGCCGCGCCGATGGTGCTTGTGCAGGGACTCCACCACCACGCGACAACCCATGATCCGACCATACATCCGGTCCAGATCTTCGGCACGTTCACGGACTTTGGCCTCGACCTCCTCTGACCGTTGCAGGTTGCGAAACGAGATCTGCAGGGGAAGTTGCATAGTTCTGCCTCCGTTGTCCCAATGCCAGCGGCCAGCCACCTTGACTCTTTCACCATTCGCTTGGGCACAGTGGCAAGGTAGAAGCTCACAACGAATCGACAATCGGCCCAAGACACAGCTGTGACAATCGGCCGAGCCGCACTGGCTGACCGTCGCTGGCTCCGGCCGTTTCGCCTGAATGCGGCTTGGCGCTGACCACCGTCGCGGCCAGGCAGCCCGGCCGGAAAGTGCCCAGGGTCATGTCCGCCGTCGTAGCAATAGTAGCCAAGACCTGTGAACAAGAACCGGGTGTAACCCGGATCGAACCAACGGTCTTGGGTACTAGCCCAAGGGCGTATGACGAATCGGGCCGCTCAGGCCCGTGGAGATCCGCGCCAACATCGCCGCCGCTTGCTGGCAGGACGCCGGTCGCAGCGCCGGATTTGGGTGGATCATCACCGATGTCCAGTGGTGCAGGGCTGTTGGAATGTCTGAATTATCTACTCTTTCTGCCCTGGCTGTTGTACCCGAGTCCGCCTCATCGTACTCCACGGGGGCGCAGCTCTGGACTCGCCGCGGCTGGGGCAAAGTGCATGGATCGCTGCTGGTGCTGCCGTGCACCGCGGCCTCAAAGACCGCGCCGACGGCATACAGGTCGGCCCGCTGGTCTCCATGGGCTCCCGCGATGACCTCTGGGGCCATGAACCCAGCCGTGCCTACCAGTGGCGTTGGTGTTCTGCTGGCTACCCGCGGGTCTGGCAGGCCGCAAGACACTCCCAGGTCAATGATCTTAAGCCCCTCTGGCGGTCCAGCCGTCACCACCAGGTTGGCCGGTTTGATGTCGCGGTGAACAATGCCGGCAGCGTGGATGGCGGCCAGGCCTTCCAGCACCTGTCGCATCAGCAACACCACTCGGCGCCACGGCAGCGGCCCGTGAGTACGAAGGATCTGCTGCAGCGACCGCCCGCGCACCAACTCCATGACGATATACGGTTGGCCGCTTTCAAGCGCGCCGTGGTCCAGCAGTTGCACAAGGTTGCGGTGGCTCAGCTTGGCCATGGTGTACGCTTCGCAGTGGAACATCGAGCGAATCCAGGCGTCGTCTCCAACTGGTACCTTCATGGCGAAGCGTGCGCCCATCGCCTCGTGGCGCACTCGCCAGACCTCGGCCATGCCGCCAGTCCCCAGCAGCGACTCGCAGACGTAGATGTCGAGGATGCGCTGACCGGCTTGCAGGTGGGTCATGCTACCTCTCGTGCAATTCCAGGCGCATCCCGCCAGCAATCTGGCCGCTTCATCACAAACCCGCGTGGAGGCAGACGACCTCGCAACCAGGCATGGCGCGCAACCCGGCCCGCCGCAACCTCATGCGTCGCGGTCGCGCGTGCATCCGTTCGAAATCGATGGAGCTGTCGTCAGCCAGGTGCAGCAGCCAGCTGAGGGGGGCGCCGCTGACCGTGTCGCCAGCTTGGCCGGTCTCGCTGAGCCAAGCGCGGTTGGCAAAGAGCAGGCGCAGCTCGGCATCGACGACCGCCACCGGCAGCGGCAAGCTGTCGATCACTCCGCCTGGTTCCAGGCCGTGGCCGTTGCCCTGGACCGCGCTCTCGCCGCGATGGCGGGCGCAGGCAAACACCAGCGTGCGGCTAAGGCCACGCACATCCAGGTGATCCTTGATCAAGAAATCCTGGGCTCCCATCTTGATCGCCGCCAGGGCCAGCCACGGGTCGCCCTCTGCCGTCAGCACCACCACCGGCATGGGTACATGCTGGGCCAGGATGCGCCGGAGTGTGGCGAGTCCTACCGAGTCCGGCAGGCCGAGATCGAGCAGGCACACGTCAAAGGTCCCGTGGCTGATGGCGGTCAAGGCGTCGGCCAGCGTGGTGACATTGGTGCTGCGGAATTGCTGCTCTGTGACCGTCAGCAGTCGGGTCACCAGGCTGGAGTGCACAGGGTCGTCCTCCACATGCAGCACCGAGATGACGCCAGCATTGGCAACAGCGGTGGCGTGCGGATCGTGCTTGCCATGGGGGCGGGTCATGTTTCCTCCCAGCGGTCGTGGCGCAGCGGTCATCGTCCTGTTGTGCAGATGGGCTCGACGCCAAAGGCCCCCAAACGCTTGGGGCCAAGTGGAGTCAAAACCCAACTTACATGCCATTCGGCCCCGGTCCTGAAGTCAGGGCCCGGGCCGACACGCGGTGTTCGCAGCCTGTCCAAAGTATGAGGCTGTACGGCCGCTGTCAAGGGTTGGACTCCAGATTTGCAGGATCAGAGCAACAACTCAATGTCCAAACCATTTTCAATAAAGCGTTGATTGTTATATCAATTGCTTAGCGTCGCTGGCGCCCTTGCCGACCTTCTGCAGCAGTCTGTTGGGCGGGCAAGGCGTCGCCGCTGCGCAACCGGCGCCAACGCAGGGCCACAGCCTAACCGCTGACCACGACGCCGCGACCTTGCCGCTGCGAAAAGAAGGATATCCTTCCCTTCGGCGGGCTCCAGCAATGCAGCGAATTCCCCTGTGAACGCTCCAGCCGATCGCACCGGCCGGCACGCTCGCGATCGATCAGTGCGCCGCAGTGGGCCAGCGCGAAGCTGTGCGCTCCTTGGGGAGTCTGAGCAGATCCCCGATCTCATTGGCAAAAGCTCTTGCGACCTCGGGACCGCTGGCGGTGACGATTCGTCCCGACACGCAGACCGGCCCGCTGCTCCACACCGCACCAAACCTGCGCAGCGCATCCGCCTGGCTGGCAAATGCCGTCGCGCTCACCCCGCGCAGCAGCCCGGCCCGCGCCAAGATCGTCGGTGCCACGCAGATCGCCGCCACCACCCCCTGAGCCTGCAGCGTCCGCCGTGCCAGCTGATGCGCATCTAGGTGGTCGTAGTACACCGAAGCACCCGGCCCGCCCACCAGCACCACTGCGTCCCAGTCGCGCGGCGCCGCATCCCGGAGCGCCACATCGGCCATCACGCGCGTTCCAGCGTTGCCCCGACACGGTCCAGCGGCCAGACTCGCCGTCACCACGCGCGCCCCGCGGCTTTCCAGCACCGTCTTCGGCTCGGCGTATTCCTCCTCGCGAAAGCCAGAAGGTGCAATCAATATAAGAACATCGCTCATGCCGTCCTCCGCACTGTTGCCACCCACGCCCCCAAAGTAGCACGGGGCTGAGCGGTGGCAGCGGGCCGTCCAGGTCGGCGCCAACGCCGGCGGCGCGGCTGGGGCCCAGGCGCCGCGACCGATCGCCATCACCTGACCCTACGCTGCTCCTGGCGCGGGTGGCGAGTGGCGGCCTGGCCCGGCGGTGGTCGGCGCTGATGGCGAAAATGTGTAATGGTTACATGGATCAGACATTGCCTAGGGGACTGTCGGAAGCCCGGAACGGGCCGGGCGGCGCCGGTAGGCCGCTCTGCAGGGGCCCAAGGCCAGCGCAGTTCTTGCCGTAGGTGGCGAGTGGCGGTCTGGCCCAGCAGTGGTCGGCGCTCCCAGCTACATTCGGCAATAGTTACATGGATCAGACATTGCCTAGGGGACTGTCGGAAGCTCTCAGCCGCCGCACTTGCTGGCCTTGTCCAAGCAGCAGTCGCCCTTGCCGCTGCACAGGCTGTCGCACCAGCACACGCCGTTGGCGGCTTTGGCCCCGCAGCTGCCGGTGCACGATCCGCCGCAGGTGCTGCCAAAGTCAGAGCAGCAGTCGCCGATGGCGGCGCAGGTGGCGTCGCAGTAGCAGGTGCCAGTCTTGGACTTGCCGCCGCAGGCTCCGCCGCAAGAGCCGGCGCCAGGGGTGACGCAGATGCCGGGGCTGGCGATGCTCGGCGTAGCGCAGTACTCGGTCAAGCTGCACGCCAAGGCGGTGTTCCACGGCCCCCAAACCAAGGTGGAGGTGCCGCAGGTTGCCGACGTGCCGCCGCAGCTGCCCTTGCCATCGCGCTTTTGCATGGTGCCGCCGGCGGTGGTCTTGCTGCACTGGTACTCACTCTTGACGGCCAAGCCGCAGGCGCTGCCCTTGGTGGCCCAGGTGCCGGTGTCCGCGCAGCAGCTGGTGCCGGGGGTGCAGACGGGGGTGGTGCTGCCGCCAAAGGCCAGCTTGACGCCGACCTGCTGGCACCCCGATCCAGTGTTGTTCTTGACGCTGAAGTGGACCCAGCCGCCTTCGTCCAAGGTGCCGGGGGCCGCGGGCGAGAAGGTCAAGGTGCCGGTGGCGCCGGTGATGCAGCAGCCGTTGGGGTTCACGGCGCTGACAGAGGTGTTGGTGGCAGCGGTAGAGCCGGCGGGGCAGGTGACCTTGTCGCAGTCTTTGCCGTTGGGGCCAAACGAGCACTGGTAGTGTGCGCAGACGGTCACGGGCTTGGCGGCGTTCCAGGTGACCGAGACACTGGGGTCGTTCAGGTTGAAATCGTCAGAGATCTGATACTTGAACCAGTCTTTGTCGGCATCGGTCGAAAGCGTAACCTTGGGTGCCAGCCACTGTGCGGCGTCGGTGTCGCTGAATTTGCCCAGGTCTTTGGGTGCGGCCTGACTGGTGGTGCCGTAGTTGGGGTCGGTGGCGGCGCAGAGGTCCACGGGTGGGGTCTGGCAGGAGGGCGGCGTGGTCGCGGTGGCGCCAGCGACGCACAATTGGCTGGAGCTGCAGGTCTGGTAGCTGCTCCAAGAGCTCCACACCAAGCTGGTGGTGGCCGTCGAACAGGTCGAGCCGCTGCCGGTGCAGCCGCCGTAGCCCTTGCGCACTTGGGCGGCGGCGCCAAGGCCGGTGCCCGAGCACTTGTACTCGACCTTGGCGGCGCTGCTGCCGCAGCTGGTGCCCGCGGGGGCCCAGGCGCCAGCGGTGGTGCAGCAGGTACTGCCAGGGGCGCAGACCGACACGACTTTGCAGGTGCCGGGCTGGTCAACGGCCGTCACCTGGCACACGGCGTTGGTGGGGCAGGTCTGCACGGTGGTCCAGTCGCCCCAGGCGTAGTTGCTGGCCGCCGTAGAGCAGGTGGTGCTGGTGCCCAGGCAGCCCTGAACAGCCTTGCGGGTCAGGATCTTGCCGCCCTGGGCGGTGCTGTCGCACTTGTACTCGGCCGCCATGGTGGTGGTGCCGCACGCCGTGGCCTTGGGGGCAAACGTTCCGCTGGCGGTGCAGCACTTGGTCCCGGCGGTGCACTCGGTGGCCGCAGCGCCGCCAAAGGTAGCGGTCAGGCTGACTTGCTGGCACTTGCCTGCGGTGTTGGTGATGCCCACATAGGCCGTGCCGCTGCTGCCGGTGCCCGTCGAAGGCGCTGGCGTCCAAGAAAGGGAGCCGGTCTGGCCGGTCAGGCAGCAGCCGTTGCCGCTTTGGCTGCTGACGTCGGGGTTGGAGTCAGAGACGCTGCCGCTGGGGCAGATGACGGACTTGCACAAGCTGCCGCCGGCGCCAGCGCTGCAGGCGTACCAGGCGCAGACCTTGACGGTTCCACCACCGCTCCAGCTGACCTTCAAGGTGGGGGCCTTGGAGTTGGCGGCGTCGGTGATGCTGTAGCGCAGCACGTCAGTGTCGTCGGCGCTGCCCAGCAGGACTTGGGGGCTCAGGGTCAGGTCGGCGGCGTCGTCGGCAAAAGAGCCCAGGTTGTAGGCGGTCTTGGCGGCGGTGCCGGCCTCGTACTTGTCTGACTGGCCGCACAGCGGATCGGCGCCGGCCTTGCAGGTGCCAGCCACCGTCGGGTCGGTGACTTCGCAGGTGGTGCCAGCGCCGCAATTCTTGAGGGTGGACCACGCCGACCACGCATAATTGCTGGCGGAGGTTGAACAAGTGTTGGATTTGCCTGTGCATCCCAGCGTGCCGGTGCGCTGCTGGACCACCTTGCCGTCGGCGCTGCAGGCGTACTGGGTGGCCTTGATGTCGCTGGCGCAGCTGGTGCCAAACGGCTGGATCTTGCCGGCGGCGACGTCGCAGCACACGCCGCTGGTGCAGGCGCAGGTGCTGGTGAGCGACCAGGCGCTCTGGCTCTTGGTGGGCTGGCAGGTCAGGCAGCCATCGGTGGGGTGCTTGGCGCCTGAGGCGTAGCAGGTGCCGTTGATTGAGCAGCTGGTGTCGGCAACGCTGAGCTTGCAGGCGCCGCTGACTGGATCGCAGGTGCCGACTTGGCAGCCGGCGCCGTCTGGGCATTTCTTGGGCAGGTTGGCGCAGGTGCCAGACAGGCAGCTGTCGTCGGTGCAGGGGTTCTTGTCGTCGCAGGCGGCGTTGCTGGTGCAGGTGCCCAGCGTGGACTCGCACACCGGCGCCGAGCCGGCCTGCTGCACGCATTTTTGCGCCGCGCTGCAGGTGGCCAGGGTCTTCCAGGGGCCCCAGGCCAGGCTCTCTGCGGTCTTTTTGCAGCCAATGCCGGTCAGGCCGTCGCAGCCGGGCAGGCCTTCGCGCTTCTGGGCCAGGTTGCCGTTGCAGGCGTAGTCGATCTGGACGGCCACCGTGCCACAGGCCTCGCCGGCCTTCTTGATGGTGTGGCCCACCAGATCGCAGCAGGTGCCCACGGTGCAACAACCTGGCTTGGGCCCAAACGAACAGGCGCCACTGGTGGCGTTGCAGGTGCCGGTCGAGCAGATCTCGCTGGTGACGCAGTCGGCGTCTGACTTGCAGCAGCCGCTCTTGGCCACGCCCACGCAAGCGCCCTTGGCGTCGCAGGTATCGCCGGTGGTGCAGCTCAGGCCGTCTTCGCAGGCCACGCCCACGGTGGCGGTCCAGGCGTCCTGGGCCTTGGAGGGGTCGCAGAGCAGGCAGCTGTTGTCTGCCATCTCGCCGGCGATGCGGCAGGTGCCTTCGATGGCGCAGAAGCCGGCCTGGATCTTGCTGGCGCACTCGCCGGTCTTGCTGTCGCAGCTGTCGGTGGTGCAGGCCTGGCTGTCGTCGCAGCTCTTGGCGGCGTGGGTGCAGCCCGAGGAGGTGCAGGTGTCGGCGGTGCAGGCGTCAAAATCGTCGCAGTCGCCCGCGTCTTTGCAGCAGGCGCCGGTGCCGGCGTGCTTGCAGGTGCCGCTGACGCAGCTGTCTGCCGTACACGGGTCAAAGTCGTCGCAGTCGCCATCGGCCTTGCAACCGGCGGCGGCGGCGCACAGCGTGGGGTAGTCGTCGCAGCAGTCGCCCGATTCGCCGCAGGCTTCGTCGCACTGGCAGGGGGCCTTGGGGTCGTACTTGCCGCAGCGGTCTTTGCACGAGGCGGCGACCACGGGTACGTCGGTCTTGCTGTCGCCTGCCGTGTCCAGCACATCGACAATCGCTACATCGACCGGATCCTCGGCGTCTTGGCCGGCCTGGTCTACGCCAATGGCGTCCTGGCTGGGGCTGGCTGTGTCTGGCTTGACGGCGTCTGGTTTGGCGGCATCGGGCTTGGCGGCATCGCTGGCCAGGCCATCGCCAAAGGAAGCCCCCTGATCCTGCTCAGCCGAGTCTTGGGCGGTGGCGTCGGCGGTGGCCTTGGCGTCCTCTCCGCAGCCGGGCAGGGTACCCAGCAGGGCAACGGTGGCGGCGCACAGGGCCAGGCGTAGAGCGGCAGTGTTCATCGTAGTCCTCGCGAGGGTGGCCCAGGACGTCCCGGACTTGTGCGCATGCTGCCTGGGCTGGGTGCAGAGTACAATCGGCAATTTCAGCGCCGGCCGGGGGCAGCCTGCGGGTGTTGCCCGGTGCCGATCGCCTGCGGCTGTCCATTGGGCAGGGCGCATCGCCGCGGCGGCGACCCGGCCACGAGTTTGGGCGAGCGCAGGTGGGCCAAAATTCGCCGGTCTTGGCGCCCAAACCGGCGTAGGACGCCGCCCTTTGGGTCTGTGTCCGTTGCGCAGGAGCCGGCAAGCCAGCGCCCCTGGCCAAAGCTACCGCTTGAACAGCTCCTCTCTTGACTTTCAGCCCTCATTCAACGAGTTTTCTCCACTGCGCGGCCGGCCGGCCAGCAGATTGGCAAGGACCGGGGGGCAGATGAACCAAGCCAGAAGGCGCAAACCGACCCGTCGCGGCGGGCTCCAGTGGGCCGCGGCGGCCTTGTGGCTGTTGGCCAGCTGCGCCGAACCAGCCGAAGATGCTGCGGACCCGTCCGTCAAGGCCTGCGCCGACTGGTCCACAGCGTGGTGCAAGGGCGTGGGCGAATGCGCGCAGTACACCCTGGCCAGCCAGTATGGCACCGCGGCGACCTGTCAGCTGCGCCAGCAAGCGGTGTGCTTGGCCCGGCTGGCCGCGGCCGATTCGGGCCAGACCGCGGCCCAGGTCAGCGCCTGCGCCAGCGCGATGGCTGCCGCGCAGGGCTGCGAATGGGTAGGCGCTATCGACACTTTGATGGCCTGCCGCCCGGCCGCCGGCAAGCGCGCCAACGCCCAGGCCTGCGGGGACCACAGCCAGTGTGCCTCTGGCCTGTGCCGCGGCGCCGACACGGCCCTGTGCGGGACCTGCGCCAACCGTGCAGCGCTGGCCGCCCCATGCAGCAGCACCAGCGACTGCCAGCCCGGCCTGGCTTGCGCTGCCACCTCGTCGATCAAAGTGTGCGTCGCCCGCGTGGCCATTGGCGACCTCTGCGACAGCAGCCACGTCTGCCTGGCGCCCGCGGTGTGCAGCGCTGGCGTGTGCGCCCCGCCCGCTTCGCCGGGCGCCGCCTGTGACCCTGGCCTCAAGAACTGCAATGGTGGCGCGGGGTACTACTGCCACGACCAAAAAGCCCTGTGCACAGCCTTTGGCGTCGCGGCCCAGGGCGCGGCCTGCGGCTATTTTGACGGCGATCGCGTCAGCTGTGCCTACGGCTCAACCTGCAAGCTGACCGGCGGCGGCAAGGGCGTGTGCCAGCCCATCGCGGTCGATGGCGGCAGCTGCAGCGTCAGCGACCAGGTGCCGTGCTTGGCGGGCGCCGTGTGCAGTGGCGGTGTGTGCGGCGTGGCCGCGCCCAATAGCTGCAACTAGGACTCAAGACCGCCGGATCGATTCAGGTTGCGCCAGGCTGTTGTTCACTGGGCTTGGCTACAACTGCAGGTTCCAGCCAAACAGCCTTTAGCAGAAGACCAGTTCCACGTCTGGGCCCCTGGGCCTGGGCGCGTCGCCCGGGGCGACCGGGCTGGGGCTTTTTGCGCGCGCCGTCAGCGCCCCGCTGGGGCGACCCCGCGCTGGCAAAAAGGGGCGTCGGACGCCCCCCTGCCGGGCCGCCATCCCTCGCGCGCCGCTGACGGTGGCTTCGTTGGGTAATCCCCTAGGCATTGTCTGATCTATGAATTTGTTGGGGATCGTTGCTGGGCAGCGGTGGGGCCCGCTCGGCGACACTGGCCGCGGCCTGGCCAAAAAGCACCCGGCCCGCTGCACCCCTAGAGGTACAGCGGGCCGGGCTCTCACTTCACTGCCGAAAGGCGCAGATTAGTCGTCCTTCTCGCAGGACTTCTTCTCGCACTCCTTGTCGTGGTCCTTCTCGTACTTCTTGTCGTCGTCATCCTTGGACTTGCACTCGTCGGCCTTCTTGGGCTTCTTGCCGCAGCTCGACTTGCCGGCCGCGCTGACGATGGAACCCTCGCCCTTGCAGCTGATGAGGCCCTTCTTCTTGAAGGTCTTCACGGCCTTCTCTACGCACTCCACGTACTTGCCGTGGTCTTTCCAGGCCAAGGTGGTGCCGCGCGGGCCGGCACACGGGCACAGCTGAGGAATCGAGCAGCCATTGGCCGGGTCGACAATCGCACCCGCCACGCTGCCCGCACACAGGTCGGCGCCGTCGAGCACGCCGTCGTTGTCGTCGTCGGCGTCGCAGGCATCGCCCTGGCTGTCGCCGTCGGTGTTCAGCTGGTTGCTGTTGGCCACCAGGGCGCAGTTGTCGGCGCCGTCGAGCACCCCGTCGTTGTCGTCGTCGGCGTCGCAGGCATTGCCCTGCGCATCGCCGTCGGTGTTGATCTGGTCGGTGTTGGCCACCATCCAGCAGTTGTCATTGTTGTTGCTCACGGTGTCGCCGTCGATGTCGGAATCGCAAGCATCGCCCAAGCCGTCAGCGTCCTGATCGATCTGGGTGCCGTTGGCCGCTACCGGGCAGTTGTCCAGGCCATTGGCCACGCCGTCGCCGTCCAGGTCGCCGTCGCAGGCATCGCCCTGGCCGTCCAGATCCAAGTCCGCCTGATCGCTATTGATCGTCGACAGGCAGTTGTCTAGCACATTGGCCACACCATCGCCGTCCAGGTCGGCATCGCAGGCATCGCCCAGCTGGTCGCCGTCGGTGTTCTGCTGGTTGCTGTTGGCGGTAAAGGCGCAGTTGTCTGAGCCATCGGCCACGGTGTCATTGTCGTCGTCGTCGTCGCACAGGTCGCCCTGGTTGTCGCCGTCGTTGTTGGCCTGGTCGTTGTTGGAAGTGAACTGGCAGTTGTCGCCGGCATCGGCCACGCTGTCGTTGTCGTCGTCGCCGTCGCAGGCATCGCCCTGGCCGTCACTCTCGTTGTCGGCCTGGTCGGCATTGGCGGTGGTCTTGCAGTTGTCGGCGTCGTTGTCGACCGTGTCGCCGTCGATGTCGAGGTCGCAAGCGTCGCCGATGCTGTCACCGTCTTGATCGGCCTGGCCAGCATTGCTGATGACCGGGCAGTTGTCGCCGGTGTCGGCCACGCCGTCGTCGTCGTCGTCAGCGTCGCAGGCATCGCCTTCGCCGTCGTTGGTCAGGTCCGCCTGGTCGAGGTTGGCGGCGGTGACGCAGTTGTCCACGTCGTCCAGAACAGTGTCATTGTCGTCGTCGCCGTCGCAGGCATCGCCCTGGCCGTCGGTGTCGGTATCGGTCTGACCAGCATTGGCCGTGAAGGCGCAGTTGTCGCTCAGGTCGGCGACGCCGTCGTTGTCGTCGTCGTCGTCGCAGACGTTGCCGAGGCCATCGTCGCCGTTGTTGGCTTGGTCTTCGTTGCTGACCATCGGGCAGTTGTCGCTCGAGTCGACCACGCTGTCATTGTCGTCGTCGCCGTCGCAGGCGTCGCCTTGGCCGTCAGACTCGTTGTCGGCCTGATCCGCGTTGACCACCAGCGAGCAGTTGTCGCTTGCGTCAACTACGCCGTCATTGTCGTCGTCGCCGTCGCAGGCATCGCCCTGGCCGTCGGCGTCGGTGTTGACCTGGTCGGCGTTGGCGTCCACCGGGCAGTTGTCTGCGGTGTCGGCCGCGCCGTCGTTGTCGTCGTCGCCGTCGCAGGCATCGCCCTGACCGTCGCTGTCCAGGTTGGCCTGGTCGGCGTTGACCAGCTCGACACAGTTGTCGGTGCAGTCCAAGGTGCCGTCGCCGTCGCTGTCCGGGCCGGTGGCGTTGACGCAACCGGTCGAGGTATTGCAGCTATCGGTGGTGCAAGGGTTATTGTCTTCGCACACCACTGCGCTGCCGCTGGTGCAAGAGCCGGCCTCGCAGGTGTCGCCGCTGGTGCAAGCGCTGCCGTCGGTGCAGTTCGTGCCATTGGCCTTGGCCGGATTGCTGCAGATACCGGTGGCGGAGTCGCAGGTGCCGGCATCGTGGCACTGGTCGGCGGCGTTGCAGACCACGCCAATGCAGAGGTCCACGACTTGGCAGACGTCGCCTACGCCGTCAGCGTCGCTGTCGGCCTGGTCGGCGTTGGCGGCGGCGGGGCAATTGTCCGCCGTGGGGCAGCCACCTGCCCAGATCTTGAAGCTGAGATCGAGGGAGTTGGTGTAGTCAGACCCGTAATAGGCCAGGCCTTGGGTGCCGTTCTGAGTCGTTGCAGACAAGTAGGTGACGACGACACCACCCTGCGGAGATGTGGCCATCATCCAATACTTCGCACCCTGGGTGACGGCAATGGGAGCCCAGAAGACGTCGACCCACTGGCCAGCCGTGCCATAAGCTGTGCCCGTAGCGATGGGGGCCACGGAGTTGTTGTAGGGGTTGGTCGTGTAGAGCGAGAGCGTGACGTTGCCAGAGCCGTAGGACGGCGACAGCCAAGTAGAAGCGCCTGAAATTCCGTTGGAATTCGCAAGAAAGGTCTGACCCACAGCAGTATTCGCGTTGAGGTAGGACAGGTCCCAGGTACCCGGACCGCCCGCCTGCAGCACAACCTGCTGCGTGCCGCCGGTGCAAGCGACCGTCGAGCCGCAGACACCGTCGCCGTCTGCATCGTTGGCGGAGTCATAGGCACAACCGTCACAGGCGTCACCGGTGCCGTCGCCATCGGCATCCGCTTGGTTGGTGTTGGCATTGGCCGGGCAGTTGTCGGTCGCATTGTCGGCGCCGTCGTTGTCCGCATCGTTGTCGCAGGCATCGCCCACGCCGTCGCCGTCGGCGTCCGCAATGTTAGAGGTCGCCAGAGTCGGGCAGTTGTCAGAGACGTCGGCCACGCCGTCGCCGTCGTCGTCATTGTCACATGCGTCGCCCAAGCTGTCGCCGTCAAAATTCGCCTGGTTGGCGTTGGCAAGCGCTGGGCAGTTGTCTGCCGTGTCGGCGAGACCGTCGCCGTCATCGTCGCCGTCGCAGGCATCGCCTTGACCGTCGGCGTCAGTGTCGAGTTGGCTGCTGTTGGCGAGCCCGGTGCAGTTGTCGATGGCCGGGCAGCCGCCCGCCCAGATCTTAAAGCTCAGGTCGTAGCTATTGGTGTAGTCCGAGCCATTGATGTACAGGCCCTGTGAGCCGTTATTCGTCACCGCGTAGTTGTAGGTGAGGCTGACACTCCCTTGCGGGGTCTGGATAATCAACCAGTACTTGCTGCCGATCGTCACCGAGACCGGGGTCCAGAATACGTCGACCCACTGGCCAGCGTTGCCGTAGGCCGATCCCGAGGCAATGGCTGGTGTGGGATTGTACTGCGGGTCGGTGGCGTAGAGCAGGATGGTCACGTTGCCAGAACCGCTGTACGGGTCCAGCCACGCTGAACCGCCAGAGATTCCGTTGCTATTGGCCAGGAAGCCCTCACCGAAGTTCTGACTGGGTCCTGGGCTGCCCAAGTTCATAGAACCCGGACCGCCCGCCTGCAGGACGACCTGCTGAATCCCTGCCGTGCACGCCACGGTAGAGCCACACGCGCCGTCGCCGTCCGTGTCATTGGCAGCATCATAGGCGCAGGGGTCGCAAACGTCGCCCGGGCCATCGCCATCGCTGTCAAGCTGATCGGCATTGGCTTTGGTCGGGCAGTTGTCGGTCGCGTTGTCCGCGCCGTCATTGTCCGCATCGTTGTCGCAGGCATCGCCCACGCCGTCGCTGTCTGCGTCCGCGGTGTTGGTGGTCACTAGGGTCGGGCAGTTGTCAGAGACGTCGGCCACGCCATCGCCGTCGTCGTCGGTGTCGCACGCGTCGCCCAGACCATCGCTGTCTGTGTCGAGCTGGTTGGCGTTGGCATCTACCGGGCAGTTGTCTGCCGTGTCGGGATCGCCATCACCGTCGTCGTCGGCATCACAGGCATCGCCCTGGCCGTCGGCATCGGTGTCGAGTTGGTTGCTATTGGCATCCGCCGCGCAGTTGTCGCAGACATCGCCCTTGCTGTCACCATCGGCATTGGCCTGATCGGGATTGGCGATCTTGTAGCAGTTGTCCTGGTTGTTCAGAACACCGTCGCCGTCAACGTCTTGGGACTCCAGCGTGCAGTAGCTGCTGCAACCGTCGCCGCCGGCCTTGTTGCCGTCGTCGCACTGCTCGCTGCCAGTGACGAGGCCGTTGCCGCAGACAACGCCTTCGCAGGCGTCGCCCTGACCGTTGTAGTTGCTGTCGGCCTGGTTGGCGCTCGGGTCGTTCGGACAGTTGTCCTGGTTGGCGCACTTGCCATCGCCGTCAACGTCGTTGGCGTAGTCGAGCGGGCAGGCGTCCTGAGCGTTGCAGATGCCGTCAAAGTCGGCGTCAGCGCAGGTGCCGCCGCCGAAGGTCATTTCGGGGATGCCGCACCAGGGCGACTGGACCGCTGACGAGCTGTCAAAGGTCACCGAGTGGCCGCCGGCAGCAAAACCGCTGGTAAACGTTTGGTAGTGCACGACCGACGGCGTGCTGCCTTCGCATTGGTAGCACTCCACATCGGTCGGCAGTTCCTGCGGATAGACCCAACCGGAGAAGGGATAGGCAAAGCTGTCGACGATGATACTGCCGATGGGCGATGGCCCTTCGGAGGGATCGTGGTAGGTGCCTGCATAGAAGGTGGTGACGCCATCTACCGTGCGCGTGCAGATCCGCACAGTGTGGGCGCTGGCCAAGCTGGGAGCCAGCAGGACGGTCGCGGCAAGCAGGCCCAAGGCGAGGCGCTTGGCCCCACCAACGGCTCTACGCGGAGAACTCGCCCCCAAATTTGGGAGCGAAGAATTTCTTGACATGGTTTTCCCTCTTGGCGCCGCAAGCGGCACACCGAGTCACGGGCGACCACGACCCCCCGGCCGCGGTTCGCTGCACACAATTGCGGAATCTTCAAACTGGCGCACTGCCGCAGCGGCTATCAAAGGCCCGTACAACTGGGCCTATCGACTCACCACAATCTGCTGCGCCATCCTGCCCACCGCAGGATCTGCGCACTACTTATCGTCAAGCACTTGGAGCGACCCCACGGCGTCAGGATGGGCCTGTTTGGAGCCGCTGGTCAAGCGAAATTTCTGCCGACGCCCAAGGGGCTTGCGATTCTTCATGAATCAGACGCTGCGGTCGTGGCTCCATGGGCCAGCCACAGCTGTGTCACTCGCCGCTGCGACCGGCCAAGGCCCAAGGCTCGGCCCCGCCTAGGCGCGCGCCGTCGGCGCCCAGCCGGGCCGCCATCCCTCGCGTGTCGCGGGCAATCGCTCGATCAGAAGCGTGATGCCTGACGTCCGGCGGGCCCCGGTTCCGCTCGTCGCGGCCGCGACCGTCGCGATTCGCAGTTGACGGCGACGGGGCGCCAGCGCACGATCCCTGCGCTGGCCGGCCCCGGCCCCAAAGGAATTCTGTCATGCTCACAGTGCAGACCCCGCAGGCGGCGCTTGAAGGGCCGGTCGACCTTTCTGGCCTCAGCGGGCTGGCGCGCGAGTCGCTGGCCTGGGACGCGACCGAGACCCGGGCGCGCCTGGTCGCTGGCGAGGTCAGCGCTCTGGAGGTGGTCGAGGCCGCTATGGTCCGGGCCGACCTGCTGGAGCCGCAGCTGGGCGCGGTGGTGTACCGCGATGACGCTGCCGCGCGGGCGGCGGCGCGGGCCAGCGGCGCTGCTGCTGGCAGTGGCAGTGGCGTGTTCGCCGGCGTGCCGACCTTTGTCAAAGACATGGAGGCTCTGCGGGGCATGCCGACGCGCTATGGCTCGCAAGCGGTGCCGCAGCGGCTGGCCGCGGCGTCGGCGCGCAGCGTCGCCCAGTTGCTGAGCACCGGCTTGGTGCCGCTGGGCAAGAGCACCACTGCCGAATTCGGCCTGAACGCCACCACCGAGCCGCTGCACGGGCCGCCGACGCGCAATCCGCGCGACCGCGGGCGCTCGTCGGGCGGGTCGTCGGGTGGGGCCTCGGCGCTGGTAGCGGCCGGGGTGGTGCCCATCGCCCACGCGGGCGACGGTGGCGGCTCGATCCGCATCCCGGCCGCCTTTTGCGGCCTGGTGGGGCTCAAGGCCACCCGCGGCCGGCTGGCGCCCATGGCCAGCGCCAGCCGAATGCCGGTCAAAATTGCTACCTACGGCGTGGTGACGCGCAGCGTCCGCGACACCGCGGCGTTTTTCGCGGCCGTCGACGAGCACCGGCCGCCGGGCATGGCCGCCATTGGCCACGTGCAAGGACCGGGCCGCCAGCCCCTGCGCATTGGCCTTTTCATCGACCCGCCGCTGGGCACGGCGGTGGACCCCGAGGTGCGCGCCGCCACCCTCAGCGCCGCCGCCGCCCTGGAGGCCGCCGGCCACCATGTGCTGCCGGTGGCGGCGCCCTATGACCGCCAGCTCGCCGACGATTTCCTGGCCTACTGGGGCTTTATGGCGATGGCGGTTGAGCTCAGCGTCCGGCACCAGCTGGGCGGCGACGTCGCCGATTTGCAGCCGTGGACGCGGGCGTTGGCGGCGCGGGCGCGCCAGCGCTGGTGGGCTCACCCGGGCGCCATCCTGCGCCTTGGGCGCTTTCGCCAGCGCTATGCCAAGGCTTTTGCCAGCTGCGACGTCATGCTGTCGCCAACGACCGCCGGCCCAGCGCCGCGGCTGGGCGAGCTGCGCCCCGACCTAGACCACGACAGCCTGCGCGGCCGCTTGCTGGAGTTGCTGCCCTACACCCCGGCGCAGAACGCCTCGGGGGGCCCGGCGATCTCGGTGCCGTTTGGCGCCACCCGCGCTGGCCTGCCGATCGGCGTGCAGCTGGCGGCGCCGTGGGGCGAAGAGCGGCGCCTGCTGGAGCTGGCCTACGTGCTTGAGGCCCAGCGGCCCTGACAGCGTCTTGCACCGCGCCAAGGATGCGAATCGCGGAGCGACGGCGTCCTACGCCGCGTTCGGCGCCGCCAGCAAGGGGAATGCGCCGCCAGCACCGTCGCCGAACGTCGCAGCCTGGTCGCCGCAGGCGAGGCGCCCAAACTGTTCCCTGGGTTGGCACCTGCCTGCCTGGGCGTCTGGTGCCCTGTCTTGGAGAATGCCTGGCGGCTACGGGGCCCCTAGGAGCCTGTCGGAGTAATGCCGTCGCCTACGGATAACTCCTTAAAACTATTGAATCCTCCGCAGCATCCGACAGGGTCCTAGGGCGATCGTCTTGCGAGCGCCCAGGCGGGCGAAATATTGGAATTCACTTCCAATATTTCTTGCCCGACTGAAAAAAACGCAAAATGGCACGGAGCCTGGCGGGGATTATCCCGACAG
>CAIXGW010000374.1 GCA_903919145.1 uncultured Myxococcales bacterium
ACGACCCAGTCCCGAAGGGACTTCTTGACCTGAGCGGGGGACTTCAGTCCCACGCGTTCCCCCACCGAGCCCGCACCCCCGACCCACGGCCAGCCTTTCGCCAGCCGCTCCAAGCGTTCATGCCCCTTTGCCGCAATAACCGGGCGCTTGCCCGACGCGACTTGCTCGGGGGGGGCGCGACGACGGACGCTGGCGCATGGCGACGGGCTCGCCGACAGCGGTCGGCAGGCTAGTTTCGCGTGGCGCGAACCAAACATAGCTGCAGTAACCGGTCGGGCACGGAGGCCCGCCCCTACCCGCTTGTGGGAGGGGCCACGGTGCCCGCGCGGCCATCTATGCGGACGGCGCCAATGCCCTGTGCCCACCACCACGCCAGCAGCCAAACCAACCAAGACCTCGAACTCCCTACGTAATTGCACGACCCAGTCCCGAAGGGACTTCTTGACCTGAGCGGGGGACTTCAGTCCCACGCGTTCCCCCACCGAGCCCGCACCCCGCACGTCCGGCGAATCCCTTGCCCCAGCCCCCACCGGTGGTTATACTTCTGGTATGAAGACTGCCATCTCCATTCCCGATGAGTTGTTTGAAGTCGCTGACCGGGCCGCCGCCCACCTGCACGTCAGCCGCAGCGAGCTGTACCGCCGCGCGCTCACGGCCTATCTGGAGCAGATGCCCAAGACCAGCCTTACAGCCCAGCTGGATGCATTTTACGCCGAGCATCCCGAATGCAACCGCCTGGAGCAGGGCTGGGACGCCGCCCAGGCCGAGGCGCTGGCCAATGACCCATGGTAAGTAGCCGCAGCCCGGCGGGCACACCGCCTCGCCCTGCCGTTCGGCGCGGCGAGGTTTGGTGGGTGGATTTTGGCGTGCCACGAGGTTCGGCGCCGGCGCTGCACCGCCCGGCAGTCGTGCTACAAATCGACGACTTCAACGCCAGCCGCATCGCCACCGTCGTCGTGGTGGCCGTCAGCAGCAACGTCATGCTTGCCGGAGCTCCGGGCAACGTGCTGCTGCCTGCGGGCTGCGCCGGCCTGCCCCAGCGCAGCGCCGTCAACGTCTCGCAGGTCGGCACCCTGGACAAAGCTGCGCTCCTGGGGCGAATTGGCATGCTGCAACCTGACAAGCTCGCCCAGGTCGAGGCTGGCGTCCGCCTGGTACTCGGGCTGTAAGCAGCTGGCTTGGCGTGTCGGTCGCGGCGATCACTTACATAACCAGCTTCTTCCAATGGCTTTTTAACCGGTCGGGCACGGAGACCCGCCCCTACCCACCGGTGGGAGGGGTCACGGCGACCGGGGCTGCGGCCAGGTGACCGCGCCTTCGCCCTGTCAGAACCAGGACGGGCTTGGCGTCTGAGCTTGCGGCAGCGACAGCAACATCCCGTCTGCCCCGCCGGAGGAACCCAATGACCAACCCTGAGATGGCCTACGCCAGCGCTTCCGCACCGCAGCCCAACTGGCAGACGACGGACGCCACCCTGTTTCTGCAGTACGAGCTGGCCGAAGCGATCGACAGCGGCATCCAGCCCTGGGTGCGCCCCTGGGAGCGCAACGCGCACACCAATGGCCACGGCCGGGCCTATCTGCCTGTCGCGCAGCTTTGGCTGTCGCTTGGAAACCCTGAAGAGTCAAGATGGTTTACCTTGGCCGCCGCGACCCTTTGCGGCGCCCGCCCCAAGCCCAACGCCCGGCCAACCTGGGTGCAAGGGGTGTTTCCCGGCGCTGGCGGCCCCGGCGACGGGCGCATCTCCTGCAAGACCCACTGGATCTACAACAGGTCACAGCTGGAGGGCGGCAAGCTCTCCAAACCGCGAAAGGCCAAACAGGTCAAGGTGGTCACCCCACCTCTTGACGAGACTCGGCTGCTTGCGTGGCTGCAGGCCTTGGGGGTTGCGGTGCGCGAAGGTGAGCGGCGGGCCTACTACCAGCCGAGCATGGACGCGATTACCCTGCCGCCCAAACAAGCATTTGCCAGCGAGCACTGCTACTACGCCACCTTGCTGCACGAAGTAGCCCACTGGACTGGCGAGGGCGGCAGGTGCAATCGCACCCACGACTATGCCACCGACCACGGCCGCGCCCTTGAGGAAATGGTCGCCGAGTTCACGGCGTGCCAGTTGGCTCGACGCTTTGGCGTCACCGGCACCCAGCAAAGCCACAACAGCTATCTGAGGCACTGGTCCATGCACCTTCGCTGTGGAGTACCCTTTCTGGACCAAGTCGCACGCGAAGTGCTCGCGGCCTTGCGGTGGTTGGACCAACGGAGCGGGACCGCTGCGCAAGGGCAGGCTGATCCCTAGCCCCGACTCGCACCGCCACCCGGCTCCGCCCAAAGCATGCCCTTCGCAGCCCGCAGCCCTGCCGCTGCCCCGTGTCGGACCCCTGCCCATCCTGTGCGTCCACCGCGTCGGCTGCCCGTTGGGCTGCGCCCCATCCACCGCACGGAGGCCTCCTTGGACGTACACCCCAGCAGCGCTGCCCTGCTCGACACCTTGGATCACCTTCGCACCTCTCAGCCGGGCCTCTACCGCGGGCTGGCCTCGCGGCACGCCGTCCGCGCTGACGCCGCAACCGGCTTGCTGGTCAGAGCCATCGAAGTCGATGGCGGCTTCTGCTTCCCGCCGTTTCTGCGGCCAGCCGGCATCTGCTACGCCGAGGTGGTGCTCAATGTGGCCAAGGTTCTTGAGATTACCAGCGGGGCAGCGGCCACTGTGGCCTGGCTGGAGGGCGCCATTGCCGACGCTGTTTTGGAGTCACACCGCAGCAAGCTCTCGGCCACGGACTTCGGAGAGTGGCAGGGTCTGCTCCAGCAGGGCGGCAACCCCGCGTCCTTGCCGGCAGCCACGGTCTTGCTGCGCAAAGGCGGACTGACCACCGAATTGCTGGCACCGCTGCTGGCAGGTCCGCTGCGCGCTCCGGCACGGCGGCTGCTGGCTCGAGCCGTCGCCGGCTATCTGCGGCGCTGGAAAGAGCAGCAGCTGGCCGCCCTTCGGCTCTCTCCTGCGGGACCGCCCCAAAATCGGGCGCTGGCGCTGTGGACGCTGCAAGATGTCGCCAGCCCGGCAATGTTTCGGGTATTGCCCACGGTCATTGAGCTTGCCGTCCTGCGCCTTGAGGCTCTTGCTGTGAGTGCGCCTTGATCCCAAACCAAGGGGCAACCGGGCGGGGCGCGGCCCCCCGCCCCCTAACCGCTGGCAGAAGGGCTCGCGGTGGCGGCGCTGGCCCGGACCTCTCCGCGGTCAACCCTCGCCCAGCTGTCAGAGGCCCTGGCGCCAGTGCGTCTACCTCGCCGGCAGCCAAGCCAAAGTTGCCGACGCTGCCTGGAGGCTCCGCATGTCGACCATGAAATGGCTTGAATCCCTCGGCTTCTTCGGCCGCGGCCGTGTCTTTCGCCGCTGGCTCGCCGAGCTGAGCGCCCCGCCCCGCATCGCGTGGTATCCAGCAGCTGGCGAAGATCTGCGCGACCTGCTGTACCTGACGGCCGCCTACGCGCGGCGCCACCCCGCCCAATTGGAGGGGGGCGTCAGCGAACCTGCCCTACCCGACCTATTCCTGCACACCGACTACTTCCCTTGGAGCGAGACCACATTCCTGAGCCGCTTCCATCCGGGCGGCATCTTGTGGGAAGACGGGCGCACAACCGTGCGAGTCCTGGAGTGTGAAACGCTGGAACGCCGCGATCTTCCAGATGACCCAAGGATTGTCCACTTCCCCAGGCACCCCAACTTTCCAGCGCCTTGGCACTTTGCCATGGTGGAAGTGACCAGCCGTATCCTTGGTACCTACGTCCGACCTCTGATCTATGCCACGGCAGAAAACAACATCTTCTATCATCGCGTGGTCAGCGAGTGGGATCTTCAGTTCAGCCACATCTTGCGCGTCGGCTACGGTGGGGGCTTTGGTGGCGGGTGGGACCGCGGCGACTGGCTCGAGGGCACTCTCAAGCCGAGAGGGGCCGAGGTCTTCATTGCTGACAAGGGGTTGTTGCCCGCCGCAGCCCTGCAAGGCCGAGACCTGACGCCGTACCGCTGTGTCGCCCCTCAGGGTTGGGGGCCCAGGGCCGAAGTGTACTGGTATCGCGTCGGCTGACCCTCACGGTCCAGGCTTTCGCCTGCTCAAGGGGTCCGGAATTTACTGTCACGCACCACGCGACAGTAACCCTTCCCCAGCAGGAGCAGCCACTTCTACCCGCCACCATCGCAACTCCGCACCCTCTGGCAGAACACGCGCCCCTTCCGGTAGCCGCGCCCCGCTGTACTGGCCAACGACCATCACGTCGCCCGCGGCCAGCCGCAAGGTCAAGCGCTGCACCGCCACCGGCCGCTCCAGCAGGTGCGCGTACAGCTCCGCCGTATCGGCATGGCCCACAGCCGATTCTGCGCCACGGCTCAGCAACTGGGCCTCGGCAAGAGTCAGCGGAGTACATGCCAGACTCGCGCCAACCGGCGGAAGCATCGACAGCGAAAACGCATTGCCCAGCCAAGTCGCCATCTCTTGCCTCCTTGCCGCTCAGCCCCAGGCGCGATAGACCACCTTGACTTGGCCACAGCCAAAGGGCGCGTTGGAGCCCACCTGCAGCAGCTCGGCCAGGCGCAGCCACGGCAAAACCTCGGCGATCCTGCCGCGGTAGCGCACGACTCCAACAAATCCAGACAGATCGTGCTGGTGCCCGGATTGACTGCGGCTGCGCCGGTCATTGCGCTGCCACGCCCCTGACCACTCTACCAACTCGGCCCTCACACGACTCGGCCAATGCAGCGGTGCTTCGGGCAGGCCCCACCGCTGCAGCAGGTCGCGGCTGCGCCGGCCAATCGCGTCCACTACCGCTTCTAGCGTCGGCACTTCCAGCTTCTCGCCGCGAAAGGCAATCCGCGTAGGCGTCACAAACCGCAGCTCCACTTCGCCAAGCTCGGTCGACTCGGCCAGCCCCGGCATCTCCAGCAGCCACCCCGGCGCCGGTGCGTCGCCGCGGATCACCTGCAGGTGCTCGGCCAGCTCCAGGGGCTGACCCCTTGGGTCAAGGAACTCGGCACTCGCCAACCGAAATATCGCCGACCGATGCCCCAAGCCGCGCGACTGCAGGGGCAGCAAAGCCCGCAGCAAGTCCGGCAGCCGCAGCGCCAGCGGCCCCAAAGCCCACAGCTCAAACCGAAAGGTCTGGCCGGGCCCCACGGCTGTCACGCCAAGCTGGGGGCGAACAAAGTACGGCCGCGCCCCATCCGCATTGGCGCTAGGCGGCAGCCGATCAGCAGCAGCGCGAGCCACATACGCCAACCGATAGGTACAGGGCGCCGCATCGCTGCAGTGGCCACACGGCTCCGCATCCGGCTCCGGGCACTCAAGCGCCCTCAAGTACTGCCCAAGCGCGCCGCGTAGGTGTACCCCTTGGTCGGGGCCACAGCCCACTTCCGCCAGCGCAAAAGCAGTCAGCCTGACACGGCAAACCGGAAGCACGCCTGCACCGGCTCCCCCCTCCCCCATCACCCCACCCCAACCCGCACCACCCGCCCGGGCCGCGCCCCGGTCAGCTGGCCGTTCTGGCTGACCACTTCGCCCGACACCACCGTCGCCCGATAGCCCGCCGCATCCTGCAGCAGTCGCTTGCCACCTGCCGGCAGGTCCTGCACCAGCCGCGGCCGAAACAGCCGCAGGTGCTCCAGGTCAATGACGTTGACGTCGGCCTTGAGCCCCGGCGCCAGCAGGCCGCGGTCGCGCAGGCCCAAGAACTCGGCGGTCTCGCGGGTCAGCATGCGCACGGCGCGGGCCAGGGGCAGCTGGTCCTTGGCGCGGTCGCGGGCCCAATACAGCAGCAAGAACGTGGGCATACTGGCATCACAGATGGTCCCCACGTGCGCTCCGCCATCGCCCAGCCCCGGCAGCGCCAGCGGGTGGTGCAGCATCTCGCTCACGGCCTCCAGGTTACCGCCCATGTAGTTGTACAGCGGAAAGTAGAGCAATTCCTTGCCCTCCTGCTCCAGCAGCGCGTCGTAGATGACTTCCAGGGTCGGCCGGCCCTGGCGCATGGCGTCGGCCCGCAGCGACTCCTGGACGGTCGGCTCGTAGTTGGGGTTGTCGCCCAGGCGAAAAATCCGCCCGGCAATCATGTCGATCGCCCCCAGCAGCCGGTCGACCAGCGGCGGAATCGGGCTGCCGTCGCCGGCCACGGGCTCCGAGCGCTCGGCCAGCAGCTGCGCCCTGAACGCCGGGTCGCGCATCGTCGCCACCCGCTCTGCCAGAGATAGGTGGGCGATCTTCTTGTAGCTTGGATAGCCAATGAACGGGTGGAAGGTCGCTTCCAGGCCGATCAGGATGCCAATGCCGCGCGGCGCCACCTGCACGCGGATGTTGACGCCGCCCGCCGCCAGCGCCTCGGCGCGCTTCAGGATCTGCTGGTACTGGGTCGGCACCAGGTCGCGCTGCATCAGCGAGATCGACACGCCATGCCCCGGGGCCCCGGCGATCCACTGCTCCAGCACGTCAAACTCGCCGTCAAACGCATCGGGCGAGCGCTCCATGTCAAAATCGCTGACCGCCTGCAAGACGCCGTGGTTCAGCCCTTCAAAAGCCTCGGCCAGCGTGCGCAGCTCGCGGTGGTTGGCCTCGCTGGCCGGGGTCGCTGAGCCGTCGGCCGCGCGGTGGTTGTCGGTCCGCCCGGTAGAAAAGCCCGCCGCACCGGCCTGCAGTGCCGTGCGCAGCAAGCCTTTCATGGTCTGCAGGTCGTCCTCGGTCGCCAGTTCGCCGGCCAGCGCCCGGTCGCCCATCGCGTAAATGCGCAGGGCGTCGTGGGTCACCTGGGTCACAATGTCCATGGTGTGGCCAAAGTCCACGGCGTCCATGTACTCCTCAAAAGTCTCCCACCGCCAGCGGATTCCTTCGGCCAGCGCCGAGCCGGGGATGTCCTCTACGCCCTCAAACAGCTTGATGAGGCGGTCGCGATCCTGGGGCCGCACCGGGGCAAAGCCCACGCCGCACGAACCCATCACGCAAGTCGTCACACCGTGCGAAGCGGAAGGCTGCAGGTCGGCATCCCAGGTCGCCTGACCGTCATAGTGGGTGTGGATGTCGACAAAACCCGGCGTGACAATGCAGCCTTGCGCGTCAATCGTCCGCGTGGCAGCCTGCGCGACCTCGCCCACGGCGACGATCTTGCCGCCGGCAATGCCCACATCGGCGCGATAGGGCTCGCCGCCCGAGCCGTCTACCACCAAGCCACCGGTAATCTTGAGATCTAGCTGCATTGTCGGGCCCCCCATTGGTCAGCGGCGCCCACCTGCGCCGACATTTGTTTGGTTCTTTCTGCTATGGCGCGGTCAGTTGACCTCGGTGCGCCCGCCCTGCTGCGGCCCGCCCAATTGCTCTTCGCCTGGCCCGTCGCGCTCGGTCTCGTCTTCGCGGACCGGCACGCGGTAGTCTTCGGCCAGCCAGGCGCCCAGGTCGATGCTCCTACAGCGCTGACTGCAGAACGGAAAGGCGGTGTTGGTCGCCCGCGGCGGCAGAGCGCCATTGCAGTACGGACAAACAAGTTCCGCCATCTCTTCCCTCACCTTGCGTGCTGCGGCTAATCGCCGGCGCTCGCGCTATTCGTAGCCCAGCGCTTCTACCACGGCCATCCGCCCCGCCACCCGCGCCGGATACACCGCAGCCAGCACCCCGACCGCCACCACCGCCAAACTGTAGATCGCCAGCAGCTGCGGCGCCACCTGCACCGGCACGTTCCAGCCCGTCTCTTGCTTGTTGATGACGTCAAGCATGATGTAGCCATTGACAATTCCGACCCCAAGCCCCAGAGCCGCCCCTACCAGCGCCAGGCACAGCGACTCGACCAGGATCATCCGCGACAGCTGCCGCCGCAGCATGCCAATGGCCCGCAGCACGCCGATCTCGCGCATCCGGTCCAGAATCGCCGTCAGCAAGGTATTGACCACACTCAACAAAGAGATGACCACCGTCACCAGCTCCAGCACCCGCATCACGCTGAACAGCTGCTCGATCATCCGGCGGATCTCGGCGCGAAACTCGGCGTTGGTCAGCACAAACAGCCGGTAGGGCTTGCCCAAATTGGCCAGGATCGCGCTGCGCACCGCCTCCAGATCGGCCCCGGGCTCCAGGTAGGGCTCAAAGGTGTCCACAAGCTCGTCTTTCCACAGCCGGACGTAGAGGGCGCGGTCGATGAACACCGCCCCCTGATCGCTGCTGTAGTCGACAATTGTGCCCAAGATCAGAAACTTCTGCTCGCCAGTGGCCGTTTGCAGCGGCAGCCGATCGCCGGCCTTGAGCTGGCAGCGGTGGGCCAGCGTCTCGGAGATGATGACGCCCTCGCCCAGCTGCATCCGCTTGAGCACCGTCCCCTGCTCGCCGGTCCAGCTGGAGACCGTCCAAGTGTTGGGATGCAAGCGAAAACGCTGCTGGGTGTCCACGCTGAGCAGCAGAACCCGGGTGTCGCGAAAGTCGACATTGCGTAGCCGCACCCGGTCCACGCCTTTGACGCCAGGGATCTTGGCAATCTCGTCGCCCACTTGCGAGACCAGCGGCTGATTCTTGATGCCGCCCAGCCGCGCCCCAGAGGTCACAAACAGGTCCGCCGGCACCGCCTGCTCGATCCACTGGTCCATGCTGCGCTGAAAGCTGAACGTCATGGTGCTGCTGGCAATGACCATAGAGAGGCCGACCATCAGCGAAGCCACCGTGACCGCCCCCTTGGCCGCCCCGCGGGCCACATTGTCGGCCGCCAGCCGCCCCTCCAGGCCAAAAAGCCTGGCCGCCACCGGGCCAAAGGCCAGCGTCGCCACCACCACCAGCCAGCGGGCCAGCAGCGAAGCCGCCAGCAGCAGCAGGCCCATCGCCGCCAAGCCAAACCACGGAAATCCGCCAAACGGCGGCAGCTGAGCCACCAGCGGCGCCGCCGCCAGCAGACCCAGCGCCAGCCCCTCGCGGCGCGTCCACCGCAGCGACGGCGCCCCGTAGTGGTCAAAGGCCGCCGTGCGAATCGTCTCTACCGGATTGAGCCGCGACGCCGCCACCGCCGGTACCAGCGCCGCCAGCGCCGCGCTGACCACGCCAAGAACCAGCGCCAGCACCGCCACTTGCGGCTCCAGCTGCACTTCATCGGTGTGGATGCGCACGTAGACATCGGTGATGCCGCCAGCCGCCTGCTTCATCATCGCCGCCGCCAGCCAGCGACCGAGCACCACGCCAATGACGCTGCCCACCAGGCCAAACACCGCGCCTTCCAACGTGAAAAGCGTCGCAATCTGCCGGCGGGTGGCTCCCGTTGCCCTCAGGATGCCGATCTCGGTGCGGCGCTGGGCCACACTGATCGACAACGTGTGGTAGATCAAGAACATCCCTACCATCAGGGCGATCCCGGCGGCCACGGTCAGGCTGATGCCAAAGGTGCGCAACAGCTGCTGCTGCCTCGCTTGGCGGGCCGACGGCGGCTCGACCTCATACTGGCCGCCCAGGGCCTTCTTGATCCGCTGAGCGACGCGCTGCGACTCGCCCTCGCGCTCCGGATCCACCAGAGCCACGTCGATGCGGTCGACCCGCCCCGGCATGTCAAAAACCTCTTGCGCGTCCAAGTAGTCCATCAGCGCCAGGTTGCCGCCAAAGGCTTTTTGCGGCCCCGCCTCTGGGGTCACGGCATACAGCGTAAAGGGCTGCTCGCCGTCTTTGGTCATCAACTGCAGGGTGTCGCCCTTCTTCTTGCCCATGCGCGCGGCAAACCGCTGGCTGACCACGATCTGCCGGGGTTGATCAAGCACATCCAAGGGGTTGTCAAAGTCATCCGCCGTCGGTGCGGCCGCCTTGACCGCCGCGCCGCGCTGGCCCACTTGGTCCGGCGTGACCCCGTAGACGGTCTGCAGCACTTGCTTGTCTTCGGTGAAGTTGATCGCCAGGATAGCCAGCGCTTCTCCGGCCTTGCGCCCGCTGACGTCGACACTGTCGGCCAGGTCCAAGGTGCGCTGCAGCGCTACGGCGGCGGTGCGCACCCCTTCTACCTGGCGGACCGACTGCAGCAGGTCTTCCGAGATTCCGGTGTCGCCGCCCCGCACTTCCAGGTGGACGGTGCCGCCAACCGAAGTCAGGGTGTCGCGAAAACTGGCCAGAATCGAGCGGTTGGTCGCTACCACCGCGACCAAAACTGCTACGCCAAGCGCCACGCCGGCCACGGTCATGGCGGTGCGCAGCCGGTGCTCGGTGACGCGGCGCAGCGAAATGGTGCGAATCAGACTGAGCATCGGCCTCCAGCGCAGCCGCTGCGCCGGTTGGTTTTAGCGAATGGCTACGTGAACATGGCTGAAAGCAAACGACTCATCCGGCACATCCTGGTCAATACCGGTGGCAAACTGCAGCTTGACCGCGCCAGCCACGTGGTCCACCAGGCCCAGGCCCGCTTCGACCTTCCAGTAGCCGTTGGGGCCGTTGTTGTTGCCCCAGGGCGCGGGGGCAAACGTCGCCGTGGTCCAGCCCGGGCCGTCGCCGTCGGCGTTCCACACCTTGTTCTTGGCCCACTTGAGCACGTCGTCAATGAGCACGCGGGCACCGTTGCTCTCGCCGTCCCAGCTGTCGACCGCATAGTAGCGGGCGCGCACCCGCAGCTTGTCGTGGGCGATTCCTTTGAAGTCATAGGTCTTGGTCGCACCACCGCCGGCGCCAAACATGCCGTGCACCGGTGTCGCCTCCCCAGCTACCGTGGCATTGGTGATCGCGCCGTTGCTCCAGCCGGTGGCGTCTGCCGTGGTTTCGTTGCTAAAAATCGTCCAGCCGCCGCCGTCGGTGGTCATGTCGCAGGTGACCTGAAAGGCGCCGCCCGAGCCCTTGACCCAGTACTGGCCGTCTTTGCTGCTGGGCAGCTTGGCCAGCACATCCTTGCAAGAAGACGCGGGGTTTTCTTGCGACCCATAGGCGGTCAAGAAGATCGGCGACCAGTCCTTGCCGTTGCAGACGTACAGGGCCTTATCGCTGGGATTGGCGTAGGTCGCGCCAAAGGTGCTGGCTTCGCAAGGCACGGGCGGGGAGGTGGCGTTGGCAAACTGAAAGGCTCCGGTGGCGGCGACCTTGTTGCTGGCCATCGTCTGTACCTGGATGGTCCAGCTGTTGAGCTTGCCGTCTTTGCCGCCGGTCACGCCAGTCAAATCGGCCACAGAGATCGACCACTTGCCCTTGGGATTGCCGCCGATCCACGCGCCCAGGTCGCCGCTGACCAGCTTGGTCGGCGCCGGCCACGTCGACTTCAGCGAGGTGCCGCTGCCACTCTGGTCGTGCAGCACATAGGCCTTGCCCTGCGGGTCGTAGACGGTGACCTTCACTTTGGAGATGTCGCTGTTGGTCAGGTCCAGGGCGATCGTCACCCCTTGGGCGGTGCCGTAGTCGGGCACGGTGATCTCGTCGGTCACGCCGGCCGGAAACGCATCAGCGATGTCGATGGGCGTCTTGGTCGACGGCGCCTTCTCAGTAAACTGGTTGGTCAGCAGTCCGTTAGAGATCTCATCCAGGCCGTCTTTGGGCAGGGTGCTGGCATCGACACTGCCGGCGACGCACTCGTAGCTGCCATCGGCCTTGATGCCCTTGAGCACCAGGCCGGTGCCGCAAGACGCGCCCACCTTGGCCAACACCGGGGCATTGATCAGGTCCGCGTAGCTGCCGCTGGTCGCCACCTTGGCCAGGCTGGGGGCTCCGGTCAGGTCGCCGTAGGCACCCGTGCCTGCGACTTTGGCGAGCGCCGCTGCCTTGACGTAATCCGCCAGATCCACGGTCTTGGCATAGCCGCTGAGGTCAGCCGTCTTGACATACCCCTGCAGATCCGATGACTTGGCGTAGGGAGACAGCAGTCCGGGATCCAGGTGCCCGGCCTTGACGCAGCCGCTGCAGTCCAACTCCTCGGCGGCGCCTGCGCGCAGCGCCACCGGCACCGACCCCAGCTGCACCGCCGGCAGGGCCGGATCGGCGCCGATCTGCAGCACCAGCTGCAGCTGCTTGCCAAAAATGCCGCTAGTCAGAGGGGTTTTTGCCCCCAGCTTGACCGCAAACTGGCCGCTCTTGACCGCCAGGACTACGCCCGCTTCGCTCCACACCTGCGCTCCGCCGCTGTCCTGCAGGGTCAGGGTGGCCGTGTAGTTGCCGTCGGCCGCAGGGCCACCCGCCGAAGACAGCAGCACACCCTCAACTTGCGACCAGCCGGGCACGGCTAGCGCGGCGGTGGGCGCGGCCATGGCTGCCAAAGCGGCTAGGACAACGGGGGCAACGCTCGGCAGGCCGGTTGGTTGGGTGCGCATGGCAGCTCCTGGGGCGATCTGAGAAGTTGGGGGCAATTGGGCGGTCCGACGGGCTGGATTGTACCGGTCGGCGCAGCTCTTGGCCAGTTGCCCGCTCCGCCGGTCGCCAGCCCCATGGTCGCCGCCAGCCAGAGCCGGAATGCAAAGCTCCCATGCGTTGTTGTCAGGGCCGTACGCTCCTGCGGCTTACCTGCCACGGGTTGACAGGCGCCCGCAATGCCCCTAAAATACCGCCCCCGGTCTGCCGGCTGCGCCACACAGAAGCTCCCAAGGCTTGCGGCGCTGCTCCTGACCGCTTCCGGCTCCCCGGCTCCGTACCGTCTCTAGGATCTTCCTAAGCACAGTCCAGACCAAGCACTGTCACCAAGCACTGTCCCGAAGCGACAGAACAAGCAAGACCGCGGTCCGGCGGTCGGCAAGGAACAAAGCACCATGAAGAAGGAAACCGTCCTCCTGGTCATCGTCGCGGCGGCCGTGATCGCCTTCGGCGCGGGCAGGGTGTCCAACACCATCGGCTCGCGGCCCGCCGCTCCGGCTCAGCCGGCCACCGTGGCACCGCAAGCTGATCAGGCCAAGGCAGAGACCGGCAGCGTGGGCGGCATCCCCGCTTCGATGCCGGTCAAGGGTCCAGAGAGCGCTCTGGTCACCATCCTCGAAGTCTCCGACTTCCAGTGCCCTTTCTGCAGCCGCGTGGGCCCGACCATCAAAGAACTGCAGAAGATCTATCCCAACGACATCAAGATCGTGTGGGCCAACCAGCCGCTGCCGTTCCACAACAACGCCAAGCCGGCCGCGATTGCAGCCCTGGCGGCCCACAAGCAGGGCAAGTTCTGGGAAATGCATGACAAGATGTTTGAGAACCAGCAGGGCCTGAGCGCAGAGAACTACGAGAAGTGGGCCAAAGAGATCGGCCTCAACGTCGACAAGTTCAAGACCGACCTCAAGGATGCGGCCATCGCCAAGCAGGTCGATGCCGAGCAGGCCGCCGCCAACGCCACCGGCGCCGGTGGCACGCCGTCTTTCTTCATCAACGGCAAGCTCATCCAGGGCGCCCAGCCGGTCGACGAGTTCAAGAAGGCGATCGACGCAGCCCTGGCCGACGCCAAGGCCGTCTCCGCTGGCAAGACCGGCATCGACCAGATCAAGGCCGCGGCGACCAAGCACGGCGGCGAGACGGGCACCAAGGTTGTCGAGTACTTCCTCGAAGGCAAGGCCCCGGCCGCCGCCGCTGAAGCCCCGGCCCGCGCTGGCCAGCCCGAAGCCAAGGCCGACGAAGGCCCCGCCGTTGCCCCGCCGGATAGCTTTGACGTCTGGAAGGTTCCGGTCGACCCCAAGCGCGACGCCGTCAAGGGTGGCGACAACTTCCTGGTCACCGTCGTAGAGATCTCTGACTTTGAGTGCCCCTTCTGCTCGCGCGGCGCCAACGCCATGACCGAGATCGAGAAGGCCTACGGAGACAAGGTCCGCCTGGTGTTCAAGCACCACCCGCTGCCGTTCCACAAGAACGCCCGCGCCGCCCACCTGGCTTCGATCGCCGCCGCCAAGCAGGGCAAGTTCTGGCAGTTTCACGACAAGGCCTTCCAGAATCAGCAGGGTCTGACCGAAGAGAACCTGGTGGCCTGGGCCAAAGAGCTCGGCCTGGACATGGCCAAGTTTGACGCCGTCCGCAAGGATCCGGCGACCGACAAGCAGATCGGCGAAGACATGGAAATGGCTGGCGGCATCGGCATCCGCGGCACCCCCGGCTTCTTCATCAACGGTCGCAAGATCGTTGGCGCGCAGCCCGTCCCGGTGTTCAAGGTCGTCATCGACGAGGAAATCAAGAAGGCCGAGGCCGCTGGCAAGAAGGGCGTCGCCTACTACAGCGACATCGAGAGCAAGGGCAAAGTCTTCACCGAGCTCAATGACAAGGTCAACGAGTTCAACGTCGAAGGTCTGCCGTTCAAGGGCCCCAAGGACGCGCCGATCACCATCGTCGAGTTCTCTGACTTCCAGTGCCCGTACTGCTCGCGCCTGGCCGAGCCGATCAAGGCCGCCATGGACGCCAATCCCGGCAAGGTCAAGGTCGTGTTCGCCCACTTCCCGCTGTCTTTCCACCAGCAGGCCAAGCCGGCCTCGGCGCTGGCCCAGATGGCGTTTGAGAAGCTCGGCTCGGAGAAGTTCTGGGAGACCCACGACCTGCTGTTCGCCGCCCAGCGCGAGCTTGGCGACGAGAAGTTCAAGGAGATCGCCGGCAAAGTCGGCCTGAAGTGGGAAGAAGTCGACGCCGCGATCAAGGCCAACAAGTACGAGGACCTGATCAAGAAGACCATGGAGATGGGCGAGAAGGGTGGCGTCGAAGGCACCCCGTCAATCTACATCAACGGTCGCAAGTTTGAGCCCGCCGCTGGCTACACCCCAGAGGCCTTCGGCAAGGCTTTCGCGCTGCTCAAGAAGTAGTCGCTCGCTAGCCGCCGTCAGGTTAGCCTGGCATAGAAACACCAAGGGCCGTCGGAGCAATCCGGCGGCCCTTGGCGCTTTTGCGGCTGACTGCTGGCTGTTGGCCGCTGCTGCTGGGTCGGTTCCGTAGCGCAAAACCAAGTGCGCTGCGAAGCCGGGGGGGGGGAACCCAAGAAGGTGTCTACGTGAAATCCCTCTGAGGTCGGAGCGCGCGAACTCGAGGTTTTCCAGTAATTACATCGCCAGTAGCTTGCGAAGAACTCGCCCAGGCAATGAACTGCCGG
>CAIXGW010000375.1 GCA_903919145.1 uncultured Myxococcales bacterium
CTAGTACCCCAAACCCCAAGTTCGTTCCGGGTTCCGGAACGGACGTGGTTTGGGGTACGGAAAGAGACCCAGCAGTAGTAGCCAAGGCCCGTGAACAAGAACCGGGTGTAACCCGGATCGAATTAACGGCCTTGGGTACTAGCCAAGCAGGGGCAGCAGCGGCTCGGCAATCGGAAAACGGGCGGCCAGATCGGTGCCCTCTATGCCGGCCAGCGCGCGCAAGCTGCGGTGCAAGCTGCCGTGGGTCAGGCGAATGCCGCCTTCCTGCAGGGCCAGCGTCTTGGGGTTGACGGTCCGCGCTTTGAAGCCGGCGGTCGAAGCGCCCACCACGCGGTTGCCGACCACGCCCTTGCCAATGAGCAGCGCCGAAGACACGCTCCAGTGGTCCTTGCCTTTTCCAGAGTTGTAGCCAGGGGTGCGGCCAAAGTCCGAGCCTACGACCACCGTCAGGCGGTCGGCCAGGCCCAGCAGCTCAGCCTGGCTCAGCAGGAATTCAACCCCTTGGATCAGCGACTCCATGGCCGGAATGTGCTTGGCGTCGTGGTCGCCGTGGGTGTCAAAACCGCCGCGCACCATGTGGCCGCTGACCGAGAGGCCCGACTGAAACGCCGCCAGAATCATCTGCGCCTGGCGCTGCAGCGGGTCGTTGGACAGGGCGGTGGGCAGCGCGGCCATCAGCTTGGCCAGGTCGCTGTCGCTGGCGTGCAGGGCGTACAGGGCGGCCGCGTTGTCGATGGCCCGCGGCGCCACTGGGCGCTTCTGCAGGGCCTGCAGCCGGGCGCGCTGCGCAGCCTCAATGCGCTCTGAGGTGGCCAGCGTGTGAAACCGCGCGGGCTTGCCGGGCTCAAGCGAGTCTGGCGCGGCAATCGCGGCCAAGGTCTGCGGCGAGCCCAGGCGCGTCAGCGGGGCCACACCGGCGGTGGTGTCGTAGCCGCCATAGCTGACAAAGGCCAGCGCCTTGTCTGGCGCCGACTGGGCAGCGATGAGCGCCGCCAGACACGGCCAGCCCTCAGACAGCCGCCCCGACCAGGCAAAGCGGGTGCCGGCATCGTGGCTGTTGGTCTGGGTGTCGATGCCGTTGACCACCAATAATTGCTGATTGCGCTTGGTGAAAAATGCCTGCACTGCGGGCACCGGTGCACACAGCAGGTTGCCGGCCTTGACAATGGCGGCCTGTTCATAGGCGTTGATGGGCGCCGGGTCCTCTGGCCCTGCCCTGCCCTTGGGGTCGCACAGCAGCGTGGGATCCCAGCCACCGCTGGCATGGACAAACACCCACAATTGCGAGGGCCCGCTGGACTTGCCCGCGGCAAAGCTGCGCTGCACCTGCTGCGGCACCATCAGGCTCAGCCCACTCAGCCCGGCCAGATGTAGAAAATCGCGGCGGTTCATCTGAATTCCTCGCGGCGGCGCCCGGGCCGGCCGCGGCTACTGGTGCAGGAACTTGGCGTCTTCCATCAAGTAGGCCAGCACGGCCATCCACGCCCGCAGAACGTAGTTGGGGTCGCGCTCAAGCTTGGCTTTGCTGTCCAGCGCGGCGCCCGTGTCCGGGTGCTTGACGGCGCGGCACGGCGAGTGCAGGTATTCGCCGGTTCCGGCTGGCTGTTCGCCGTTGCGAAGGGCCTCCGAACCCTCTTTCCAGGTCTGGTAGAAAAGCGTCCAGGTGCGCTCCAGCTCGTCATCGCCAGCGGGCAGGACCTCTCCCAGCAGCCGCTCGTGCAGAAACTGGATATTCTGGCGAATCGCCGCCTGGGCCGCTTGGATGGCAAAGCCGTTGGCATCTTCTGGCGCATAGGTGGGTTCTACCAACGGAAACAGCCGCCGCGAGGCCTTGGCGCGCACAAAGTCGGCGGCGGTGACCTTGCACGCCATCTCATTGGCCATCCGCCGGGCAATGGCCAGCATGACGCCATTGGGGGCCCGCACCCGCTGGGTCACGTCATTGCCGTCGATACCGCCGTACAATAGGCGCAGGTCCTCGGTCAGCCACGTCTTGCCATCGCCGCGGGTCCAGCCGGTGCTAAAGACCGCCTGCAGCTTGCGGGCCAGCTCCTCTGAGGTCAGGAAGCGGTCGCCGCCCACCATGGCCAGCGCCGCCCGGTCTGTGGGGGTAGCACCCGCCGCCAACCCTCCGACGCGAAACAGCGGGCTCAGCACCAGCGCCTTGACGGCCACCCGCAGCTCCAGCTTGTTTTGCCTTAGGAGTTCCGCCGCGGCAGTGAGCTCTTCCTGCTCAAATTGCCAAGCCAGCTGCTGGGCCTGCTGGCCGGGATCGCCTTTGACCGGAGGAGACAGCGGCCGCCGCCCCAGCAGCCCCTCTGCCACAACCTGGACTGCCGCCAGAGCAAACCGCTGGTCGCCGGCAATCTGCTTGGCCAGCCACGGCAGCCCCTGGTGCTTCTGGTCGGCGGGGAGCTTGATCTCGCCAAAGCCGGGCGGCCACATGTCGGTAAACCAGCCCAGCTCCGGCGGACGGTAGCGCCCCAGCGCGTCCCAGTTCTGAAAGGTGCCGGCGATAGGCTCCATGGGCGTGTGGCACACCGTGCAGTCGGCATTGAACAGGGTTGGCGTGTGGTCGGTCACCAGGGTCGGGTCGATGGGCCGGTCGCCGAGCTTGAGGATGTCGGTCGCCAGAAACAGGTCAAACACCACCCGCGAGCGGTGGCGGTTGCGGTTGGTGGCCGACGTCGGAAAGCGGTTGAGAAAGATTGGCGAAGTCAGCAGGCCAGCGCGCTCGCCAAGGGGCGGCTGAATCTGCTTAAACTCCTTTGGATTCATGGCGTTGACAAAGCCCTGGGTGACCCCATAGACGCGCGCGGTCAGGGGATCGTGGACCACGTAGTCGGCCGTCAGCACCTCAGAAAACGGCTTGCGCTGCTGCAGCACGTAGCCCATCAGGGTCAGCGGCTCGCGCGCCAGGTTGTCGTTGACGGTCTGCTGGCCCAGCTTGCGCAGCGCTTCGTCGGGCTCCAGCTTGGGGTCGTTGTACCACTGGCGCTGAGGATAGTCCTTGGCATCCAGTAGGTTGGTCGCATTGTTGCCGCCCAGGTAGCGGCCAACGAGCAGCTTGTCTGCCCACAGCTCCTGAACGCGGGCAATGAAGGCGTCGTCTTGCAGCATCGCCTCGACCTGGGTCGCCAGCGCCGCCTCGCCGCCAGTGGCCACCACGGTCTGCTCCTGGTCCGTGGGCAGTCGCCCAAGCAAAGTCAGGGCAATTCGCCGCAGCGAGGCTTTGGGGTCCAGCAGGGCCAGCTTGGGCCTGAGCGCACTGCCCTTGGCGACCGGCGCCGCGCAGCTTACCGGATGGTCAAAGCGGTCGATCAGCTGCGCCAGCGCCTGGTAGCCGGCGCTGCCGGGCTTGAGCTGCACGCCGCCGCCGTGGTTGAGGTCGCCGCGGGCCTTGCGCAGCAGCAGCGGCTCGCCCTGCACCTGTACCTGCGCCAGCTTCTGCAGCACGGCCAGGTTGAGGTCCAGATAGCCCGGCTGGCTGGCGGATTGCAGCACCAGCTGGGTCTGGCGGGCCACCCCCTGAGGATTGTGGCAGCCAGCGCAGCCGTCAGCCAGAAAGCCGCCCCAGACCTTGTCTTCAAAGAACTGGCGGGTGGGTACACAGCTGCCATCTGCGGTCTTGGCCGCCGCATCCTCTTGCTCACCCGAGCACGCAGCCACTACAGCCGCCAGCGCCAGCCCCAAGAGCGGCGACAGCAACGAGGGCACCCTGGGCTGCAGAGGCTCATCCGACAAAGGCATGCTCACCACATCCAGCTGGCTCAAAGGGGATGCCGCTTATTGTCACCCACACCACCAGCTTGAGCCTACGTGCGCCGATCGGGGCCGTCAACTGCGGGTGGCCTTGAAAGGCGCAGGCGCTGTGGATGGCCCCGATCGGGATGATCCGGACAGGCTCCTAGACCCCTGGAATCACGATTCGACCCGGAGCGCCTGTGGCTCCGCCGGTCTTGGTGTGGCAGGAGTTGCAGGAGCCATTGGACTGGGGGCTCACCATGGCGCGCTCTTTGCCGCCCGCCTTGACCTTGGCGGTGTAGGGCATGGCAATGGACCCGGCCGAGGCATTGACGAAGAAGTTGCCGGCCTCATTGGTGGTTGCGCTGAAGACCTTGCCCGTCTTGTCGGTGATTTCAACGGTGATGCCCGACTTGCCTTCGCAGAGGTCGACCTCGTCAAACTTGCCAAATACCGTGCCGGCGGCCACAAACAGCGGCCCTTCCCCTTCTTTCTTGTGGCAGGCCACGCAGTCCATACCGGGATTCATCATGGGGTTTCCGCTGTTGCCACCGGCCCACTTGAGCTTGGCCGAGCACTCCGGCGCGGCGGTGGTCTGGTTCTCCTCTTCGGAGGCACACGCCCCCAAGGCCAAGACCGCCAGGACCAGGGCTGACAAATGAGGTAGCGACATCGAAAATCCTTCATAGAGCTATGACTTGTTGCTCGGCGATGGGACTCAGCTTGGCGGCAGCACAACCGCCCACGTCCAATCGGTACGCCGCCTTCACTCTACGAGTGGCCCAGCACCGTGTAAACCGGCTGCGGCACTTCGCCGATAGGCTCCCAGGCAGCTCATGAGTATCCAGCGAGTTCTAGCTGCCTCCAGACCAGCGCGCGTTGGCGGCTGCCGATCAGCTCAGGTCGTCAGCGCATAGCCCTGGCGAAACAACTCTATGCAGGCATCGACGACGTCGGCCCGGTAGGCCGTGCCGCGGCCGTCAAGGAGTTCTTCTAGGACCTGCGGTATCGACATGGCTGTGCGAAAGGGCCGGTGAGACGCCATGGCCTCCACCGAGTCGGCGACTGCCATAACCGCGCTCTCCAACAGAATCTCGTCTCCTTTGAGGCCATCTGGGTAGCCCGACCCGTCCAATCGCTCGTGGTGCTGGCGGACCATGGTGGCGATGGGCCAGGGAAACTCGATGTGCTGCAACACCTCCCAGCCGGCAACCGAGTGCTGCTTGACCAGGGCGTACTCGATCTTAGAAAGTCGGCTGGGCTTGCTCAGGATGTCAGCGGGAATGGCCAGCTTGCCCAGGTCATGCAGCAGCGTGGCCACCCGCAGCCCCTCTCGCCGGTCCTGGGGAAGGCCCAGCTGGTCCCAGATAGCGCAGGCCAAGTCGGCGGATCGCCGTTGGTGACCCGCTGTGTGGGGGTCGCGAATCTCCAAGGCCATAGAGAGCGTCAAGGTCGCCCCTTCCATCCCCTTCTTCCACTGCGCCTCAAAGCGGGCCCGCTCAGCCTCGGCCAGCTTGTGACCTGTCATGTCCACAAAGGTACAGACAAAGTACAGCGGGCTTCCCAGGGAGTCGCGCACCAGCGCCACGCTCACGTCGGTCCACACCGTTGCGCCGTCGCTGCGGAGGTGGCGCAGGTCGCCGCGGTACGTCGCCGTGCCCAGCAGCAGCGTGTCGGCGGCTTGCTGAGCGTTTACCCGGTCTTGGGGATGGACGATCTCGGTGTGCAGGCGGCCGACCAGATCCGCGGTCTCATAGCCCAGCATCTGCGCCAAGGCTGCGTTGACCTGCAGAAAATGGCCCTCTGGGCTGGCCAGAGCCTGCCCCACTGCCCCTTGCTCAAAGCCGACGCGGATGCGCTCCAGGGCGGCCTCGGCGTGCTTGCGGTGCGAGACGTCGCGAATCGCTCCAACGATGTGGGGCTCGACCCCCAAGGTGATGACCTGCTGCGACAGAGAGGCCGCGAATTGCTCGCCGTTCTTCCTGACGCCTTGCAGTTCCCAGTCGCGCACCAACCCCGTGGTGCGCAGCTCTTGCACCGCCTTGGCGCGGTCGGCGGGGTTGGCGTACAGCCCCAGCTCCAAGGACGTCCGGCCGATCACCTCCTCGCGCGAATAGCCAAAGATCCCCTCAAACACCCCGTTGACCTCGGCTATCCGCCCGTCGCTCAGGGTGGCCAGGTAGAAGCCGTCCAGGCTGGTCATAAAGGCCACCCGAAACTTCTCTTCGCTCTGCAGCAGCGTCTCGCGCAGGAGCACGCCTTCGGTGTTGTCTTGGCCAAAGATAGACAGACCCAGCCGCTGGCCGTCTTGCACCATTGGGCTGATGGTCAGCAGAAGGCTGCCTGCAGCATCGGGCATGGGATGGTCTACACTGATCGCCCCCTCGGCTGCGGCGCGCTGAAACAGGCCGGTCCACGCGTCGCAGTCGGCGCCAAGGCCAAAGATGTCGACCGGGCGCATGCCCACAGCCAAGCGCACGCCGCGGTGCTGCAAAAAGTGCTGGCGAACTCTGCCATTGAACCACAGCAGGCCAAATTCCTCGGCATCGACCGCCCAGGCAAATTGGGCCGAGGTGTCTAGCATCAGCGCCGTCAAGAACTGGTAGTCGCGGGCAAGGGGCAGATACGCCGCCGCTGCAGCGGGCACGGCGATTCGGCTGCTGGACATCCGGACCTCCCAACCCCGGTAGACCAGAAGGCACAAGCCCTGTGGCCACAAGATCTCAAACGATTGCTCAGCGGTGTACAGAGGTCGATTGAGGCGTCAACAGCGGGCATCTCCTGGTCCGGCCCAGGACGGCGGGGATCCAATACCCAGGGGAATGTCTGATCGATGTTCTCAATCGATAATTCAGTCCTTCGGCCACGGCTCGGGGGGCTTGCTGACGGGGGTTTGCGCCGCCACTTTCTTGAGATTGGCGATAAATAAGTCTACGTACTTGAGGTCGTCGGCCACGTCGGGGTCGGGCTTGCTGCCTGGCTTGGCCAGCCATTTCTGCACTTCGGGGCGCAGGGCTTCTAGCACGCCGCGGGCCGCGCCCGGATCGGCATCCAAAGCGAGCTGGCAGGCCATCTGAAAGGCCGCGAACAGGTTGAGCATCACAAAGCCTTTTTCGACCGTGGGATGGGTGAAGATGCCGCCGTCGGGGATAGCGCCACCGGGGACAATCGGGCCCTGGACCTGCACCGACTGGCTGATGGTCTGGCCGGTCTTGGGGTGCTTCCAGGTCAGCTGCAGGGAGCTCACGCCCTTGTCTGGGATGCCGGGCAGCGGGATCAGCTCTATGAGAATCGCCCCACCGCCGCCGCGCCTACCTTCGCCCATGCCGGGCAGCTCTGCTGCGGCGCTGGTGCGGCCCGCCAAGAACAGCGTGGGGATGGCAATGGCGCCGCCGCCGGGGCCGCCCGTCCAGCCGTGGGTGCCGTAGACGCCGCGCAGCACGTAGCCGCTGCCCACGGTCACCGCGATGTGGACGTCCAGGGCCACCGGCACCAAGAAGATCTTGACCTCTTCGGTAAAAACCTCTTTGACTGCAGCGGGCTTCTCTAGGAAGTAGAAGTTGCCGGCGCCGACTTCGGCCAGGTCGCGCAGCGTGGTCACCGCAAAATCCTTGCCAATGCCAATGGTGGTCAGGCCAATGCCCAGCTTGGCGTAGCTCGCCGCCAGCGACACCAGCTTGGCCGGCGCCTGCAGCCCCACCGTGGCGGCGCCGTCGCTCAGCAGCACCACCCTCACTTCGCGCGGTGGCACTGCAGTCTTGGCTTTCTGGTGCAGCTGGGCCGCCACCTGGAAAGCCTGGAACAGCCCGCCAAAGAGATCGGTCTGGCCTTTGGCCGCCAGCTGTAGAATCGCTTTTTCAATAGCGGTCTTCTGGGCGATGGGCGTCGGCGGCAACAGGACCTTGGCGGTATCGTCAAAGCTCACCAGCGCCACGCTGTCGCCCGGCTGCAGATGGTCGAGCATTTGCTGCAGGCCCTGCTGCAAGTACTGCATCGGCGCCCCGGTCATCGAGCCTGAGGTATCCAGGGCCAGCACCAGATCAAGAGGCGGGCGCTGCAGGCCTTCTACTTGAATCGGCGTGTTCAAGCCCAGTTGGACCACGGTACAGGTGGAGCCGGTGATCATGTTGCCCATGATGCCCAGCAGCGCGTGCAGGCACATGTCCTGGCCACAGGTCGGCTGCGGGTAATCGAGCTTGTGTTCGGCAAAGAAGCCCAAGTCGTCCAGGATGGCCGGCCCCGGGATACCGCCTGCCTCAAGAATTTGGCGGAAGAGCCCAAAATCCTGAGCGCCCGCCTGGGTCAAGCCAGTGGCCCCGCCGGCATCGGCCTGAGCGTCCGAGCCCGCGGCTGTGTCGGCCGAGCTGCTGTCGCTCCACTGGCCGCCGATGGTGTCCGACTGTGCGGCATCGCTGCTGGCATCGGCCCAAAGAGCCGTGTCCTGGGCACCGCCGCCCGCCGTGTCTTTGGCGGTGGTGGCGTCGGCAGCGCTGGCGCCAGCATCGGCGAAGTCGACGTTGCCCGGCGTGCCGCTGGCCTTGGAGGTCTCCGGCGTGGGTACGGGGTTGACCACGCAGCCACTCAGGCTGGCGACCAGCAGCAGCCACACCAAGAGGGGGACCCTCTGATAAAACCGCTTGAATTCTAGGTTTTTTGAGAGAGCGCCCATGCTGTCCTCCTGCCGCCTCATAGCGCACCTTCGGAAAAGACCGACTCGACCAGCCGCCCGCCGCTGAGGTCGGCGGTGCAGGCGCCATCGACCACCGGGGCGTCAAAGCTGCGCACCAGCCAGGCCTTGGTCGTCTTGCTCATGGGTAGCGCGCTGCCAGCCACCACCGCGACCGCCGCGGAACCCGGCAGCTGCAACGTCAACTGCAGTGCGCTGATGACGCTGCCGCACGGGTCAAAGCCGGGAGAGCAGTCGGGCAGAGGCTGCAGCTTGGCCTCGGCGTTGCCCAAGTAGACCACGTCGGCACCGCGGCCAAAGCGCAGGCGCTTGCCATCGCCCAACAGGTCCAACCCCTGGATTGCCCCCAGGTTGTGGCCGCCCTGTAGTGGCGAAGCAAAGAACTCGTCACCGGCTTCAAATGGCCAGGCGCCCGGCGGCACGCAGATCATCCACTTGGAAGTGCCCAGCTTGCCAAGCAGCTCAAGGAAGTGGCAGCCGTTGGGTGCCGACTGCACGTCCAGCACCATCTGGTCGCCCTGGGGCAGCGGCTGCGACCAGGCCAGTGCGTCCACCGCGGTCGGCTGACCACAGCCCGGCGCCGCCCCCGCCGCCAATTGCGCAGGCGCCACAAAGGAAACACCGTGCTTGGCCCAGGTGAATTCGGAGCCGTTGCCCACCACCTGCAACAGCCGCCCGGTGCCCACTGCGCCCGCCACCGTAGAAGCGACTTGCTGCTTGGGAAACTCCGCGTGCTGCCAGAAGAACAGCCGCATCGGCACGCCGCCACCGTCGACCAGCAGCGCGGTACACGCCGCTCCTTTGGGCCCATCACCCGGCTGAACCGGCGCAAAGGCGCGCCCCGGGTCGACCTGCCACGTCCGCGCCGGCGCAAACAGCGGCCGCGACAGCCAGGCCGTGGGCGCCTTGGCCACCTTGGCGCAGTCGATCTGCACCGACGGCTTGAGCGCCCGCACCCGCACCACCAGCGACTGCCCGGTGGCATTGCCGATGGCGAAATCGGTCAGCAGCGGCGGGAAATTGCCCTGGGGCGGCTGCCAGGTGGTTTGGTCTGGCGGTGAAGTCTTGCCGTCAGGCCACGTTTGGCCGTCCGGCAGCTTGGTCGGCGGGACATCCGGGATGGCATCGGGCGCCGGCCCAGCGTCTTGCAGCGGCGCGGGCGGGGGCGGCGACACCTGCTGAAAGGTGATCTCGCATCCCGTCGCGCCCACCAGCAGCGCTACCGCAGTGGCCAGGCCAACGCCGGTCCGCTGGATCGCGCCTCTCTGCCTTGCACCCGTGGCTCGCCTTGTGCCGCCCATACCGCCCTCCGCGCTCTGCAACTCACAATCCCTAGCCGCCCTGCCGATCTGCTTGTAGCTGGACTACTTGAACGTGGCCGTACCCAGGGTAACCACGGTGCCCTTGGCCGCCAGAACCTTGGTCGCCTGTTGCACAAACTGGTTGGGCTGCCCCACGTCGGTGATGATGACCGCGCTGACGTAGGTCTCTTGGCTGTTGCTCTGGCCGTTATTGGCGTAGTAGTGGGCTTGGATGGTGTAAGTGCCGGCAATGACCTTGGGCGCCTCAAAGCGCTCTGGCCCGTAGCCCTGGGTCAAGTCGTCCAGCAGCTGGCCGCCCGAAGCAAGCTTCTTGTTGCTGTAGAAGCACTTTTGGCCCATCGGATCAGTCACCCACAGGTCGATGTCGGTGTTGTCGGTGTTCCAGGTCAGGGTCACGCGCAGCTTGCCAGTTGGCAGGACCAGCTTGAGCTGCTTGTGGCGGTCTAGCAGCAGCTGGGCAGCCGCGGGCTTGAGCTGGGTCTGCGCCGCCGCGATGAGCAGCGCGTACTCTTCGGCGGCCACCACCTTGAGCGTCTTGAATTTGGCATCCCAATTGCCGGCCAGCGTGGCTTCATAGAGGATCGCCGCCAGCATCGGCCGCTGCTCGGCCACCACGCCCGCCAGGTCGCGGTACGACTGCGGCTCAAACGGCCGCTTCTTGAGCACCCCCAGCAGCAGGTGGGCCGCCTGCTCGCCCTGGTCCCACGACCGCAGCCGGTAGCCCACAAGGCGCGCACTCTCAGCGTCTTGTGGCCGCTCCTCTACCACGGTCGACAGCGCCCGCACTGCCGCACCCACCTGCCCTTCGTTGCGGCGGCGCTCGGCCTCGTCATACCAGGGCTTGACGCCAAAGGTATCCGTCTTGACTTGCTTGACCACCTCCAGGTAAGCCGCCGGAGCATCCTTGGCAAAATACAGCGGAATTTGCAGAAACGACGAAGGAACCTGCAGCTCTGTGTCCGGCACCACCTCCGTCAGCGACTTGTAGACCGCGCCGCCGTTGAGGCCGACCAGCAAGGTCTTGGCCTGGAAGTCTTTGAGCACCTTGTCGATCTGCAGCCAAGAACTCCACGCTTTGCCGCCGGCTTGCTGCGCCGCCAGCACCAGCTCAGCCACGCCCTTGCCCGCAAGCAGCAGCAATTGGTCATCGATGCCGTACTTCTTGTAGGCCTTCTCATCTTCCAGGACCAAGAAGCTCGCCAGGGGGCTGAGGATGCGGAAGTGCTGCGACAGGGCGACGGCGTATTGGTCCAGCGCCGCCTGATGGCCCAACAGCAGCTGCGCCACGGCGATTTCGGCCCACGCGCGCGGTGCCAGGTCGCCAGAGGGCTTGAGCACCACTGGGATCTCTACCGTCAGCGGCCCCTGCCCGGGCACCACGCCCTGCACGACCACCTTGGCCTGCCCCGGAGCCAGCAGCCGCAGCGCCAGGCTGAGCGAGCCGCCGGGGAACAGCGTCGCCTGCGACCCCGCCACCACCACGTCGGCCACCTGCGCCGGCTGGTCGCCCGTGCCCACCACCGTCACGCTCTTGAGCAGCAGCCCCGCCGCTTGGTGGGCCGTGCCGCAGGCCTGCAGCGCCGCCGCCTCGCAGTTGAACACCGCGCCACCACTCTGAGTAAGCGCTTGATACAGCTGCGGATTGTCGCCACCCAGGCCCAGCCGATAGCTGAAGAACCGCGCCTGCCACGGGGCCTGGTCATTGAACTCGGCCAGCAGCGTCTCGGGAGCCGTCTCGCCCCAGTTCAGCGAACCGTCGCTCAGCAGAAACACGTCGAGCTGCTTGTCGGCACTGGCCAGACCCGATGGCGGCACCGCCAGCGCCCGCAACGCCGAGCCAAGATCGCTGGCTCCTTCTAGAATCAAACCGTTGAGCGCCTGCGGCACCCAGGCCCGCCCGGCAGCGTCGTTGGCCACCCAGCTCGGCTGCAGCCAGCGGGCCCCCGCGTCAAAGCTCAGCACGGCGAACTGCTCAATGCCAGGCGACTGGGCCAGGATCGCGTCCAACAGCTTAAGAGTCGTGCCGAAACGCTGGTGCTCGGACCGCGATGTGTCGAGCAGAAACACCGCCCGTTTGGCGTAGGCTTTGGGCGTAGTCACCCCAGTCAAGCTGGGCTGGATGCGGAGGAGCGCGTAGTCCTTGTTCAGCGTCTTGTCGGTGCCCGCCAGCACGTCGGCTTCTGCAGTCCCCTGAGCTGGAAGCAGATTCCAGGCCAGCACCCCGCCCGGCGCCGCACCGCTAAAGGTCAGCTTGTAGATCGACGCCGCTTTGCCCTCTTTGGTGGTGACATTGGCGGCGGTGCCCACGTACGCCACCTCGGTCGCCGCCGAATTCTTGGCCACCACCGTCAGATCATACTTGCCGGCCAAGGTGTTCTGCGCGTCTCCTGGCAGCTTCTTGGCGGGATCGACCTTGGGCAGCGGCATGGTCAGGCGCAGCTTGCCATCGATGCGCGGCAAGGTCTGCTCATAGGCCACCAGCACGCGGTTGTAGCCCTTGGGCAGGATCGGGTAGACCTTGGCTTCAAAGGTGTTGGGCCCCACGTACTCTACCAGGGCCGGGTCGATCTGCTTGTTGACCTCTGTCTCATAGGCGATGGTGGCCTTGACCTGCTCGGCGACCTTGGCCTCCATCAGCTTGCCCCACTGCGCCGGGTCGGGCGACAGCGCGATTTCCTCTGGCTTGGCCGCCGCGACCGTCTCATCGTCTTTGCCAAGCAGCTGGCTCTGCGGGCCAAAGAATTCCGGCGTGATGTCGGGCTGACCAGAGAACATCGCGTAGTAGCTGATGCTCGCATCGGCAGGCAGGGAGTAGCGGAACTTGCCTTGCACCGTGGTGGTGCCCTGGTTCTTGTAGATGTGGTCCACAAGGGTGCGCACCCGCAGGCCTTCGATGTGCACGGTGACCCGCATGTCCACCAGCTGCAGGTACTGGCCAGGCCCCATCAAGACCTGAGCAAACTGGGCATTCTCGGATAGCATCGTCCATTGCTGCAGCGTCTGCTCGTCGACAGCGCCTCCGACCGAGGCGTCGGGGGCAGCGCTGTCGGCCGCTGCATCGGCGCCACTGGAAGAGGAGTCCATGGCTGCCGTGGTATCGGGGTCGCCACCGCCGAAGATGTCCATGGCCGCGCTATCGGCCTTTGTGTCGGAGTAGGAGGTGTAGTCGGCGCTCGCGCTGTCTTTGGCGGTCTGCCAGCCGCCCGAGGAGTCAGGGCCCGACGCTGCGTCGTAGCCGCCGCCAACAGCGCCTGAGTCCAAAGAAGCGGCGTCGGCGGCCGACCAAGCCCCGCCGGTCGCCTTTGCTGAATTGGCCTCCTCGTCAGAGCAGGCAGCCACTCCGCAGGTTAGAACTGCTAGAGCCAAAGGGACTAGGACGATGCGCTTCATGAGAGGACCTCCTGCTGGGCCACGGCAATAGACTCGGGCAGCCTGCTGGGAGGTTTGCAAGAAGTAGGCCAATGCCGCGCAACCGCCTTTAGCAAAGGAGATATTCGCACGCCTGGGCCGACCGGCAGGCTGGCGTGCGGGTATTCAACGTCGATTTTTTCGACAGGTGTGGAAAGTTTAAACATCTGCCGCGACGGCGCAGATGGTCGGCGCCTTCGGACAATCCCCTAGGCAATGTCCGATGCGACACGCAGCGCCACCGGGCGCTGCCGAGCACGGCCGCGGCAGGCCGTCGGACAATCCCCTAGGCATTGTCCGATGCGACACGCAGCGCCACCGGGCGCTGCCGAGCACGGCCGCGGCAGGCCGTCGGACAATCCCCTAGGCATTGTCCGATGCGACACGCGGAGGCAGTGACGGCGCAGAGCCTCGCTACGGAGCGGCGAGAATGGCCTTGCAGTCGTCCAGCACTTCCTGGGGATGGCTGGCGATGTTGAACACCACGTTGTAGTGCAAGATGCGCGTGCCGCCAGGGTCCAGCAGCACGGTCACGCGGTCGGCAAACATCTGGTTGGCGGTTTCGGCGGCGCCCCAAGCCAGAGCAAGCTCGCGCTTGCTGTCGGTCCACAGCGGAAACTCAAACTTGTCTTCGGCCTTGAACAGGGCGTTCTTGGCTGGCTTGTCAAAGGACACGCCGATGATCTTGACTCCCAGGGCATCAAACTCGCTTTGGCGGTCGCGGAACCCGCAACCCTCTACCGTTCAACCGCCTGTGGAGGCCGCCGGGTAGAACCACAAGACGGTGTAGTGGCCCAGCAACTCCTGGTCCGTCACACTTTTGCCAGTACTATCGACAACTTGAGTGAACTCGGGCAAGGGCAGCGGCGGGACTTGCAGGCCGTGGGTCTCTGGCAACGCCTTGGCGGTGTCGGCCGAGCTGTCACCTGGTTGGGTGTCTGCCAGGTCGGTGTCCGGCGCAACCTCAGTCCCAGCAGCCTCGGCCACCTGCGAGTCGACCGCTGAGCCATCGGCTGGTGCGGCCGAATCTGCTGCGGCTGTGTCTGCAGTGGCCTGGGCTTGACCAGCTGGCAAGGATGCACCCGGCGCTGTTTGGGCAGCACAGGCGCTAGACCAGAGGGCGACGAGGATGGAGGTGTAGAGGGAAGTCTTCATGGCCCTATGGTTGCGGTTGCTTCAACGAAGTGCAAGCGATTTTTGGCTCTCCGCTGGGCTCATGGCCAGTTGGCGGCATCGACTGCGGCGTCCAAGCCGGCCTCGGTCGGATCGCCAGCTGCTGGAAGAAGCGCAAGCGGGCACTGAGCGCGACTCGCAGCAGCCGCTTTCTGGCTGCGGCTGGTCGCATCAGGGGTAGACCGACGGCACTTCCAGCCATGGTCCCACGCACAGCGGCGGCTTGAGACCTGCCGTTCAGCCCGTGGCACCGTAGTGCAATGGCCGCGTCTGCAGCCGCACTTCAAACCGCGTTTCGGCAACAACTCAAAAAGAACAATGGGTTTTACCCAAACCGATGTCCTAGAGGCACAGCCCACTGGCGCAAGCCTTGCCGGTGCCGCAGACCACGCCGTCGGCCAGCGCCTGGTGCTCGCAACCGGTGGCTGGGTCGCAGGTGTCCGCAGTGCAGGGGTTGCTGTCGCTGCAATTCTTGGTCGCAGTGGCCTTGCAGCTGCCGCTGACGCAGGTCTCGTTGATGGCGCAGGCGCTGCCGTCGTCGCAGGCCATGGCGCTGACGGACTGCGTGCAGATACTGCTGGTGCACTGGGCAAAGGTGCAAACCTCGCCGTCGTCGCAGTCGCCCAAGCGCAGCTTGTCGCAGGGAACGGCACACGCCACTTGGCCATAGGGCGACATGCGCCACACATTGTGAACCCCACTTCCCTCTTGAGCTACCCATAGGTCGCCGTCTGGGGCTGGCGATACGGCGACAAAACTGCCCTTGTCTTTGACACCATAGGTAGAAAGGAGCTTGCCCGCCGGGTCAAGGCGCTTCATGTCTGGCCGACCTGCGTAGAACCAGCCAACCGCGACCACCGAACCGTCGGCGATGAGCGAAATATCCATGGCAGATAAAGGGTTGGCGTTGTCCTGCTTGTACTGCCAGGCGACCGTGCTGGCGCCGGCGTTGACCTGCGCCGTCCACCAGGCCGTGGCAAAGGAGGCGCTCTTGTCTCGCGAACCTGCCAAGACGACCGCCCCGTTGGGCCGCAACACCATCGCCTCGACGCTGGGGTAGGCGTCGCCGGAGTCGATGACCACATTGCTCAGGACTTTGAAGGCACTGTCAAGCACCTGGATGCGCGCCAATGCCGTCGGCGGTGGTGCTGGAGACCATGACGACCTTTCCGGTGTTGTCCAGCGGCTCGACGCCCGCGCACTCGTTGTGGCCGGCCGCCGACGCGTATTCAAACTTGCTCAGGTACTTGCCTCTCTCGTCAAACACGCCGATCTGCGAGCGCAGGTAGCTCACCTGGGCGCCGGCGCAAGTCAGGTACTGCAGGGTCCCCCCAAGATTTCGCCAGCTGACGGCGCGCAAGCTCTCAGCGCTGCTGTTGGCCAGCATCACCTGGCTGCTGACCAGGTCGCGCTTGCCGTCGCTGCCAAAGCGCATCAGGTAGATCGATCCTCCACAAGCCGCGGCCTGCAACACCCGGCCATCCGGCAGGCGCGTCATCCGGCTGACCTTGGCAAAAGTAGGAAGATCTGCCTGGGTCTCGGTATTGAGCACTGCCCCAGCAGCACTGAGCCGGCGCACCGTTAGCTTGCTGGTCAGCGACCCCACCAAGACCGAGCCATCCTCCAGCGCGGCCATACCAGCCGGCAGCCCGGCCGACGCCACCAGCTGCTCAGAAAACAGCCGCGGCTGCCCGGCTACGCACTTGCCGGCCAAGCAAGTGTCCAACACAGTACAGGATTTTCCCAAGGTGCAGGCGCCCCCCTTGGCAAAGTGAAAGCAACCGCTCTGCGGATGACAGTCGTCGCCGGTGCAGGGGTTGGCGTCGTCGCAGGCGGTGCCGTCTTTGGGCAGGCCAATCTCTTTGCACTTTCCGGTCTTGGGGTCACAGACGTCGGCCAGGCACGCCGGGTCGTCGTCGGTATTGCAGCTGACCACCGTGGCCGGGTTGGTGCGGCACTTCTTGGCCTGCACGTCGCAGTACAGCGTGCCGTTGCACAGGTTGCCGTCTTCAAAGCTTTTGCAGTCGCTGTCTTTCTTGCAGTAGCAGGTGTTGGCGCCGCCCTGGCAGAGGCCCGTGTCTCAGAAGTCGCCGGTGGTGCAGGAATCTCCGTCATCGCACGGGGTATTCTCTGGCGAGAGGATCAGCTTGCACTGGCCGGTCGCCGGCACGCAGGTGTTCTTCTGGCAGGCGGAGTTGTTGACGCTGGGGCAGCTGACCACACTGGCGGGGTTGACCTTGCAGGTGTAGGGAGCGCCAGCGGCCTTGTCGCAGTACAGCGTCCCGTTGCACTGGTCGCCGTCTTCAAACTTATTGCAGTCGCTGGTGGTTTTGCACTGGCAGGTGTTGACGCCGGGCTCGCACTGGCCGGCTTGGCAGCTGTCTCCCTGGGTACAGGCGTCGCCGTCGTCGCAGGCGCTGCTGGCGGCCGCGGGCAAGTTCAGGCAGCCGGCGTAGGGGTTGCACTTGTCGGCCGTGCAAGGGTTTTCGTCGTCGCAGGCCAATTGGCCCTTGCCGGCGCACTGGCCGGCGGCGCAGGCGTCGGCGGTGGTGCAGGCGTTGCCGTCGTCGCAAGGGCTGGCGTCGGCTTTCGCGGCGTAGGCACATGTGCCCTTTGTCGTGCAACTGCCTATCATACATGGGTTCTGCGCGGGGCAATCGTCGGCGGTGGCGCACTGCGGGAGCGGGGTGGCGGTGTCAGCGGCGTCGACGGCGGGGCCGGAGTCGGCGCTTGCGCCGGTGTCGGTGGCGCCGCTGGAGTCGGGGTCGGTGGTGGCGCCGTCCAGGGAGGCACCGTCCGATGAGGCGTTGGCTGCAGCGGGGTCTGGCTCGTCGGCAGGCCCGCAGGCCGCAGGCAACCACACAACAAGAACCACAAGCGGCAGGATGGGCGGTTTGGCAGCCACGGTCGCTCCTGAGGAATCGGGCTGCCCAGCAGGCTAGCCCCGCCGGGATTGTCTTTCAAACCAACGGCTAATTGGGCCCAGCCAAGGAAGAACTGACCCGCCGAGGCAGCCGCCGCGGCGCGAGTGGACAACCTCAGGGGACCCCGGCCCAGCCCGGGCTGTACAGGCGGGCGCCCCCCCCCCCCCCCCCCGGGCAG
>CAIXGW010000376.1 GCA_903919145.1 uncultured Myxococcales bacterium
CTAGTACCCCAAACCCCAAGTTCGTTCCGGGTTCCGGAACGGACGTGGTTTGGGGTACGGAAAGAGACCCAGCAGTAGTAGCCAAGGCCCGTGAACAAGAACCGGGTGTAACCCGGATCGAATTAACGGCCTTGGGTACTACGGGTCCTCGGTCGGACCAGGGCTGCCCAGCGCCGCCTCGACGGCGGCTGCCAGCTCAGCGCGGCGCAAGCGCACCTGCTGGGCAGCGCGGCCCCGACCCAGGGTCAGCCACGCGGCGCGCAGGGCATCGCGGCGCAGCTCCAGGCGGTCGCCCCAGCGCAGCGCCACCCAGCCGCCCAGGGGCCCTAGCAGCGCCACTGCCGCCGCCGCCTGCCAGCCCCAAAATGCCCCGGCCAGCGCTGTCTGCAGCGCCCACCACACGGTCATCACCAAAGCCCCCAGCAACGCCTTGATGGTGCTGACCAGGTCGGTCTCGCCGCCGGCGAGCTGGACGGCCAGCGGTCGCACTGCCCGATAGGGCAGCCAACCCAGCACCGCTCCGACCGCCGCCACCGGCGCCAGCAGCACCAGCGACGCCAGCTGCTGCATCAGCCGGCGCGGCTGAATCGGCGGGTCCTCCAGAGCCAACGGGTCGTCCAGGCCTACGGCGTGCAGCATGCGCACCAGCGACTGGGCCTGCTCTTGCAGCAGCGCGGCGGCGCTGGGATCTTGGGCGCTCAGCGCCGTCCAGTGCGCGGCCAGGCGGCGGGCGCGCTGCTGGCGCACGGTCAGGTCGCGGGCCGCCGCGGCGTCGGTCCAAGCCGCCACTGCCAGCAGGCCTCGCCACAGCTCCTGGCTGTCGGCCTGCAGCACGGCGTCAGCCAGGCGCTGTTCCATCAGCGCCGTCAGCGCCCGCGCCGCCACCGCTTCATCGGGGTGTGCGGCGGCAAAGGCGGCCACGTCAATCGGCTGGCCCACCGCCAGGGCCGCCGCCGACCGAAAAGTCTCCTTGGCGGTGTAGGTCAGCCCGATCGGCACCAGCCACAGCGGATCGCCGCCGAGCTCGGCGCGCTGCTGCTGATAGGTCAGGGCGATGCGCGCCGCGCCGGTCTTGAAGGGCCGCAGCGCCGGATCCGAGTGGCTCACCCCCTCTGGAAACAAAGACAGCAGCTGGCCGCGGCGCAACACCGCCCGGCAGCTCTCAAAAGTCTCTTGGTTTTTGCCGGTATCCTGGCCATCGACCTGCCGATAGGCCGGCAGCCCGCCAAAAGACAGCATCGCCAGCCGCCCCAGTGGATTGCCAAACAGCGTGCTTTTGGCCAGAAACCCCACCGGCCGCCGCAGCCCCAGGCGCAGCACAATCGGGTCGAGCAGGCCATTGGGGTGGTTGGAGGCGATGAGCCAAGGGCCGGCCGGCGGCAGCCTCTCGGCTCCGGCCACGGCAATGTCGCGGTAGAACAGCCGCACAATGCCAAGGCAGAAAGCCCGCATCAGCCGCTGCTGCCAGGCGGGAGGAGAGGAGCCCGCCAGCGCGTCCGCCTGCGGCGCCCGGGGCGCAGCTACGGATTGGCCAGGCACTGGCTGGCTTTCTTCTTGAGGGGCTCGGTGGTGTCGGGCAAGTCCAGCACGCTCTTGAGCGCGTCTTTCTTGGTCTTGGCCGCTTCGCCACCGGGGATGGAGCAAAGGGCTTCAATGGTCTTCTCGCGCACTTCCATGTCAGCGTCGCCAATGAAGCTGGAGAGTACTTCGATCACCTCTGGCACCTTGACCTGGGCCAAGGCGGCGATGGCGGCGATGCGCACGGCCTTGTTGTTGTCATTGGAGGCCAGGCGCAGGGCTTCAAAGTCGGCCAGGGCGGTCTTCTCAGCCAGGGCGGTGATGCAGGCGCTGCGCACCTGGCTGTCATTGACGTTCATGCCCTTTTGGAACACCGGCCGTAGCTCCGCGGCGTTGTCCGAGCTGCGCAGGATCAGCAAGGTGTCATACACCGCGCGCTTGACCTCTGGGTCCGGCTGGCTGGTGTAGCTGATCAGCTTCTTGAGCGCCGAGGCGGCTTTGCGCTTGCCCAGGCCGCGGATGGCCTCGACCTTGACCCGCCGGTCGGTGTCGCTCATCAGCTCTTCCAGCACCGCCGCTGCTTCGCTGTACTTCTCAGAGGCATTGGCCAAGGCAATGGCGACCTGCACGCGGATCTCGCCGTCGGCGTCTTTCTTCATCTCGGCCAGGTCGCGGGCGATGCCGTCGTCCTGCAGCCGCGCCAGGGCATATACCGCCGAGCGCTTGATGTTGATGTCGGCGTCTTTGCGGGCTTCTTGCAGGATCGCCACCACGTCTGGCCGCGGCCGGCTGCCCTTGGCAAATTCGGCCAGGGCGCGGATCGCCATCTGGCGCACGGTGACGTTCTTGGAGGTGACCAGGGTCTTGACCTTCTCCAGCGTCAGCGAGGCCAGGATCTCGCTGGCGGCCTTGAGCATGGTCTCTTTGTCGCGGGCGCGCGCTTCGGCGGCGTCGGCCAGCGGCGTGATCGACCGCTCGTCCTTGAGCAGGGCCAGCGCTTCTGCAGCGGCGCCGCGCACTTCGGCCGAGTCATCCTTGAGGGCATCAATGAGCGCCGGAATAGCCGCCCGGGTGCCGCGCTTGCCATGGGTCTGGCAGGCCAGGATCTTGCCGGGGGCTTTGGCCTTGGTCAGCAGGTATTGCAGGGCATCGTCTTGCGCCGCCGGCGAGCCTTTCTCGACCAGCACCACGCCAATCTGCTCGCGCATTTCCGCAGAGAGCATGTCGCCTTTCATCGCCTGGTGCAGCAGATCGTACTGCTGCAGGTCCACCAGGGCCTTGAACGCGGCATCGCGCACCCCGCGGTCAGAGTGGCTGAGCGCCGCCACCAGCGCCGGGCCGGCGATCTTGACCTGGGTCGACTTGCCCAGGCGCTCGACGGCTTCCATCGCTTCGCGGGCCGTGCCGGTCTTGAGCTTCTCACTCTCCAGCAGATCTGCGTACTTATTGACGCCGGCCTTGGCCAGCTCTTTGACGGCGCGCAGCTTGGTCTCTGTGTCAGCGTCGCCTTCGACCAGCTTGTCTAGCGCGGCCAGCACGTTCTTGCTGCCGCCAATGCCAGCGCTGATGATGGCGTCCAGCGCCGCCGTGCGCACCGCTGGCGAGGGATCCTCTAGGGCTGGCACCGCATCGTCGGCTTTGAGGCGCAGCGCATCGCGCGACTTGCCGGCGCTGATCGCTTCCAGGATTGCCAGCTTGGGGCGCAGAGCCGGGCCAACCAGGGCATCGGCCAAGGCCTTTTTCAGCGCCGGATCGCCCTTTATCAGGCGCTTGAGCACCTCGGCCGCCGGCTGCAGCTGGCCGCCCACGTAGGCAAAACCGTTGCCCGCCAGCGACGGCTGGGCGTAGAAGCGCAGCAGCTCCCAGATCGGCCAGATCGACACGGCCGCACCGTAGCTGAGCTTTTCTGGCGTCACCGCGTCTTTGACGTAGGGCGGCGCCACCAATTCGGTAAAGCCCTGGGCGGCCAGCGTCCAGTAGACCTCGGCCAGCACCTGATCGGCGTCGGCGACCTTGTCCAGCACCAGCCGCGCTTTGGTGTCCGAGTCGATGTGCAGGGTGGTGGCGCCGTATTCCTTGGAGCTGCGGGCGCGCAAGGCCTCAAAAGCCTTCATTGGCCGGGTCGCCGGACCGGCATCGGTCAGGGCTTTGACAGACAGCGGCACGATCAGGTGGCTGACCACGCCGCCTTGATCGACGTGCTCCAGCACATACAGCATGGCCTCGCCGCGTTCAGCCGCCAAGGCTTCGGCGGTAGCCCAGGGCGCTAGCGGGGCCGCGCCAATCGCCGCCAGCGCCAGCGCCGCGCCGACCAGGCGGCCGCGCAACTTGAGGCCATACGGCTTGAAAGGTCCTTGCATCTCTGCTCCTTGCGTTGGAAGGGCTGCGTGAGCCGCAATCCCGGCCCGGCTGGGTGGCCGGGCGAAAAGGGGCTATAGCATCGACGAAACGACCCAGTGGATCAAGGGTCGGGCCGCAGTCGACCTGTGTGCGACGGATGAGCCGGGCCAGCGATTCACCGCTGGCTGCTCGGCTGGGCTGATTGGCTGGGCTGAGCGCGCCGCTTCTGCAGCAGCACCCACAGGCCAATGGCCAGCGCCGCGCCCACGGCATCGGCCAGCGCGTCCCACAGATCAGCTGTGCGACCAGGCACATACGCTTGGTGCAGCTCATCCAGCGCCCCCCAGGCGCTGGCCAGCAGCCAGGCTGCGCCGACCCGCTGGCGCAGCGGCAGGCCCCAGACCCACAGCAGCCCCAGAACGCCGTAGAAGGCGGCGTGCACTGCCTTGTCCGCCGGCAGCGCCTGGCGCAGGCCCTCTGGCAGCAGCAGCCACAGCCGCGTCAGCAGCCCGCCCGCCGCCGGCCAGGGCCGCGAAGACAGCTGCCAGATCAGCGCCTGCCACAGCAACGCCGGCAGCAACCTCAGCCACACTGCGGGCCGAGTCCACGGTCTAGCGATCACCAGTTACTCGGCCCAGCCCAGCAGCTCGCCTTGCAGGGAGTGCTGACCCACCGTGGTAATGCGCACCCGGCCCAAGCGCCCCTTCCAGGTCAGCGCGGCGCTCAGGTCGTCACTGGCCACGTTGACCTTGATGTTCTCTGGCGTTCTGCCCATCACCTGCAGGCCGCGCAGATCGCGCACTTCGGCCAGCTTGGACTGCGGGCCGGCCTGCTGCAGCCGCGACGGCCCTTCAAACAGCACCAGCAGCTCGCGCTGGGCAAAGCTCTGCATCCACTCGGCGGTGATCGCGTCTTGGACCCGCTGCAATTCGTTGATGCGGCGCTTTTTCTCGGCCATCGGCACGTTGTCCGGTAGGTCGGCGGCGCGGGTGCCCGGCCGGGTCGAGTAGATAAACGAATACAGGGTGGCGTAGCGGACCTTCTGGATGAGGTCCAGCGTCATCTCAAAGTCCGCCTCGGTCTCACCCGGAAAGCCGACAATCAGGTCGGTCGACAGCGCCACCTGCGGGGCCTGGCGACGCAACCGCTCGATCTTGGCCAGGTAGTCGTCGACCCCGTGGGCGCGGCGCATGCCTTCTAGCACCTTGGGCGAGCCCGACTGGATCGGCAGATGGAAGAACGGCATCAGCTTGCCGCACGAGGCAAACGCGTCGATCAGCGCATCGGTGCAGTCCATGGGGTGCGAGGTGGTAAAGCGAATGCGGGCGACCCCTTCGATCTCGGCCACCTGGTGAATCAGCTCGGCAAAGTCCAGCTCGCCGGGGGCGCCGGGCAGGTTGCGGTCCTTGCCGTAGCTGTTGACGTTTTGGCCCAGCAGCGTGACTTCGCGCACGCCGTGGTTGGCCAGCATCCGCACTTCGTCCAAGACCTGGGCAGAGGGCTTGCTGACCTCGCGACCGCGGGTGAACGGCACAATGCAGAAGCTGCAGATCTTGTTGCAGCCCTTCATCACCGTGACCATGGCGGTGGCGCGGCCATCTTCCGGCGCTTCGGGCATGGGGAATTCGTAGTCCTGGCGCCGCACAAACTGGGTCGCCGCCAGCCGCTGCTGGTCCTGGCGGCGCGCCTCTACCAGCTGCGGCAGCTCGCTTAGCTGGTCCGGCCCCACCACCAGATCCAGGTGGGGCATCTTGGCCAGCAGCTTGTCTCCCTCTTGCTGGGCCACGCAGCCAGCCATGCCCAAGACCAGGTCGGGATTGAACTCTTTGAGCCGCTTCCACACGCCCAGCAGCGAAGCGACTTTGTGTTCCACCTTGTCTCGCACGCTGCAGGTGTTGACGATCGCCAGATCGGCGAGCTCGGCGCTGTCGGTCGGCACGTAGCCGGCCTTGCCCAGGGCCTCCAACATCCGCTCGGTGTCGTAGACATTCATCTGGCAGCCCATGGTCTCTATGTACACATGGCGCAGCCGCTGGCCGCCCAGATCCTCGGCGTCGGCGTGGGCCTGGTCGGGCAGGGCGGCGCTGAGGGGGCCGTTGATCTTGAGCTGGGTGGGCACCATGAGCGACATTGCTGCTCCAAAGGGGGTCAGAAAGCTGAGGCTGCAAGCGTAGATAACAAAGCCTTGGGCGATGTCAGGGTTGGCTTGGCGGCGGGGCTGGCTCGGGCTCCGGTTCCGGCGGTGGAGCCGTGGGGGGCGCCGGGGGAGGCGCCGGGGGAGGCGCGGCAGCGGGCGCCGCCGGCAGCGCAGCGCCATCGAGCTCGGGCTGGTGCAGCCGCCAAGCGTAGCCCTCAAAGCGCATGGTCACTGTGCGCTTGCTGCCACTTTTGTCGGTCAGTTCAACAAGCTGCGCCACCACCTTGTCATTGGCCGGCGTGGCCACCAGCTGCAAGGTCTTGACGTCGGGCACGGCAAACAGGGCCAGGGGGGCGAAATCCACCGCGCTGCCGCCTTCTTTGGGCAGCTTGCGCTGCTCAAGCAGGTCGACCCCGCGCAGCCCCGCCAAGGCGGCCCGGGCCGACAAAGCCTTGCGGGTATTCAGGGATAGCTGACCCCAGGCCTCGGCGCTGTCGCCGCGGCGCACGGCGGCAATCCAGCGCTGGCAGCCGTCGATGGCCGGGTGGGTGCGCCGCGCCGTCGGCTGGGTCCAGGGGTCGGTGGCGGTGGGCTCGCCGCTCAGGCGCTCGATCTGGGCCGGGCTGCAGGCCGTTGCGAGGAGCGCCAGCATCCAGGGCAGGAGGGCCGTCCGGTCAATTAATCTTCCAAGAATCATTGGTTCGTGAGCCTGGGCCCCCGCCTTCGCGGGGGTGACGGTGGGGGCGGGCATCGGGGCTCGCCAGATTCGTGTGCCGTTGGCCGTTCGCCGACACAAGCCACCCAGCCAATGAATTGGCGGGCTATCATGACGCCGGCCGCCTTCGCGGCCGGCCATGGCCGGATTCCGGCCATGCAGGCGGCTGGGCCTGACTCGGTTCATCCGGCCGGGCCATAGGAGTATGAACTTACTACTTAAAACCCAGGCTGGCGGGTGGCGGTGAAGTCGCCCTTGAAGCCTTTGCCCGAGGAGGCGCCCGAGACGATGATGTTGCCGGCCCAGATGCCGTCGATCATCTTGTCGACCTTGAGGTCGTCATTGGTGTCCTGCATCAAGCAACTGCCGGTCAGCGCCAGGTTGGAATCCAGAGACAGCCCGCCCAGGTACTGCTCCAGGGGCAGAACCAGCAGACCAAGCGTCGAAGAGCAGAAGCCCTTGACCGTGGACTCCGACAGGCCGAGCTTGCCCAGGATCGAGCCGCCGATGCCCTTGGCGATGCCTGCACAATTGACCATCTTTTCCATGGCGCCCAGGAAGGTGCTTTCTCCGGTGATCTTCTTGAGGACCACCTGGGTGAGCACAAACAGGATCAGCTTGCCGTAGTTGAGCTTGATGGTGCTGGAGTCAATGGTCAGCTTCTTTTGCGCAGACACCGAGCCGGTCAGGGTGCCGGCAAAGAAGTCCAGCGGAAAGTTGGGGTCGGTGATCGCTTTGGCGGCGTCCAGCGGGATTTTGCCGCAGTCCGCGTAATTGGGGTCTTTTTTGTCGCAGCCGAGCTTCCAGTACAGATTCAAGCCGGTAAAGCTGATGTCGCCCTTGATAAAGAAGTCATTGGTCACCTTGTAGATCTTCAGGATCCCCAACATTTCCAGCTTCTTGACGATCTGCAGCACGTCCTGGCCCATCTGGAAGAAGTCCTGCAGCCACGGCGGCGACTTGTTCAGCAGCCAGTCGGTGACGATCTTGGCCAGCGCGTCTTCAAACAGGCCAAAGGCGGCATCGACGATGATCGACGGCAGCACCTGCTTGACCAGGTTCTTGACCTGCGCGATGACAAATGCCCCGGGATCATAGAAGATTTGCACAGCCGTATCGAGGATCTGGCCCAGCTGGCCCGGAATCGCCCCGGTGAAGTCAAAGTGGTTGATCATGTCGTAGGGGCCAGAGGCCATCAGCGGCAAGGTCTGCAGGCTTACCGTGACTTCCGTGGTCTGCTTGTCGATGATCAGCAGCGCATCGGCGCAGCCGGCGGCGGCGAGGTGGTTGTCGGTGTCTTTGGCGATGATGTAGACGCCGTACTTCTTGTCGGCCGGAAGTGGCGCAAATTCAGGGGTGTCCTCTAGGATCGTGCTCTTGCTGGCAATAAAGCCCTCAGACGGGTAGACCGGCTTGAAGGCCGCGCAGGTAAAGGGCATTGGCATCACCCGGACGGTGACCTGGCCCAGCGTCAGCTGGTTGTCGTAGAGCATCTTGATCTTCAGGCCGCCCTTGGGGTTGTCGGTCACCGAGACGACGAACTCCACGGCCTCGGCGGCTTCGCAGCTGACGCGCACTTTGTAGTCGACCGCGGGCGACTTGTTGGCGTGAAACAGGTTGCCGGTCAGGCCCTTCTGGTCGGTAAAGGTGTTCATCGAGTCCAGGGCGCCGTTGCCCGGGCCTTCCAGACCCTGGTTCTCGATCACTTCCCACAGCACCGCCACGCCGTCGGCCGGCACACCGTGGGTGTAGTCAATGACCTTGGCGTAGATGGGCAGCTGGCCAGACGGGTTGATGACCTGCGGCAGCGCCGTGTTGAGCATCAGCACGATCTCGCGCTTGACGGTGACGTCCTCTTCTTGTTCCGCGTCAATGCCTTGCGCGATCTCCGCCCCAGAGGTGGTGTCGCTTGCGGCCTTGACGTCTTTCTTGCCGAACAGGCCGTTGCTGTCCGACTTGGCATCGGCAAAGATCACGGTGCCCTGAACAACGTTGTCGCTGCAGGCCTGCAGTCCAAAAGACAGCAAGACCAACAGCGCGATCGGCCAACTTAGACGGCGTACGTGGGCCAGCATGGGTTCCTCCGGGCTTTGGGAGCGTTGCAGGCACAGACAGGCGGCTTGCGCCAACGACCTGACCTGGGCCAGCGACAAACGCACCCAGTCTTAGAATACGGGATCTTGAGCCCTGGCAAAAGCGCGATTGGCGCATCCGGGCTGGTCGCGGGCGAGCGGTTGCGATTTTGCGATTCCTGGCTATGCTTGGCAGGCGCGCGGCGCTGGCTCGATTCGGAAAGCAGGGCAGGGAAGCCTTGCAGTCCTTCGCGCTTGGCGACCGCACCAGACTGACGGAGGAATGCCCACATGGCCGCAGCCGCCCTGTCCCACGAGCAACTCATCGCCGCTTTTGAAGCCCGTTTCGATTTCTTGACCGCCCGCACCATGCTCAATGAAGTATTGGACAGCGCTCAGGTTGGCAAGGCAGGCAGCTATGATGCTGCGGCCCTGGCCAAGATCGGCATTGCTGTCGAGAAACTCAATCGCCCCCAGCCGATCCTCGAGCGCATGCACGGCGCCTCGGCGGCCCCGGTAGCGGCGGCCAAGCCGGCTGAAGTTGCAGCGGCGCCCAAGGTAGAGGCCAAGGTGGAGGAGGCCAAGCCCGCCGCCGACGCCGCGCCGCCTGCCGCCGCCAAGGAGGAGGCCGCGCCGCCCGCCGAAGCCGCCCCTGCCGAGAGCGCCAAGCCCGAGGCCAAGCACGAAGGCGACAAGCCGCACGACGGCGACAAGAAAGGCAAGAAATAGCCGCCCCTGCAGCGCTGCCCGTGGCAATGTCCGGGCAGCAGCTGAGGGCAGGCTATGCCGCATTGGTCTTTGCCGAGCAGGCCGGCCCCATGGTAGCATCCAGCGGTCCGCGTTGACTGCGGAATTGCGCTGAGGGCTTTGTGGGCGTGCCATCTAACGCGGCGACGGCTGCTGCGTCTCCTGAACCTTTGATTCTGCAACTGGCCGGCGATGCTCTGCCCCGTGGCGAGGCCGCTGGCGTGGCTGCAGACCTGGCCGCCGATGGGCTGGTGCATTCGTGGACACCGCAGAGCGCTGAGCCAGTCGTCAGTCGGTCCGCGGCGGTCCGCGCCAGCAACACCGTGGCGCTGCCGCGCAGCATGAGAGCCGAGGCGGTGCAGCCCGCGGCCCCCGCGGCGGCGTGGGCGGGGCCGGGCGACCTGGGCGTGGCCAACCTGGGCCCGGCGCAGATCCGCGTTCCGGCGCGCGCCCTGATCCCCGACGATCCGCAGCTGCTGGAACGCAAGATGTCGCACCTGTTCGCCAAGGCGTGCAAGGACTACGGCATGATCCAGTCCGGTGACCGGGTCATGGTGTGCATGTCGGGCGGCAAGGACAGCTATGGCTTGCTGCACTTCATGCAGAGGACGCAGAAGCACTCGCCGGTGAAATTTGAGATTATTGCGGTGCACTTGGACCAGGGGCACCCCGGCTTTCCGACCGACAAGCTAGAGGACTACCTCAAGCGCTGCGGCTCGCCGTATGAGATCGTGCACTACAACACCTACGACATCGTCATGGAGAAGCTGGAGCCGGGCAAGACCACCTGTTCGCTGTGCTCGCGGCTGCGACGCGGGGTGCTGTATGACGCGGCCAAGCGCCTGGGCTGCCAGAAGATCGCCTTGGGCCACCACCGCGATGACATCCTGAGCACCCTGCTGCTCAACCTGTTTTTCTGTGGGCAGCTCAAGGCCATGCCGCCGGTCCTGCACGCTGACGATGGCTACAACACCGTGATCCGGCCGATGGCGCTGATTCCTGAGGCGATGCTGATCAAGTGGTCAGAAATGCAGCAGTATCCAGTGATTCCCTGCAACCTGTGCTCCAAGCAGCCCGACCTCAAGCGCGGCCAGATGAACGACCTGCTGCGCGAGCTCGACAAGCGCTATCCCGGCGCCCTGCCGTCGGCCCTCAACGCCGTGCAGGACGTCAAGCCGCGGTTTTTGCTGGACCAGAAACTTCACGACTTTTCAACGGCTTCTGCCCCTGGCGACGACCGCGACGAGGATGCCTTTGGCTGAGCCGCAGCCCGGAGCCAAGGCCGCGGCAGCGGTGGACTGGACGCGCGCGCCGGCGCTGGCGGGATCGGTGTGGCCTGGGGGGCTCGATGGGGCCACCCTTTTGGATGTCTTGGAAAACTATGGGCTGTTGACGCCGCAGCAGTGCTATGAGGTGCACAAGCTGGCCGATCGCCGCCGCGCCGTGCTGGAGAAGCAGCGGCTGGTCGAGCTGGGAGAGGACGCACCGCCACCCAGCGCCGCCGAAGTCATTGGCAGTTTTCAGCTGGTGTCGCCCCAAGGCGTGGCCGTCAGCGAAGAGCGGATCCAGCAGGCGCTGGCCCAGTCGGCCGAGCTGCGCTATGTGCGCATCGACTCTCTCAAGCTCGACGCCAAGCTGATTACCGCCGCCGTATCCAAAGCCTACGCGCGGCGCAACTGCGCGTTGCCCCTGGGCAGAGAAGCCGGGCGGCTGGTGGTAGCGGTCGACAGCCCCTTGGCGCGCGACGTGGCCGAGAGCCTGGCCGGTCGCGACGGCCAGCCGGTCGAGCTGGTGCTGGGGGTGCGCGCCGACATCCTGCGGGCCATCGAGGACGTTTTTGGCTTTCGCGCCACCTTGAAGAGCGCTGCGGCGGATCTTGGGGAAAACCTGATCGATTTTGGCAACTTTGAGCAGCTGGTGCGCCTTGGGCAAGCCGGCAAGGCCGTGGAAGGCGATGACAAGCACGTGGTGCACGCCGTCGATTTCCTGTTGGGCTATGCGCTGGATCAGGGGGCTTCGGACATCCACCTGGAGCCCAAGCGCGATCAGGCCCAGGTGCGGCTGCGCATCGACGGCGTGCTGCACACCGTCCACCACATCCCGCGGATCGTGCACAACGCGGTCATGTCGCGGATCAAGACGCTGGGCCGCCTGGACATCGCTGAGAAGCGCCGGCCCCAGGACGGCCGGATCAAGCTTGAGCACGGCGGTCGCGAGGTCGAGCTGCGCCTTTCGACCCTGCCCACCGCCTTTGGCGAGAAGCTGGTGCTGCGCATCTTTGACCCAGAGATTTTGGTGCAGGACCTCAGCGGCCTAGGGTTGTTTCCGCGCGACCTGCAGCTGGTGCAGAAGATGATCCAGCGGCCCCACGGGCTGGTGCTGGTGTGCGGCCCCACTGGATCGGGCAAGACGACTACTTTGTATTCTTGCCTGAAGTCGATCGCGTCGCCGGCGCTGAACATCACCACCATCGAAGACCCGATCGAGATGGTGCTGGAAGAGTTCAACCAGACTGCGGTCCAGCCCAAGGTCGGGCTGACCTTTGCCGGTGCCCTGCGCACGCTGCTGCGGCAGGACCCCGACGTGATCATGGTGGGCGAGATCCGCGACCCCGAGACGGCGCAGAACGCCATCCAAGCGGCGATGACCGGCCACTTGGTCCTGTCGACCGTGCACACCAATGACGCGGCGGGAGCAGTGGCGCGCTTGTTTGATCTGGGAGTGCAGCCTTATCTGTTGGGGGCGACGCTGCTGGGGGTGATCTCTCAGCGGTTGCTGCGCACGGTCTGCCTCAGCTGTCGGCGCCAAGAAGAGCTGAGCCCAGAGCAGGGGGCGGCGCTGGGGCTGGAATTGCGCGGAGAGCGATTTGGCGTGTGGCGCGGCAGCGGCTGCGGAGTTTGCCGTGACACCGGTCTCAAGGGTCGCACCGGCGTCTATGAGGTGATGTCTGTGAGCGAAAAGCTCAGGCGGCTGGTGATAGAGCAGGCCGATAGCGGCCGCTTGTCTCGCCAGGCTCAAGAAGACGGCATGACCACGCTGCGCGATGCGGCGGTCAAGAAGCTGGCGCTAGGCCTGACTAGTTTTGACGAAGTGCTGCGCGTGACCACCTTGCAGGACCTGTAAGGGAGCGGACAGCTGCCGTACTTAGGGGCCAGGCCCTATGCCATCGCGCTGTCGCGGTGCCCTCTTGAACCCACAGAGAGCCTTTGATGACCCACGAGCCCAAAGCCCCCACCGCCGCAGCGGATTCTGCCAGTGACCAGGACGATCTGGAGCTGGCGGACAGCCCCTTTGACCGGGCCGCCACAGCACCGTCGCAGGTCGTGCAAGCCCGCGAAGCGACACGCGCGGCCAGGAGAGAGGCTCGCAAGGTCGCGCCGATCCAGTGGATGGACCCGGTGCCGCCGCGGCAGCAGGACACCCTGTGGCGATCGCTGACCCGCGAGGGCGAGGCGCGGCTGCTGGTGGTGCGCGCCACCACGGCGGCCTCCGAGGCGACGCGGCGGCTAGAGTGCTCGCCAGAAGTGACCAAGCTGGTCGGCGAGCTGATGGTGGCGGCGCTGCTGGTGCGCTCGACCATCAACCCCGAAGAGCGGCTGCAGCTTTACCTCAACCACCAGGGGCCGATCGGCCAGGTGGCGATCGACGCGTGGCAAGAGGGCGGCATTCGCGCCTACGTGGCCCACCCGCAGCAAGACAGCCGCCAGGCTGGGTTCTTGGTGGGGGCCGGCGTGCTGCAGGTGTCGCGGACCTTGGGCACCAAGAGCTACGCCAGCAGCGTGGAGCTGGCGGGCAGCAGTGCTGCCGACTATGTCATGCACTACCTGCTGGAATCTGAGCAGATCCTGACGCTGGTTCACACCGATGTGCGGCTGGATGAGCACGGCCGCATCGCCCAGGCCACCGGCTACCTGCTGCAGATGATGCCGGAGGGAACTCGCGAGGACCTGCGAAAAATCATCTTGAACATTGGTCAGTTGTCAGCGGTGGGCGACGCCATGACCGACCAGGATCCCGATGCGCGCCAGTGGGCCGAGCAGCTGCTCCAGGGGTTTGCCTGGGATCAGTGCGCGCGCGAGACCGTGGCCTACCGCTGCCGCTGCAGTCGCGACCGGATGATGGCCATGCTGACCAGCCTGCCGGTCCAAGACATTGCCGAGCTGGCCGAAGGCCACGAGCCGCTGGAGCTGGTGTGCGACTACTGCCGGCGCAAATACCATGTCAGGCCAGCGGAATTGCGCGAGCTGGCGGCGCCACCGTCGTAGTCAATTGGGGCTGTGGGCGCAGGCTGGCGCGCCCTGGGCCTTGCGGCGCTCGACAAGAGGCGCGCATCTGGCTAGGGTGGCGGCGAGCGGGTCGGCGGGCCCCAATGGCAGGCGGCGATGGCAACGGACCTTCCCCCCGATGAGCGATACCCGGTGCAGCGGCCTGCGGTCTCGCGGGCTCAGGGCGTGTCTGCGCCGGCGACCTGCACCAGCATTGGCCTGACCGGTGGTTTCTTGACCAGCGAGTGGGCGCCAGAGCTCGGTGCCGTGCTGGAGATTGCCATCCAGCCGCGGCGGGCGTCGCGCGATGACGTCGAGCTGCAGGGCCGGGTGGTGATGCTGTCTCGCGCTGGCGGACCAGGTCGGCGCGGCTTTGGCGTGCGCTGGGTGGGGCAAAACATCCCCCAAGGCAATGTCAAGTCTCTAGAAATTTTGGTGAACTGGGCGCGCAACATGGCTGCTCGCGGCGCCCTGGACACCGGCAGCCGCATTGCCGACACGGTCCTGGACCCGCTGACCGAGGAGCTGGACCCAGACCGCGCGCCTACAAGACCTTGAGAGACAGCAGATCGTAGACGGTGCGCGCTGGCAGGCCGCCGATGGGGCGCTGCTCTGGGACGTCGGTGTTGCGGTCCTCTGCGATGAGGCGCCGGCGCACGCTGACGACCACCTGCTTGCCGGCCACGGCGTCCAGCTTGGCCTCAGAAACTGCAGCCGAGGCAACTAGTTCGCGCACTTCCGTGCCACTGTACAGGTGGTAGCTGCCGGTCAGCATCTCTTCTTTGGTGCCGGCGCGCGGATGGCGCTTGACCTCGCCTTTGAACAATTCTGGCTTGGCCAGCGCGGGCTTGGCAGGCCTGGCGGGCTTGGTCGGCTTGGCGGGGCGCGGCATCTGGACTATGGGCGGACGCAGGTCGGCGGCAGCCGTGGCTGGCACGGCCAGACCCAAGGTCAGCGAGAGCAGGGGCCCAGCCGCCGCCCACAGGCGCAGCGCGCGCGGTCCAGCGGGGGTAGATGGGCACGGGGCGGGCGCGCGGCGCGCGTTGCGAGATGGCATTTCAGACCTCCGGTGAACCAAGACACAAAAAGCCTTGGGATACCGACTGAAACGCGCGCCGCGGTCCACAGATTCACAGGGTCAGCCCTGCGGGCGGGCCTGGGCGATCAGGCGTGGCCGAGCGCGGCCGTGCGGGCCTGCACCACCTTGTCTGAGTCGCGGCCTTCCAGCTCCTGCAGGTGATCAAAACCCCAGGTGAAGGTGCCGGTGCCCATGGTCAGCGACCGCAGCTCGATGATCATGTCGTTCATCTCTGACTGCGGCAGGAAGGCATCGACCACGTCCCAGCTCTTCCAGCCTGGCTTGGCGTCATAGCCAAGGATCTGGCCGCCGCGGCGCCCGGTGATGAGGCGCTGGGCCCGCGAGGTGTAGTCGCTGGGCACGCTGATCTGCACTTTGAGCACCGGCTCCAGCAACACAGGGCCGCACTTGGGCATCGCCTCGACCAACGCCACCCGGGCCGCGGCCTTGAAGCTCATTTCCGAGCTGTCGACCTGGTGGTAGCTGCCGTCAAACAGCGTGACTTCCATGTCGACGACGGGAAAGCCCAGCGGGCCCTGCTTGCAGTAGTCGATGACACCGGCCTCGACCGCCGGGATGAACTGGCGCGGGACCACGCCGCCGACGATGTTGTCGACAAACTGGATGCCTTCGCCGCGGCCCAGGGGGCGGATCTTGACCCACACATCGCCAAATTGGCCGTGGCCACCGGTCTGGTGCTTGTGGCGACCGTGGACTTCTTGGGGCTTCTTGATGGTCTCTTCGTACGGCACCTGCGGTTTTTCGCTAAGGACCTGGGTGTTGAACTTGCGCTCGATCTTGTCGATGGCGACCTTGAGGTGCATCTCGCCCTGGCCCCACAGGATGCGCTCGGCCGTCGAGGCGTTGTGCTCCATGACGTAGGACGGATCCTCTTCGCACAGCTTGGCCAGCGCGATGCTGAGCTTGACCTCTTCGCCGCTCTTGGCGGCCTTGACCGCCAGGCCGCTGACGGCCTGCAGCGTGGCCACCCACGGCAGGTCGACCTGACCATTTGGGGTCAGGGCTTGGCCGGTCTTGGCCTCTTCGAGGCGACCCAGGGCCACCAGATCTCCGGCGATGGCCTTGCCCAGCTTCTCTTGCTTGGCGCCCATCAGGTGGTAGACGCCGCTGACCCGCTGGCCATCTAGGGTATTGCCTTCGGCCACTTCGCCGCGCCACACCCGCGCCACGCTCAGCTTGCCGACGTGGGCCGCATGGTAGGTCTTGCAGATCTGCACAAGCGCCGGGCCCTTGGCATCGATCTTGAGGCGGGCGGCGGTCTCCGCGGCTTCGGGCGTCTCATGGCGCAGGGCCTTGAGTAGCCGGCGGATGCCGCCATCGCGGTCGGCCGTGCCAAAAAACACTTCGACGATGCGGTCTTCGTGCAAGTCCTTGGCCAGGGTCTGGTAGACCTCGTCCTTGGGCGGCACCACCTCTTCCAGCAGCTCTTCCATCAGGTGGTCGTCGGTGTCGGCCAGGTGCTCTAGCATGGCTTGGCGCGCCGCCTGCTCTTCGGGCAGGACTCTGGTGGGCATCTGGATGAGTTCTGAAGGCTTGCCAGCCACGTACTGGTAGGCGCGCTCGCTGGCCAGATCGACGTAGCCGGTGATCTCGTCGCCGCTGCGAATGGGCAGCTCTCGCAGGATCAGGGGCCGGTCGCTGACGTCTTGCAGCGCTTCCATCGTCTCCTTGATCCTGGCGGCGGCGCCGGGCTGGTCGACCTTGTTCATGAAAATCACGTGCGGAATCTGGTGATCATCCAAGAAGCGCAGGATCGGCGACACCGTCAGCGCGCGCGCCGGGTCGGCCTCGCAGACCACCACCGCCACGTCGGCGACCATCAGCGCGTTCATGCTCTCTTGCTGAAACTCTACCGAGCCAGGGCAGTCGATGAAAACCCAGGGATCCCCCAGGTAATTGGTGGAGGCAAAGCTGTTCTCTACACTCATCTGCCGCGTCTTGGCCTCGGGGGATGAGTCGCCGACCGCCGAACCGTCCTTGACAGTGCCCTTCTTTGCGATGGCGCCGGTGGCCAGCAGCAGGCTCTCCAGCAAAGAGGTTTTGCCGCTCAGGTAAGGGCCAACCAGAGCGGCCACGCGGGGGCCAGATACGGGTTTCGTAGGCACGGGATCCTCCATCTTGGATCTTGGACGGAGCCCCAAGCTCCGCTGGCCCCTAGGTTAGCTGTCCACAGGGTCGGCCGTCCAGATGCGTCGCCATGGGGGGAGGCTTTGTCATGTCATTGTGATTGCTTGATAATGTCTGGCGGTGCCGGCTAAAAAGGCCGTCTGGCCGGTGTGGGGCGCCGGCGGGCTGTCACGCCCAGGTCATGCTCAGGCGGTGTCGCCCCTTCCCGCTGGAGGCAAGCGCCGTTAGACTCGGTCCCGTCCGCTGCGCCTATGCCGCTTGGAGCACTGCCATGTCCGACCCACGTCAGAACCGCCGCACCCGCCGCGATACCTTGCAGCGCCCACGGCTGACCCACCCGCTGGTGCGCGTCAACGGCGTGCTGCAGCGCGCCAGCTGGGACGAAGCCCTGGCCCGCGCCGCCGCCGGTTTTGCCGACACCAGGCTGCGCCACGGCCCCCAGGCATTTGGCGTGTTCTCCTGCTCCAAGGCCACCAACGAGGTCAACTACTTGGCGCAGAAATTTGCGCGCAAGGCCATGGGCAGCAACAACATTGATAGCTGCAACCGAACTTGACATGCCCCTAGCGTCGTCGGTCTGGCGGCGGTTTTTGGAGCGGGTGGCAGCACCAGCAGCTATCGCGAAGCAGAGCACACCGAAGTGGTGCTGCTGTGGGGATCCAACGCGCGCGAGACCCACCCGATCTTCTTTCACCATCTTATCAAAGGGATTCACAACGGAGCGCGGCTGTTTGTGGTCGACCCGCGCCAGACGCCCAGCGCGGCCTGGGCGGAGCGCCACCTGCAGCTAGACGTCGGCAGCGACATTGCGCTGGCCCACGCGATGGCCCGCGAGATCATCGCCTGCGGCCTGCACAATGTGGAATTCATTGGCCGCGCCACCAGCGGTTTTGCCGAGTTTGCCCGCCACGTCGAGCCCTGCACCCTGACCTGGGGCGAGGCGATGACCGGGGTGCCGGCCCAGCAAATTGCCCAGGCGGCTCATGCCTTTGCCAAAGCCCAGCGCGCGATGATCTGCTGGACGCTGGGCATCACCGAGCACAAGAACGCCGTGGACAACGTGCTGTCTCTCATCAACCTGGGGCTGCTGTGCGGGCATGTCGGGCGCTTTGGATCGGGACTCAACCCCCTGCGCGGACAGAACAATGTCCAGGGCGGTGGCGATGCCGGGGCCCTGCCGCACAAGCTACCAGGCTTTCAAGACGTAGAGGATGAGGCGATCCGCAAGCGCTTTGAAGGGGCGTGGAACTGCGCGATCCCGCCCAGCAACGGCCTGAACCTGACCCAGATGTTTGACGCCATCGAGCACGGCGCGCTGCACAGCGTTTACTGCATCGGAGAGAATCCGGCGCAGTCAGAGGCCGATGCGGGGCGAACCCACCGCCTGCTCAAGAGCCTGGATCACCTGGTCGTGCAAGACATTTTTCTGACGCAGACCGCTGAGATGGCGGAGGTCGTCTTGCCGGTGTCGGCCGCCTGGTGTGAGACCGATGGCACGGTGACCAACAGCGAGCGGCGGGTCCAGCGGGTTCGCAAGGCCCTGCAGGCTCCGGGCGAGGCGCGCGACGACATTGCCGTGATCGCCGAATTGGCCCGGCGCCTGGGCAGCGATCTGACGCCGCTGGGCAGCCAAGCGCCGCCGGATCCGCGCGACCTGCTGGCCGAGCAGCTGTGGGAAGAGATGCGCTCCTTGTCGCCGCTGCACGGGGGGATGTCCTGGAAAAGGCTAGAACAACTGGACGGCATCCAGTGGCCCTGCCCCACAGAGGATCACCCGGGGACGGCGTTTCTGCACGCCCGGCTGTGGCAAGACCCGATCCAGGGGCGGCGGGCGCAGTTCTCTGCCGTGCTGGTCTCGGCCCCGGCAGAGGCGCTGTCTCAGGAATTTCCGCTGCGGTTGACGACCGGCCGGCATCTGCACGCCTACAACACTGGGGTCCAGAGCGACTCCTATGCTTCGCCACTCAACCGCGGTGAGTCGCTGGATGTCAGCCCAGAAGACGCCGAGTCCTTGGGCCTGCAGCCCGGCGAGTGGGTGCGGGTGCGGTCGCGGCGCGGCCAGGTCAGCGCGCCGGTGCGGATCGACCCCGGCCTGAAGCCGGGTTTGTGTTTCATGACGTTTCACTACCCAGAGCAGGTGGCGACCAACCTGCTGACCATTGACGCGACCGATCCCAAGTCGGGCACGGCAGAGTTCAAGGCTGCCGCGGTGAGGGTAGAGAAGCTGGCCCCCAGTGCGGACTCGGCGCCAGCTGCAGCGGGAGGTTCCTTTGGATCTGCGCCCCATTAGCGCCGCGGCCACCGCCGCCGAGACTGAGGCGATCGACGCCCTGCTGCAAGCCCATGCGCCGGCCGACCACGCCGGGCGTCAGCCGGAATTTCCCGTGGGATTCCGCCGGGCGCGCTCGCAGCGCCACCTGCTGCTACCCGGGCTGCACGCGCTGCAGCTGCGCTGCGGCTGGATTAGCCCCGGCGGGCTTGGCTACCTGTGCAAGCGCCTGCATGTGCCGCCGGCAGACGGCTTTGCGGTCGCCAGCTTTTACGCGCTGTTCTCTACCGCGCCGCAGCCCCCTTTGGCCGTGCACGTCTGCGACGATATCGCCTGCAAGCTGGCCGGTGCCGATCAGATCATCGACGACCTCAAGCAGCAATGGGATCCTGACGCCTCCCCACAGGCCGCGTGGCACCGCAGCCCGTGCCTGGGGCTGTGCGAGCAGGCGCCGGCCGCACTGCGGATTGAGTCCGGCGAGTGGCCTAGGGAGCAGGCCTGGGGCCATGTGACCTCTCAGCAGCTGATGCAGGCCCTGCAGGGCGGCGCCGTCCCCGAGGCGCTGCCGGCACCGCTACCGCAAGACCGAAAGAATCTCAAGCTGCTGCGGCGCATCGGGGCCGTCGATCCCGCCAGCCTGGCCGACTATTGCGCCCACGGCGGCTACCTGGCGCTGCGCCGGGCCCTGGAGCTTGGACCTCAAAGAATCATTGAAGAAGTCGCTGCCTCGGGGCTGACTGGCCGCGGCGGCGCTGGCTTTCCCACCGGGCGCAAGTGGGCGGCGGTGGCTGCTCAGCATGCCCACCCCAAGTACTTGGTCTGCAATGCCGATGAGTCCGAGCCGGGCACCTTCAAGGACCGGGCGCTGATGGAAGGCGACCCGTTTCTGCTGGTCGAAGCGATGACGGTGGCCGGCTTGGCCATTGGCGCCGAGCGCGGCTACCTGTACCTGCGCGCTGAATATCCTGTGGCGCTGCGGAGAATGCAGCACGCCATCGACCAAGCCCGCGCCGCCGGCCTGCTGGGGGCCGATATCCTGGGTCAAGGTCTGAACTTTGAACTGGAAATCCGCCGCGGCGCCGGGGCCTACATCTGCGGCGAAGAGACGGCGCTGCTGGCCTCGCTGGAGGGTTTTCGCGGTGAACCGCGCACCAAGCCGCCGTTTCCGGTCGAGGTCGGCCTGTTTGGCCAGCCCACCTGCATCAACAACGTAGAGACGCTGTGCTGCGTGCCAGACATTGTGCTGCACGGCGGGGCGGCCTACGCGGCCATCGGCACCAAGCTTTCTGCAGGCACCAAGCTGTTTTGCGTGTCAGGGCTGGTGCAGAAGCCGGGCGTTTACGAGCTGCCCCTTGGCACGCCGCTGGCCCAGCTGCTGGAGCTGGCGGGAGCCGGGCCGCTCGAGCGGATTGGCTCGGTGCTGCTGGGCGGCGCCGCCGGGACGTTTGTCCGCGGTGATGACCTGCAAATACCGTTGACCTTTGAAGATACTCGCAAGATCGGCGCGACCTTGGGCTCTGGCGTGGTGCTGGTGCTGGGGGCGGAGACGCCGGTGCTGCCGCTGCTGCAGCGCCTGGCGGCGTTTTTTCGCGACGAGAGCTGCGGCCAGTGCGTGCCGTGCCGCGTGGGCACCGTGCGGGTCCAGGAATTGCTGGCGCGGGTCGCCGGGGCTGCGCCGCTGGGCAGCTGGAGCGAGGAAAGGTTTCGCTTACAAGAGCTTGGCCAGTGTATGCGCGATGCCTCGATCTGCGGCCTTGGCCAAACAGCGACCTCCGCCATTGAGTCCGCAGTCGCCCGCCTTGGCATTATCGAACGGGCGGCTGCGGCCGATCCAATTGCAGGAGGCATCGCGTGAATCCCCATGTCCGCCGCCCTCAGCCCCTGCCCGCCGACCACCCTGGCACGCCCGCGCCGCGCTTGCTGACCCTGACCATTGACGGGCAGGTTGCGCAGGTGCGCGAGGGCACGTCTCTGCTCAAGGTGCTGCAAAGTCTTGGCATTGACACGCCGACCCTGTGTTGGGCCGAAAACCTGACGCCGGTCAACGTCTGCCGCATCTGCGTGGTCGAGCTAGAGGGGGCGCGGACGCTGGTTCCGTCTTGCTCGCGCGCCGCTGAAGACGGCATGGTCGTGCACAGCGACAGCCCGCGGGTCCAAGCCGCGCGGCGCACCGTGCTGGAGCTGCTGGCGTCCAGCGTCGACACCTCTACCGCGCCACAGATGCTGGCTTTTATGGCCCGCTATGCCGCCGATGGGCAGCGGTTTGGCCCGGCCCAGGCTCCTTTGGCCGCCGGCGAGCGCGACCGCGCCCTGGCCGGTCACCACCACCTGGGCGATGGCCAGAGCGCGGCGACCGTGGCCCAGCCCGTCAAGATCGACAACTCGCTGTATGTGCGCGACTACGCCAAGTGCATCCTGTGCTACAAGTGCGTAGAGTCCTGTGGCATTGACGCCCAAGCCAGCTTTGCGATTGCGGTAGCCGGCCGCGGCTTTGACGCCCGCATCTCGACCGAGCACGCGGTGCCGCTGCCCGAGTCCGCCTGCGTGTACTGCGGCACTTGCGTCGATGCCTGCCCGACCGGCGCGCTGATGTTCAAGAGCGAGCACGACCTGCGGCAGGCCGGCCAGTGGCGCCCCGCCGATCAGGCCACCACCAGGACCATCTGCCCGTTCTGCGGCGTGGGCTGCACCCTGGAATTGACCAGCCAGGACAACAAGATCGTGCGCGTGACCTCGCCCAAGGACTCGCCGGTCAGCGCTGGAGCCCTGTGCGTCAAAGGGCGCTTTGGCACGGTGTTTGTACACGGTGTGGCGGGCGAGGAAGGCGACGAGCCGAGCTCAACCGTACCCTGAGCCTCTACGCGCTCTTCTTGGCCCTGGCCGCCGGTCCAAGGCCGGCGCGGGTCCGCGCTTGCAGCAGGCGCTCCAGGTCCGGCTCGGGCAGCAGGCGAGGCTGACCTACCGACAGGACCTTGAGCTGGATCGAGGCGAGGTGCTCTA
>CAIXGW010000377.1 GCA_903919145.1 uncultured Myxococcales bacterium
CTGCTGAATGCGCACTGGCGAACTCGCCGCCAACTTGGCGTTCTGGACCGCCGCGCCAGCGGGAGTCTGGTGGCTGGCTGCGCGCTGCGGCTGGGGCTGGCTGGCGGCCGGTCTGGGGGGGCTGGGCCTGGGCATCCTGGCTGCCCTTATCGTTGCACTGCTGGGCAGTCTGGGCCGCGACAATTGACGGCGCGCGGCCCAGTTCGGTATGGTCCTTGCCCACGGCGCTCTCTGGCCCCCCCACCCGGCGGCGCCCCGACGACTCCGCAGCCCTTCCAAGCGCCAAGCTCGGCCGGCCCTGCAACCAAGGATCGCTCCTCGTGCTCGACATCCAGACCCTGATGTGGCTGACCTCCGTCGCCGGTGGCACGGTGGCGCTGTGGCTGCTGACCACCGTGCCCGCCACGCAGCGCCAGCGCGACCACGCCCCCTGGTTCATTCGCGGCACCCTGCTGCTGTCGCTGGGCTTTTTTCTGCTCAGCTGGCGCGGTCAGTGGCCAGACTGGGCCACCATCGCGATCGCCAATCTGGCCGTGGTAGGCGCGATCCACAGCTACCACTTGGGGATGCGCGCCCTTGGCAACCGCGGAGGACCAGGTAGCGTAGACGCCATCGCAGCAGGCGTGTTCGCTCTGTTCTTCTTAGCTTCCTGGCTGGGTGGTGCCGGCCTGACTGCCCGCACCGTGCTGGTGTCGAGCGCGACTTTTGGGTGGCTGGCCGCCACGGTGTGGCAGGCACGCGGCAATCCAGAGCTGATGAGCCTCAAGTCCGGCCGAGCCGCCGTTGTTTGGCTGGTGGTGCTGGCGCTGGTGCTGGTGACGCGCGCGGTGGTTGTGGTGTTGATCCCAATCGACGCTCAGACTCTGCTGACCCGCAACGTGTTGGGCGTGGTCCCCTTCACCGCGGCCTTTATGATGACGCTGGTCACCAGCATCGGCTACCTGGGAATTGCCCGCGAACGCAGCGAAGTCGAGTTGGAGCGCCGCGCCAGCTTCGACCCCCTGACCAACCTACCCAACCGCCGTACTTTGTTTGACTATGGCATTCGGCAGGTGGCGCTGGCCCGCCGTCACAGTCGCCCACTGGCGCTACTGGTGATTGACCTGGACCATTTCAAGTCCATCAACGACCGCTACGGCCACATGACCGGCGACTTGGCCCTGCAGTGCTTTGCGACAGCCGGGGCCGGGGAGCTGAGGGCTTCCGACCTGCTGGCCCGCGCCGGCGGCGAAGAGTTTTGCGCGATTCTGCCCGAGACCGACCTGAACGGCGCGCGCATCGTGGCCGAGCGGATCCGGGCGGCCCTCAAGAGCCGCCACGTGGGCGATTTCCATCCTCCGCTGACGATGACCTGCAGTATTGGAGTCGCGGTGCTACACGCCGGCGAGTTGACGATTGACGAGGTCTTCAACCGCGCCGACACCGCGATGTACGCCGCCAAGGCCGCCGGCCGCGACCGCGTCTTTTGGGCCAGCCCTGTCGAATCGATAGCAAAGGCCACGGCTTGACGGACCTGTTTGGGGGTCCCGCTCAAGCGTTGGCCGGCCGAACGCTGGCGGCCGTCAAGACTGCCACGGCTGCCACCCAGCCTGAAACGCCAGCCAAAACAGAGCATAGAACAGCATCTGCAGCGCCAGATACAGCGCGGGGCCTCGCCACGACCGCGCCACCTCGGCCCGGCCGCGCAGCGCCAGCCCGGTTGGCCGCACTTGTCTCCACCACACCGCCGCCGCCAGCGCCACCGCCGCCACCCCATCGGCCAGGTAGTGCTGCTTCATGGTGAGGATCGACACTGCGATGCCAATGACCACCGGCGCGGCCACCAGGCCCCACAGCGGCCGGGCACTCCACGCCACCAGCATCGACAAGACGGCAAAAGACAGGTGCATCGACGGAAAGCAGTTGGTCGGTGGGTCGACAAAGTACGTTACCCGGGTGCCCCACTGGGTGAACTGGGTCACGTCCAGCAGCGCCAGGTCCGGCCGCAAGCCCACGCTGGTGACCGGAAACAGCGCAAAAATCACCAGAGAAGAGGCCATGACCCAGCCGTAGGCCTCGACCGTGCGCGAAAACAGCCGCGACGACCGCACCGCAAACAGCGGATACAGCGCACACACATAGACCATGCTGTAGGCGTAGATGCTGTCAGGCCAGAACGGCAGGGCCAGGTCGAGCTGGGTGGCCAAGCTGCGGGCCCGCGCCGGGTCGACCGACAGGCCCACCAGCCGATAGCCAAACACCATCGCCACCAGCAGGGTCAGGACGCCCAGCACCTGCCAGCGCCGCTCCTGACGCGCCAGCGACGCCGATTCTGCTGGCAGCTCAAAAGGAACGGCGTTGTCTTCCACCGGAACTCCGCGCGGTTGGGCAGCCCTTTGCAGTCTGCCGAGCGCGGCCGCCGCCGTCAACTCAGCGCGGGGCTGGCCCTGACCTCTGCGACGGCCTCGCGCACGGCCGCCGCCAGCTGCGCCGTCTCTTCCAGCGGCGAGGGCCAGTGGGGCGAAAACCGCAGGTTTCCATCGGGAATCGACGTCAGCATCCCGCGCGCCGCCAGCGCCCGATGCAGCGCCACCACCGACACGCCTGCAGGCGGCTGCACCGCCAGAATCCCCGATCGATGGCGCTCTTGCGGGTGGCGCAGCGAGCCAAACCCCAGGTCCTGCAGCGCCGGCTCCAGCAGGTCGTGCCATTTCTGGATGTGCTGCCACAACAGCTTGGGGTCCAGGCTGCGCAGCAGACCGACGGCGGCCCCCAGCCCCGCACAGCTTGCCGCGGCCAGGTTGCCGCCCTCCAGCCAGTCGCTGCGGTCGCGAATGGGTCGGTCATAGCGCAGCAGCCCCGGCCCCTGCAGCAGAAAACCCACGGGTTCTTCGTGGCTCAGCCAGCCGGCTTGGGTGCGGTGCAGCTGCGGCCGCCGCTCAGAAGACAGGTAAAGGACGCCCGCCCCCTCTGGCCCCATCAGCCACTTGTGACTGCCGCAGGACAGGTAGTCGATCTGCAATTGCTTGACATCGATGGGGACTGCTCCAAGCGACTGCACCGCATCCACGCAGATCTCAGCCCCATGGCGGTGGCACAGCTCGGCCAGCTCGGCCAGCGGCGCGTGCCAGCCGGTCTGGAACTGCACCGCCGAAATCGCCAGGATCCGCACACCTTTGCGCAGCTCTACCTCTACCTTCTCCAGCCAGGGGCCCACCTCTTGCTGCGGCGCTGGCAGGGGCATCAGCTGGCACACTGCCCCAAAGCGCAGCGCGACCTGCTGCCACGGCGTGACATTGGCAGGAAATTCTCCTAGAAAGCACAAGATCTTGTCTTTGGGGCGCCAGTCGATGGCCAGCGCCACCGCAGCAATGCCCGCCGTGGTGCTTTGGACCAGGGCCAGGTCAGCCGGCTCGCAGCCCAGCAGGGCCGCCAGGTCGGCGCGCAGAACATGCCGCTGGGCAATCCAATCGCCAAAGGAGAACGAGCCGCGGCGCGCCACATCGCAAACTTGTTCTACCATGGCTTGTTGCACAGGCAGAGACGGCGGTGACACCGCGGCAAAGTTGGCGTGTACCGGCCACTGCAGGGTCGGAAACAGGCTGCGGTCGCCCAGCACAGCGATCGGCGCGGCAGCGGTGGCGGACAGTTGGGTGGGTTCGGTCGACATCGGCGGGTCCACAGGTGCAGCGGCCGGTCGCTGCTGGGCAAGGGTGTACGCCTTGGACCGCGGCCCTGCAAGCGCCCGGGATCGGTGCCGCTGATTCTTCAGAATTGGCTTGCGGTTCCAACAGCACCAGCTGGTCTTTGGCCTTGCACTGGCGGGGCCGCCTGCTACCTTCTTGACAGAGGCCTGCTTGGCCGCGGGCCCTGTTGGAGGCCGCGATGACCAGCGTCTCCGCCCGCAATCGGTTCAGCGCTGCGCTATCGGCTCGCGGTTTGAAGCTGCTGGTGGGGCTGGCGCTGGCGGTGGTCGCCGTGGCCGCACCGGCTGCGGGGCAAACCCAGCAAAGTGCAGTGCGATCGCGGTCGTCCGCCGGGCCGGCGTGGCCTCAGCTGCCGTTTGACGCGTACTTGCAGTCTTCCTTTGGCTTTGTGCGAGACAAGCCGAGCCACGCCAGCAAGCTGCTAGCGCTGCTGCGCAGCGGCGACACCGTGGTGGTGCAGGGGTGTCAGCCGAGCTGTGACGCGCCGCGGGCGTGGGCGCTGCTGGAGCCGCGCGGTGCCCTGCCGCTGCACCTGCTGCGCACCGGCCAGCCCAGCGCGGCCGTCCAGAGCCAGGGCAGCGCCGCGCAGTATTTCTACGGCCGGGTGCCGCGGCCGCGCACCAAGGTCTATGCGGCGCCCAGCGTCAAGGCCAAGGTGCTGCACAGGGAGAAGCTGGAATACCGCGTGGCCTTTGTGCCCAACGCCCAGCTGGCGGAGACCGGCTGGCTGCGCCGACCTGACGGCGGCTACATGCGCAAGCAGGACATCAAGCTGTTTACCCCCAGTGTCTTTGTCGGCGCCCACGACCCGACCGGCGCGGTGGCCTTTGTACGCCGCAAGGTGGCGCTGCGGCTGGCCGGCGAGCGCAAGCCGCCCAAGGATCCTGCCCAGGTGGTGTGGATGCAGCGCTACGACCGATTTGAGGTCAAAGGGTTGAGGCCTGGCAGGGTCGAGATCGAGGGCGGCTGGCTGCCTTCCGCCCTGGTGCGAATCGCCCAGCCCATGCAGCGGCCGCGCGGCATCGCCAAGACTGGCAAGTGGATGCACGTCGAGCTAGGCCAGCAGGTCCTGACCGCCTATGAGGGCGACAAGATGGTGTTTGCCACCCTCATCTCGGCCGGCAAGAAGATCACCTCTACCAAGGCCGGCCGCTTTGAGGTCTACGCCAAGACCGTCCACAGCACCATGCGTGGCCGCCCGTGGGATGACTACTACGCCGAGGAGGTGCCGCTGGTGCTGCACTACGACGCTGGCCGGGCCCTGCACGGCGCCTACTGGCACGACCAGTTTGGCATCCCCAAAAGCCATGGCTGCATCAACCTTTCTCCGCCCGATGCGGCGTGGTTGTTTGCCTGGGTGCCGCCCGAAGTGCCGCAGGGCTGGCACAACGTGCTGCCCACCAGCTGGGGGGTCGGGCGGGTGGCCGTGCTGGTCGACCGGCCGGGCAAGCGCCAGACCCGGCCGCAGGTGCTGGCGCAAGAGGGCGATGCCGTGCTCCAGGCGGTGGCGGCGGCTAGGCCGACCGGGGCCATGGCGGGTGCGCTGGCCCGCCCACGGCTGGACCGGGGGACCACCGCTCGCTGAGATGCGCCTGACATCCCTGCAGAAAACTGTGCAGCGCACCGCGAACCCAACGCCAGCGGGTGCCCCTACCCTCTAGGAGCCTGTCGGGATAATCCCCGCCAGGCTCCGTGCCATTTTGCGTTTTTTTCAGTCGGGCAAGAAATATTGGAAGTGAATTCCAATATTTCGCCCGCCTGGGCGCTCGCAAGACGATCGCCCTAGGACCCTGTC
>CAIXGW010000378.1 GCA_903919145.1 uncultured Myxococcales bacterium
AACCCTGGTGATGGAACCTCACAAAGAATCCCGGCCAATGAATTGGCGGGCTATCATGGCCCCATCCGCCTGCGCGGACGGGAATCGCCGCATCGCGGCGATGGCCAGCGCCTTGGCGTGTACGGGCAGTCCCACAAGAAGCGGGTAGGGGCGGGTCTCTGGCCCGACCGGTTCATTGCCCAACGTCCATGCGTAGTTGTGTTGAACGCGGGGCCAAGCGTCTGGCCTGAATACGGCGCGCCATGGGCGCGGCTGGCCGGGCCTCGCCTTTCTGCCAGCCCCTATCCCTTCAGCGCCTTCTTCACCGCAGCAAGCTCGCGCTCCGCTGCCACCACTGCCTCCAGCGCGCGCTTCTTCTGGCCGGCGTCGAGCTGGCCCGCGTCTACCTTCAGCATTGCCGCACTCCAATTGCGCAGCGAAAGGGTCACCTTCTCGCCGCGCGTTACCAGCCGCGCTGGCGGCAGCCGGGCCAGCACGCCCGCTTCGCCGGGCAGCAGGGGCGGAGGTGCCGGCTCTGGCGGCGGCTGGACACCGGGTTGGAGCGGCTCGGTGTCGTACCAGGTGCCGGCTTTGATCCTGGCCACCGCGTGGCTGAGGTCGCCCAGGTGCCAGCCCTCTGCCACCGCGGTCAGTGCCAAGCGGGCGCGCGCGGTGGGGTCCGGGCACTCCGACAGCGCCACCAGCTGGCCAAACAGCAGCTTGTCTTGCACAGGCGGCGGCAGCGTCAGCACCACGATGTGGGCGCGGATGCAGCGGCGCAGGTAGTCGGCGCTGTGGCCCATGTCCGCGAGCTCGGCCTGGTGGAGGCTGGCAAAGCGATGGAAGCTGTGCTGCTTGTTGCCCGCGTGGTCCTGGTAGCCGTGGCTACTGCCAGAGAAGAAGCGCTGCAGCAGGGTCTTGCCCACGGTCAGTGCGTGAACCAGAGCGTGGCTGCGGTGCAGCGCCTGCAGATCGGCCAGGACGGCGGCAAAAAGCTCTGCTTGCGGGTCGGCGGCGGCCAGATCGGTAGAGGCGGCGGGAGGGCTGCCCAGGTGCGGGTGGTCGGGGTCTGGCATCGGCGGCTCCGTGGCGGCGGCGGGTGAGAAAGTGGGACTCTTGCAGAGCCCAACAGTGCCGACTTCGCCGAAAGGGGGTGGTTTGTCAAGGGGCGGCGTGGGCCGTCAAGCGGTTCTTGCGGTAGCCCTGACGGCGGCCACCGACCCTATTGACCTGCCGCAGCCCTGTCCCTATCGTCCGGCCGCACCTAGGGTGCGGACGGCACCCGTCAACTGCAGCGGTGCCGCAAAGGATATGGCCATGGGCAAGCTTGGAGCCAAGCTGGTCGCAAAGATTAGCAAAGTACGCCACGGTAAGGTGATTGACTTCCAGGCATTTGCCGCCGGCAAGGCCTACGCCGCCGGCCTGCAGGCCACGGTGGTGGGCAAAGGCGACCTGGCCGGCTACGACCCGTCGCACGCCCTGTACGTCTACGCCCAGAATCAAGTGTCTGTGTTTTCAGAGCAAATAACTTCCATGCCGGAGATGAAGGCCTTCTACAAGCTCATTGCCAAGGCCGAAGACGAGTACCTCCCGTCTGGCCCGCCGATGAGCCCGCTGACGGCTTCGTACTTCACCAGTTGGGCATTCTTTGACGCCTGCGTGGGAGCAGAGACGATCGGGACGATCACCATGGAGGTCGGCGCGGCCTTTGGCATGCACGCCGACCTGCTGAAGATTATCGGTATCATGCAGCAATCCAGGATGGGCATCTACATCGTAGAGGCGGGCGAACCCGGTGCCGTCGTGCTCAAGGAACCCGAAACCGGCAGCGTTTGCCGGGCTATCGTCCCCGCGGGCTACGTCGGACGGCGCGGTGAAATCTGGTACGCCAGGGTTCTTCCGCCGCTGTTGGGGACCGACCATGTCGTGTTTACAACGCCCTACGTGGATGAGGAGACGCCGCTGCAAGACTGGAAGGCGTATTTCGCGCGCACCCTGCCGACGCAGCGCGGCGATGCCTATGAGCGGCTGATGAAGTACGGGCCGACCGGCCGCTACTGGAATGACTACGTATTTGAGGCCTACGTCAACCACACCCCCAACGCCATCTTCCTGGCCGGGCTGCCAGATTTGCCAGAGAGCAGGCCGCATTCCAGGGTGAACAGCCAATGAGCGAAGACTGGTCCGGCAAGGGCGCGACGCTGACCGACGGGACCGCGTGTAGGGAGTTCGGCCTCAGCCGAGAGGAGATCCTCGCGGCCATCCGATCCGGCGAGTTACAGTTCCGCGAGGCCTCGATCCACGGCAACCCGTGCCTGCGGCTGGTGCGGCGCGAGGTCGAGGCCCTAGTTGGGCGAATCCGCGGCGCCGACTACCTCCTGGGCCAACAGACTCGGCGCGAGTTGGCTGAAGTGGAGAGCGAACTTAGGCGGCTGAAGAAGCTGGTTGCAGAGCTTGAAGTGCGCAAAGCGGCCCTGGTCGGGCGCGGTGGCAAGGGTTACTAGCGGGGCGGCCAACAGACTGGTAGGCTGGTCCTAGGAGGCAAACACCCATGGGTCTCAACGCAGTTCGGAAATCTAAGCTCATCGACCGCAAGCCGCCGTCCTTCGTGCCTTCTAAGGACCGCGACTTGAAGGCACGTTTGAAGGCCGTGCAAGACTGGATCGCGGTGGCACTGCCCCAAGGTGCCAGCTTGACCGACGAGCTCACCGCCGAGCGCCGCGAAGAGGCCAAGGGTGAGTGAGGCTCGGCCCATCGTACTCGACAGTTCGGCTGTCCTTACGCTTCTGCAGCGCGAGACCGGTTGGGAAGAGGTGGCCAACGTGCTGGCAGGTGCGCGAATATCTGCGGTGAATCTTTCTGAGGTCACCGCCAAGCTGCTGGAACGCGGCCTTGAGATTGCCAGCGTCCACGCCGCAATTCGAGAACTGGGGCTCAAAGTGGATGCGTTTGGCGCCACAGACGCCCGGGCGGCCGGAGCCCTGCGTGTGGCCACCCGCTTTGCCGGGCTTTCGCTCGGGGATCGCGCCTGCGTCGCACTTGCCATTCGCCGCGGGGCCACCTGCTACACCGCCGACCAGGCCTGGCGCCGCCTCGCCCTGCCCGGGTTGTTCCTGGTGGTCATTCGGTAGGCGGCTCGGTGAGTAAGCGCGGGTCGAGCTGAAGAACTACTCCAGGCTTGCCCGCACCACGGCGGCCAGGGCGGAGGGCCCGGCAATCATTAGCATTTTCAGCCGGTCCGGGTTGGGGCGGGGCGCTGGATCGACCGGTTCGCGTGCTGGCGTGGTGGCTGAGCCTGGGATTGGGCTTGGGGCAGGGTCAGCGCCAGGGTTTGGGCGAATCCGGCCGCGCCCAGCCAGCGCCCCTCGGGGTGCCGCCCGGGCTGGGCCGGACCGGGTGCGGACCCGCGCGCGGCCGGCGCCAGCGCCGGCCTGTCGCGGGCGGCGTCGCACGCCGCCGCTGCGCGGTCCAGCCCCCTTTCGCGCCGGGCCCCCGGGCGAGCAGTGGAGGCGATAATCGGTAGGAGATTCAGGTAGTCTGGGTTGGGGCGGGGCGCTGAATCGACCGGTTCGCGTCAACGATCGTCGGTAAATACGAATGGTTGTGGCCGGGCGGAGGGAAGCCCGGGCGATGAATGGCCGGGCTATCATCGCGCCGTCCACCTGCGTGGACGGCCTCGCCGCGCTGCGGCGATGGTGGAGG